>CANLQR010000014.1 GCA_947492135.1 Deltaproteobacteria bacterium | reverse complement strand
ATTTCGGACGACCGCTGCTGCGGTACATCCCCGGCATGGGAGCCTGCCCGCTCGACGGGCCTCCGATGACCGCGGAAGATCGGATGCGAGTCCGCAACGAGACCCTCGTCGCACTTGGCGGCGAGGGCTCGGCGCTTTCCCACGTCGCGCTCGCGTTCGAGCTCGGCAAGACCACCCGCACCAACGTGGACACGTGGGCGGTCGAACACGGCCTGTTGTGTGCGGCTGGCCGCAAGGTCGCGTTGCGCTGCACCGACGTGCCCGCCACCGCGCTCGCCGGCGCGGCCGATTTTGATGAGGTGTCCTTCGATTTCGCACCCGACGGCGTACTCGTCGCCCTCGAGGGCTCGGGAAGCATGACGGATGCCGCCAGCGCGGTGGGCTACGTGGCCCGACGCGACCAGTCTCTACGCGCAGCACTGGGCGATCCGACCCAGGTCAGCGGCGAGACCACGGCGAGCGCAGTCTCGCGTGGCCCGCTGTCGCAGATCTCGCGCGAGTTTCGACGAAAAGACGTTCGGGCCAAGGTCGCCGCGACCAATCTCGGATCTGGACGCTACGGTGTCCGTGAATTTCACCAGCTGATCGCTGGCTGATCGCTGGCTGATCGCTGGCTGATCGCTGGCTGCTCGCGGCGACTTACCACTCCTTCTCGTCGAAGCCGCACAGCCCAGCGTAGTGGGCGTCGCGGTCTTCGATGAACAGTGATCTCGTGATCGCACCGACCAATCGCTGCACCGAGTATTTCATCCCCGAGATGCTCGCACCGCCAAAGCCCAGGCTGAGCAAGCCGCCGAAGGTGTAGTTGTGGATCTGGGTCACCCAAGGTGCCGTTCCAGGGCGCTTTTCGGTGAACTCGAAGCCTGATCCGAGGTACGGGTGGCGCATCAGATCTTCGTGACGCTCGGCCTCGGGCGGCTCGTAGCGATCGCGCCACAAGGCGACGTCGGGCCACAACGCGCAGAGCTCGGGGCGACGTGAAAGATCGGTGATGAACCCAGTGCCCACGATCACGAAGTCGAGCTCGTCGGTCCCCGTGGGGGTCGTGACGACGATCGTGTCGCCACGCATCTCCAGGCGCTCCCACGGCGATCCGGGGTGCATGTGGAATCGCGGATGCGACGACGCGCGGCGCAGCGTGTCGGTCGGCGGCAGCTGGCCCATCCGCACGATCTGCCGAATGAACCGCCACTTGTCGGGATCAGGCAGGTCGCCCATGTGGCGGAGAAACCCGACGGTTTCCGCCCAGCGGTAGGCGTTGGTGTCGACGAGTTGCTTGCGTCGAAAGTACAGGTGAACCGCCTCGGCGCCGTGCTCCAGAGCCACCGAGGCGTTGTCGAATGCCGACGCGCCGGCGCCCAATACCCCGATGCGCTTGCCAACGAGCGCCGCGAAGTCGATGTCTTCGCGGGTATGCGCCCAGCGGTCGCGGGGAATCGAGTCCGTGATCATCGCGGGCACATCCCACGCGCCAGAGCCATCGATACCGGTGGCGAGCACGACCCGACGCGCGAAGTGCCGCTCGTCGACACCGCCGCGCCGCGCATCGACGACCAGCAAGCCCGGCACGTCGCTGGGCCCGACGCGCGTCACCAACGTGTCGGCCTGCACGGGGATCTCGAGCACCCGGCGATACCAGGCGAGATAGCCGGCCCAGGTTTCTTTGGGCACCAGCCCCAGCTTCGCCCAGCTGCCGCGGCCGTGTTGAGCCTCGAACCACGCGAGGATCGTCAGGTTCGGGATCCCGAGGTCGGGGCCGGTCAAGTACTTGGGCGTACGCAGCGTGACCATGCGCGCGAAGTTCAGCCACGGTCCGGCGCGATCCAGCGGCCGGTCGTCGAGCACCAGCACCCGCTCGACCTTTTCGCGGCGCAACCCAAACGCCGTGACCAAACCACCCTGGCCACCACCGATCACGATCACATCGTGGACTACCTGGCCCTCGGGGCCCTGGCGCGGCATCAGCCAGGGCCGGCGAGGATAGTCGAGCAGCTCCAGATCGCGACGCAATGCGTCCTCGAGCCCAGCGAGTCCGAGCGCAGCCGAGATCGGGTTGGTGGACTCGTCGGGCTGTGCTTCACGCGGGTCGGACATCGCCTGCGATGGTGGCAGCTTTTCAGTCGAGCGCGAGCACGCGACGTCGGCGACGAAGACACCCGCGGCGTCCCAAGGCATATGCGGATGGTTCCACTCGAGCCACGCGAGGCGACCACCTCGAGAGTCGAGCGCAAACGCGAGGCCGTCGTCCCACGCCACGTGGGCACGGCCGCCGTACTCACGAACACAGGTCCCAACGTCCCAGGGCGCGGCAAGCTCCTCGGTGACGACCGCCGACGCCGAGCGACGCACGAGCGTGGTGCGACCACCCTCGAGCGGGCGAGACTCGGCCCACACCATCGCGTGACCACCGCCCGGCTCGCGAACGAAGACCGGCGCCGAGATTCGCCTCGCTCCAGCGGCCATCACCGTGGGCGTCAGAGTCGAGGGCCAGGTTCCAAAGGGCAGAGTGACGGGCATCAGCGGCGATGCTAGCTGAATCCGTGCGACCGCTCACACATGGATCCGCCGGGGCTTGCAACCTCGACCCAGCGCAGTACCGTCACGTTCCCGTGCCTTTGCGTCTGGTCCAGGTTCGCATGCTCTGCCTGGCGGGGCTCGGGTGCGGCTGCCCGCCGAGCGGGACAGACACCAACGGACCTCACCAAGGCGAGGATCCGCCGGTCGGATCGGTGGGGACGATCCCCAACGAACAGACCCCTGCCGCGGCACTTTCCACCGCCACCTTGCAGCACACCGAGCTCGTTCGCATCACCCGCAACTTCGGGAAGTCGAACTTCGAGATCGCGCTGGACGCATGGACGCCGATCGAGAACCCCCGCGAGATCGCCGACGTCAGGCTGTGGTGGGCGATGTCGGACCGCGACGGCGAGCGCGGACCATTCTCTGCCAAGTCGCGTGACCACTTCCAGATGACGTACGAGCGCCTTGCGCCCGACCGTTGGCGGGTCGACCTGGGCAGTGATCGGCACGTGTACCGTTTTTGGATCGAGTACGACGAGACCGGCGTCGTGGCTGCCTTTGCCGACGTCGTCGGCGATGCGGGCGAGTCGTTCGAGCATTGTCGCGTCACGCGGGGCACGCTCGCGGCGCGCAAAATCTTCGGTGCGCCGGTGGGCATCCGGGATTTCGAGGTCACCTGCATCGACGCCGAGGGCTCCCAGCGCAGCGGCAACATGATCGACTCGGCCGAGTGATGGGTCTGAGGTCGCCAAACCGCGGCCTCCCAGTGTTACGGTAGCGACGATGCTCGAGACCCTGCGTTTTTTGTTCGTCGGTCGGTTCTCTGGGAGCCCCAAGGGTGACCGCATCACGGTGTCGGGCGAACGCATGGCCGACGTCATGGCGCGGCTCGAACTGCATGCCGTGGTGGAGGTGGCCGACCGACTCGGGAGCGCGCCGTCACGCCGCTACGACCTGAAGTTGTCGAGCGCCCGGGCCTTGCGCGTCGCCGATGTGTGGGCCGAGCACGAACCGCTGCGCAGCCTCGCGGAGGTCGCGACGTCGTTGGTCCGCCCGCAGGCCGCGATCCGACTGACCGAAGCGATCGACCGAGTACGGACCTTGGTCGGCGAAGGCGCGCTGGTTCAGGCGCTGATCGCCCTCGAGCCGCCACCCACGGCCGCATCCGTGGGCTCGCCCGCCGTGGTGCCCCCAGCGCCGAGCAGCACCAGCGGAGGCGGCTCCGCCATCGACGCGATCTTCGCCCAGGCCGAGCTACCGCAGCCCGACACCGTGGCAGCCGCACGCAGCAGCATCGATGCGTTCGTCGGCGCGATGCGCAAGCCGACGCCCGGTGGCGTCGTCAAGCCCACCGGCGCCAGCCAACGGGCATCGGCGCTGATCCTCGATGCGATCGAAGCGACCGCCGCCGACGCGCTCGGCCACCAACCCGCGGCCGCCATCGAGACGAGCTGGCGTGGGCTCAAGTTCGTGCTCGGCGAGTCGCCTGGACACGCGAAGCTGGCCATCGAGTTGCTCGACACCGATACCGACCACCGTATCGACGCGCTGCGACGGACGCTCGAGCGGGCGCCCGTGGACGCGGTGTTCGTGACCGACGCCCCGGATGATCTGGCAGTCCACGCCGAGCTCGCCGCGCTCGGTGCCGCGATGCACACGCCGATCATCGTCGCGCTCGATGCAGAGCTCCTCGATGCCGGAAACGCTCCGCTTTCGGCGTGGGTCGAACTGCGGGGAAACCCGGTCACGCAGTGGCTGTGTGCCGCGGCCAACGAGATCGTGCTGGCGTGCGAGACGACCCGCGTGGGTCCGCGCGTGGTGTTCGGCCCCGCGGTCTTCGCGATCGCGGCGATGCTTGGCGCTTCGCTGCGCCGCGACGGGACCTTCGGCGATGCGTTCGGGCGTGCGGGGGCAGTCGTCGGGCCCGCGTCGTGGACACCACAGCTCGGGCGAGGCAGCGGCCGCAACCTCCCGGTTCGCGCCTCGATGGCGGTCGACGCGATGCGGACGATGGTCGATTCGGGAATCACCGTCCTTGGCGCTGAACCAGGTGGTGAGCGCGTGCTCGCCGTCGGGGCACCGATGGTTGCCAAGCTCGACGGGCCGGGGTTGGCGGGTCGGATCCTGGTCGGGCGTGCAGCCCGGGCCGCGCGCGCCGCGAAGGACGGCTTGGCACACGGGGACGGCCCGGCAGAACTCGACGCGGCGCTCCTGCGGGCCGCAGCCCATGTGTTGCCAGACGGACCGCCAGGCACCTGTACGCTACGAGGGCGGGCCGAGGGATCGGATCTCACGGTGGTCGCCGATTTTCGCGCGGACGCGGTGGGTCGAGCGTTTAGCGCCACCTGTCGCGTGTAGGCCCAACGCCGCGTCGGTCGACGAGCGAGAGCCCCACCAAGCTGCTGGTCATCCCCGATGCGGGCCTGCCAACCGCGGCACCAGACCGCCGAGGCGACCCCGCGCGTTTTCTCGGTTACCATGGCGCATCCTGGATGACTGATCAGCCCCAAGGCGCCGGCGGAGGGTGGCATCGCCCGGAGGACCTGGTCGGGACCGTTCTCAACGAACGGTTTCGCGTCCTGAAAATGATCGGCGACGGCGGCATGGGCTCGGTGTTTCTCGCCGAGCACATCACGCTACGAAAGAAGGTCGCGCTCAAGGTCCTCAAGCACGAGCTGTGCCGCGAGCAGACCCACGTCGACCGGTTCCTTCAAGAGGCGCGCGCCGCCTCGATGATCTCCCACGAGAACATCGTCGACATCGTGGACTTCGGCCCGGTGCCAGGCGGCTCGGTGTTCTTCGCGATGGAGTACCTCGAGGGCGAAGACCTCTCGCAGTTGCTCCGCCGCGAGCGACGGATTCCCTGGGCGCGAGCCCGCGAGCTGATGCTCCAGATCGTGCGCGCGCTGACGGCCGCGCATGCCCGCGGGATCATCCACCGCGACCTGAAGCCGGCGAACTGCTTCCTGGTCAAGCGATCCGACGGACGCGACTTCATCAAGCTCCTCGATTTCGGCATCGCCAAGGTCACCGACGAAAGTGGTGAGGGCGGCGGGCTGACGCGCACCGGCGCGGTGTTCGGCACTGCCAAGTACATGGCCCCCGAGCAGGCGATGGGCGATCCCGCAGACGGACGCACCGACGTCTATGCCGCCGCGATCTGCCTGTATGAGTTCCTGACCGGACAGGTGCCGTTCGACGGCGACAACTTCATGCGCGTGCTCAGTCGGCATCTGACCGAGCCACTGACGCTGCCGTCGACGATGGCACCCGATGCGAAGATCTCGCCGATCGTGGAGGCGATCATCGTCAAGGCCTTGTCCAAGCGGCCCGACGACCGCTACCAGAGCATGGTCGAGCTCGAGGCCGCGATCTCGGCGGTCGGGCCTGATGGCCGGCTTTCCGGCGGTCATGACGTGGGGCCACCGCTGATGGCACGCGGCACGCAGATGGCCGACGGCCCCGGCGCGACGATGTGGATGGGCAACGGCGCCACACCGATCTCTCAGAGCCAGCCGCCCGAAGCGCGCGGTGGAACGATGATGCTCGATCCCAACGCGGCGATGCCGATCGAGCCAGGCGGCACGATTCGGCTGGGCGCGCAGTGGGGCAACGGCAGCACGCCGCCGGCCATGGTCAACGACCGTCCCGAAGCCACGTTCATGATGGACGGGATGGGTCAGGATGTCCTGCACCAGGGCGGCGGCGCGGTGATCACCCGCAACCCGCCGGTGTCGACGTATCCGCCCGGACGCGGCGCGCCGCAGACCAATCCGCAGGGCCCCGACACGCGGCCGCCGGCGTTCGGTGACGCCACGCGCAATCCCGACGCCACGGTGTTCGCGGTCGAGCAGCGCTCGAAGGTCGGCTTCGTCTTGATGCTCGTGTTCGGGGCCATCATCGCAGTCGGAGGCGGCGGACTCGCGGCGTATTTCTTGCTCGGAGACCCCCCGGAGGATGCAGCGGTCGTGGCCGAGGCCAAGGCCAAGCCTGACGCGAAGCCCGAGATCAAGCCGGCCGATCCGGTGAAGGATCCCGAGCCCAGCGGCCCCAAGCTCACCGAGCCGACGCCGACGCCAACGCCAACTCCCGAGATCGTCCCGCCGGAGATCAAGCCCGAGACCCCGCCAAAGCCCGAGGTGGTCCCGGAGACCCCCGAGAAGATCGTCCCGCTCAAGCCCCATCCCAAGCCGGCGAGGGATGAGATCAAGAAGGTCTTGTCCGAGGAAGACATTCTCAAGGGCATCACCAAGGCCAGCGGTGCGGTCAAGAGCTGCAAAGGACCGCTGCCCATCAAGATCAACGTCACCTACAAGATCACCGCAGAGGGCCGCGCGAGGGTGAACTCGGTCTCGAAATCCGGAGGCGGTTCGCTCGCCGAAGAGACCCGGGATTGTGTGAAGGCGGCCGTCGAGAGCAAAGCCAAGTTCCCCAAGAACTCGGACTTCAAGCTCCCGTCGCACACGTTCTAGCGTTCCGACCATCCGCCCGCCGGCACCGAGGCCAACTCGCTCGACCGCCCTGGGCCACGCACCCGCGAATGCATAGCCTCCGCGTCACGGCTCAGGACGGTTCGATCCGCACCATTGCGCTCGCGCAGGCGCAGGTCGGCATTGGCCGCGATGCCAGCAACGCGGTCGTGCTCGATGGGGTTGGGGTGTCGTCGATGCACTGCGTGCTCGAGCCCAGCAATGGCGCCGTGGTGTTGATCGACCGCGGCTCCACCAACGGCACCTGGATGGGCGGCAAGCGGGTCGCGCAGCCGGTGACGCTGAGCGAAGACGACAGGTTTTACGTCGGTCCGTTCCTGCTGCAGATCCTGAGGGTGACCGCTGCGGAGTCGACGGGTCCCGCGATCGAGATCAGCGGCACCGGGCCCATCGTTCGCGGCTCGGGGCCCCATCGCCGCTGGCGCGACGTCCAGGCCAAGCTGCAGCGATACGCCGAACAGTGGGATGCCGCCGATCGACCGAACCGTCTGGTGCTGGGCGGAGACGAGCTTCGCCAAGCCAAGCGCTGGCTCGCAAGTCCTCCGCCCTCGTCTGGCGACGACCACGGCCGACTGATCAGCGAGTTCGTGGTGGTGAGCGCCAAGGTCGCCGCACGACGAGGCGTGACCGCGATTGCGCTGGGCATCACGGGAGTGGTCGTGGTCGGTGCCGCCGCCACGCTCGCTGTCGTCTTTTGGCCCAAGCCGCCGACACCCACCGAGGTCGCGGTGGTCGACAGCAACGCGGGAACCTCGAGCCCCGACGACGATCGTGAGGACGACGACGGTGGCGAGGTGCCACCCCCCGTCAGGCCTCGACCCAGCGACCGCACCCCTGAGCCGGGCGCCGATGATCTCGTGGCCGACGTCGAGGGTGCAATCGAACACGCGGTGATCCCTGGTGAAAAGCTCGGCGACATCGCCCGCCGTTACGGTGTCGACGAGGCCGACCTCGTCAGCTGGAACCTGATCGATCCCGATGCCGTGCTCGTCCCGCTGGCTTGCGAGCCGCCTTCGCGCAAGGGCGAAGCGCAGGAGAAGCCACGCAGCGGCCAAACCCTGATCGTGAAGAAGCCGCGGCTGCGACCGCTGCCTCAGACGTGCATCGAGTACGAGGTCGAAGCCGGCGAAGGGTGGTCGCAAGTGGCGACACGCTTCGGACTCGAGATCACTCGCCTGCGCGAGTACAACCCCACCGTCACCGAGGTCGCCGCCGGCCAAAAGGTGATCGTGTGGATCGATCCCAAGCCGTACAAGCCCCGCGAGCCCCGGCAAGCGATCGCCGAGCTCACGATCAAGGACACCGCACGATCGGTGGGCACACCGAACGGCGGTCGCCTCGAGGGCGGCATCCAGCTGCCCAAGAACGACGCGTACACGCGCAAGGCGGAGAACATCATGTGGGGCTCGGCCTACATGATCAAAAATCTGCACAAGGGCATCGTCACGTTCCGCCAGGATGTCGACTACGATGGAGACTTGATCGTCGCCGACATGAGCAAGAAGCTCGGCGGCCACTTCGACCCCCACAAGTCCCATCAGGCCGGGCGCGACGTCGACATCTGGCTGCCCACGCTCAAGGGTGTGTACAAGACCAAGTACCTCGGCGACGGTCGCCAGAAGGAGCGTCGCCCGTTTTGGTACGAGGTCGACTGGTACGCAACCTGGGGCTTGATGCGTGCACTCATCAAGACCGATGCCGTGGAGGCGATCTTCCTCGACATCATCTTGCAGCCCTATGTCTACGACGCGGCCAAGAACATGGGCGCGACCAAGGCCGAACTCGACGCCTGGATCCAGTACCCGACCAAGGGCAACAATGGCCGCGTGATCGTGCAGCACTCCGCCGACCACTTCTCGCACATCCACGTGCGATTCAAGTGCGCGCCCTGGGAGAGCGACTGCAAGGGTGACCGCGGACCGCCCGGCGACTAATCGCAGACCGTCTTGGGCTTGCCGCCGACGTGCGTCGACCACTCGTCGTCGGTCAGGTCGCGGCCGATCATTGCGCACGCGACCTCGCGCAGGCCCTCGGGATGCAACGGCCAGATGCGGACGGCACCATCGTAGCTCGTGGTCGCGAACGCCGATCCATCGCCCACGACTGCGAGTCCGGAAAGCACGTTGGTGTGACCGTCGAGGACCATCACTTCGGCCGCCGGATCGGCGCGGTCGACCGGCCAGGCCCGCACCGCACCGGCGTTGTCTCCGCTGTACAGCCACTTGCCGTCGGCGCTCCACGCCAGCTGACCGATGCCGGACGCGTGGCCTTCGAGCGTGATCGGATCATCCTCGGGGTGCTTGCTCGTCAAACGCCAGACCAGGACCCTGCGATCGCGACCGGCGCTGGCCAGCCACCGGCCGTCGGAGCTGAAGGCCAGAGCATTCACGCTCTCGGTGTGCGCCTTGAGCCGGCGTTGTTTGACGTCCCCGGTCGATAGATCCCACAGCACGACGCGGTCGTTCGCATCGCCAGAGGCCGCCCAACGCCCATCAGGGCTGATCGCGACGCAGCGAATGTCGGACTCGTGGCCCTCGAGCGGGAGGGTCTGCTGGGCGGGGTTCGGCTTGTGGAGGTCCCAGAGGTTGAGTTGGCCAATGGTCGCCGTGATCAGCCACCGCGACTGCGGGCCGACTGCGGCATGCTTCACGAGATCCTCCTGGACGATCACCACGACGTCCTTGGCGGGGTCCTCGGTCATCCGCCACACACGTGCAGTCTTGTCGTTCGACACCGAGACCAGCACGGTGCCGTCGGGCCCGAACACCAGTTCGTTCACCTCAGCGGTGTGGCCGGGGTAGTCCTTGTGCGCGAGCTCGGGGCCCGCGCCGTCCGCAGGCCACAGCCGCACGATCCCGTCCTCGGAGGCCGTCGCGCCGTAGCGACCGTCGGGGCTGATCGCCACCTGCACCTTCCCCTTGTGGACCGGCATCACGGCGATCTCGCGTAGCCGCGCACGATCACTCACCTCCCACAGTCGCGCGTTGCCGTCGGCACCACCGGTCAGCACCCGCGTGCCCGAGACGTTCAACGCGAGATCGACGACGGCGCCTGCGTGACCGCGACCGACCTTGGATAGACCACCCGACTCGCGCTCGGCCAGGTCCCACGCCCGCACCACCGCATCCGCTCCGCCGGAGGCCGCGAACGCCCCTTTTGTGTCCACACCAAGCACCACGCGACCGGCGGTGTGGGCGGGAATCTCATTGCCGTCGATGGTCTTGTCGATCTTGCTGGGATCGAGCGTGCGGACCGAGCCGTCCGCGGCGCCCATGACCGCCCAGGTCGATCGCTGGGCGCGATCCGGATCGGACAAGCTTGGCCCACCGACCCACAGCGCAGTGATGTCACCCTTGCCCTTGCTGCGCCGATCCGAAAGGCCCGCGAGCTCGGGCTGGGCTACGGTCAGCTTCCACACCGTCACGACGTCGTCGGCTCCAGCCGTCAGCGCGAGTCGGCCGTCGCGCGTGAAGGCCACGTGGTCGACCGACTCGGTATGCGCCGTGAAGTCGCGGGGCACAGGCACGCGGACATTCAGATCCCATAGCTTCGCCAGCGTGTCGGCGCCGCCCGTGATCACCCACCGACCATCAGGTGACAAGGCGACGTCTTGAACGGCGCCCATGTGGCCCTCGAGCTTGGTCGGCTTCGCGGTCTGCACGCCCGCGGCCAGGCGAAACACCATCGCCGTGCCGTCCTGGCTTGCGGTCACGACGCGTGTGCCTGCGGCGTTGATGTCGACGGCGGTGATCGACCCGGTGTGGCCTTCGAGCGCCGAGCCCTTGGGCGATGGTTGCGAAAGATCGAACACCCGAGCGCGACCGCTGCGTCCACCGGCCACCAACCAACGCCCGTCGCCTGACCAACCCAGCGCTACGGTGCCGCCGTCGGGTGCCGTGATGGTCTTCAGTGCCGGGGGTGTCTCCCGTAGATCCCAGCGCGACAGCTCCTCGTCGTCTCCGGCGACGATCACCGACGTTCCATCAGGGGCGAAGGCGATCGTCCGAATCGCACCGATCTGGCCGCCCCGGAGTTTTTGCGGCTTGGCGAGGCCCGGTCGCTCGAGATCCCACAGATAGGCCACGGACGACTCGGCACCCCCAGCGACACTGGCCACCCAGCGACCGTCGGGCGACATCGCCACGCTGGTCAACGCGCTGTCGTGACCCCGCAGCGGCTGTCCGCGATGGTTCTGCAGCGCACGACGCAGAACCTGTTCGGCGCTGGTCCCCCGCGGATCACCTTCGCTGGGCAACCCACCAAGCGCGCGCAGGGCGAGTAGTGCCGCGAGATCGGGTTCGGCCGCGATCAGCGAAGTGGCCTTTGCCACGGCCGCGTCGAGCTGCGCCGGATCAGCTGTCGGCTCGACCACCACCTCCGGTGGCAACGGCGCGACGACTTCCCCACCGCTACCTGCGACAGCGTCGAGTTCGGTCGGCACGGGCTCAGGCATGAGCCGCCATGCCGCTACGCCTCCGAGGCCAAGGACCAGGCTGACGATCGTCACGTTGCGGACGATCCGCAGCCGAGCCGCGCTCGCCGAAGCCTGAATGAACTCACTGTGTTCGCGCTTGGGTAGGGGCTGCCGACCGCGCCCCTGTGCGAGCCATCGCCGAGCATGGGCAAGCTTGTCCGCGCGAAGCAGACGACTGCGATCGCGCTTGGCCGCGATCCATTCGGTCGCGAGCTTGTCCAGTCGCTCCCACTCGCGGACCCATCGCGCGTCGTCGAACGCAGCGCCGACGGGCATTGCGCCGGTGCTCGACAGAGGTCCGGGCATCGACGCGGTCTGCGTCGGCACTTGTCCTGACGAGCTCCCGACGTTCGCAGGCCTCGCCCCGGACGACAAACCCCCGGTCCCTTGCAGCGGGATCGAACCGGTTCGCTGCGGTCCACCCGACGACACCTCGCCGGGCGAGGTGTTGATGCCGCTCTCGGCGAGGGCGCGGACCACATAGACCGCGATCACGATCTCGTCAGCCGCGGTGATGAGGGTCGGCCCGCTGATTCGTACCCGATTGACGTACGTGCCGTTGGTCGAGCCGAGATCCTCGATCTGCAGCCCCTGGGGCCCGCTGCTGATACGACAGTGCTGGGTCGAGAGGCCCTTGCCGGTCAGGCACAGCTCAGACGCGTCGGTGCGGCCGACCACGATGGCGGACTTGTTGAAGGTCACCAGCCGGGGTGGCTGCCCTTGCTCGCTGATCGACAGTCGGATCATCGCGCGGACCCCTTTGTAACCGGCGCGGCGGTGGTGAAGCTACAAAGCCGATGCATCGCGGCCGCCTCGCGCCCCCGGGCCGCTGCGAAAAACCCCGCCAAAGCGACCGCGGGCGCACTGACGGCGGAACCTCGCCGAGGACGCGCGGCAGCCGCGGAGCCCTGGTAGGTTGCGGCCGGTGGTCGATACCCGGGCGCAGGACGACACGCAATCGCCGTCTCCCCCAGGAGATACCCAACCCGAGGGCGCCCGCGGCGATGCGCCCGAGTGGATCGGGCGCTATCGCGTGCTTGGCATCATCGGCCAGGGCGGAATGGGCATCGTCGTCAAGGCTCACGATCCCCAGCTCGTGCGGACGGTGGCGATAAAATTGGTACGCCCGCGACCCGGGCGTGATCCGGCAGCCTCCGAAGATCGTGCGCGCCTGCTCCGCGAGGCCAGGGCTCTCGCGGCGCTGTCCCATCCCAACGTCGTGCCGGTCTACGACGTTGGAGAACACGGTGACGAGTTGTTCGTCGCCATGCAGTTCATCGCCGGGTCAAACATGCGGGTCTGGCTCGACCGCGAGCAGCCGCCGTGGAAACGCGTGCTCGGGGTCTTTCGCGCCGCGGGGCGCGGGCTCGCGGCCGCCCATGCCGGCGGGATGGTGCACCGCGACTTCAAGCCCGCCAATGTACTGGTCGGCGACGACGGACGGGTGCGGGTCGTCGACTTCGGCCTCGCCCGCGCGCGCATCGACGTGGACGTCGAGTCCGATGACGACAAGCTCGAGGTGCTCGGCGGCATCACCCAATCGGGCGTGCTCGTCGGCACGCCGCCGTACATGGCACCCGAGCAATTCGTCGCGAACACCGCGAACACCGGAAACACCGGGGACGCCCGCGCCGACCAGTATGCGTTCTGCGTGTCGATGTTCGAGGCGTTCTACGGCGCCCTGCCGTTCACCGCCGACGACCTCCGCTCGCTGCTGGCGCTCAAGCGTTTGGGCCGCGTGCCCGAACCGGGCGCCGGCACCCAGATTCCGACCGACCTGCACGCCGCGATCGTTCGCGGACTCGCACCGGATCCCGAGCGCCGCTTCGGATCGATGCCCGACTTGCTCCGTGAACTCCGGCGCATCGGCGAAGCGAGCGACAGGGTTGCACCCGCGGGTCGCTCCCATGTCGCGTGGCTCATCGTCGCGATCATCGGGCTGGTGGCTGTCGCGCTCGCGATTGCCACCTGCGACGGCGGGCGTTGACTCCGCGCGGGGCATGGGCTAACTCCTCAAAGCGTGTCCTTCATGCGCATTCCAGGCCTTCGTTGCACCGGGTTGGCGACCTTGTTCCTGGTCGCAGTCGCGTCAGCGGGCTGCGCCAAGCGCCTGCCCCTGACCTCGAAAGAGCTCGAGCGGATCAAGACCGAGGCCGGCGTGCAGCCGCTTCGGGTCTACACCAGCAAGAAGCTTCTCAACTTCCGCTCGGAGGCCAACGTCGACGAGCAGTACGACGTGCGCAAGACGATCACCGAGTCTTCGTCCGGGGTGCAGGACAAAGAGCTCATCAAGCGCGATCTTCCGGGCTTGATCCTCAAACTCGATGAGCTCAACGGCGCCGCCGCGGCATGGGTCACCTTCGATCCGCGCTACGACAAGCCCGAGGACGCGATGATTTTCGTACAGGGCGACGATGGGCTGTTCCGCCTCAACTCGGTGCCGGACCTCAAGGGGTTCAGCAAGGCCCGCTCGTACCGCGGCTGCAAGTGCAAGCGACGCCAGCTCAAGACCGGCAAGATGAAGAGTCTTGCCGAGCCCAACGACGTGCTGCTGGTCAAGAAGAAGAACGGGAAGATCCTGACCATCGAACTCCAGGTCAAGAAGATCATCGACGACCGCACGCGCACCCGCACGCGCCGCCTCGAGGGTATCGACTAGTCCCCTGGAAACCGGATTCGCGGCAAAAAGAACGTCGTCATCGTCGGCCCTGGCAAGGCGCCGAGACGAAGGCGTACCGGGCGTACGACGAGGAACGGCAACGAAGCCAGGGGCGACGAGGGCGGCGTTATTTTTGTCGCGAATCCGGTTTCCAGGGGACTCGCTGCGGCTCACTTGGGCGCGGATTGCTCGCGGACCGAGCCGTGCTCGGACAGCAACTGCTCCCACACGCCGGGCTTGGTGACGATTCCAGCCTTGCCCAGGGTCATCGGGCGCATCACGCTGGCGTTGCGGTAGATCTTCGCCGGCTCGTCGGGCTTGCTGGGGTCGCGGTCTTTGATCACGACGGCTTCGTTCATCACGACGTTGCCATCGGTGAAATCCAGCGTGCGGGTCAACTCGAGGCTCCGGGTCTGACCGTTGGGTTGCGCTGACTCGACGCGCCCGTGGAGCGGAAACTCGGCAGGACCAACGCAGGTGCCATCGTCGAGCACCATCGCGCGCTCGTCAAAACGATCACCGACCGCCGGGATCAAACGCATGACCCGCTCGCACTTCTTGGGATCTTCCGGATCGCAAACGTCGCTCTCGACCACGAGCACCTTGTCGGCACCCATGGCCTCGAGCCGCATGCGCGCGCGGTTGGCATGGGCACGCAGCGCGCCGATCGAGCGCACCGCGATGCCGCGCTTGGTCCACTCGGCGATCGCGATCGGTCCCACGGCATCACCGTCGTCGAAGTAACGCGACTTGACCCAGATCAGCTGCCGTCCGTCATCGGTCGGCGTGATCACGAGGTCGTCGGGAACCAGCGGCCGATCGGGCAGCGGCTGGCCAGTCTGACCGGTCGCGAGGCAGGTCGCGATCTCGGGCGGATGTTCGACCTGAACGAGCTTGCCGCTGCAGTCTTTGACCGGCGCGGTCACGAAGCCGGTCTTGCGGTTGTAGTTGCGCAGCAGCACCTGAAACCAGATCTCGGGCGGCAGTTGCCCAGCCTGCGACTCGGTCGCCTCGTCACCGGCGACCTCTGCGAGGCAAATCGGCAGGTCGGTCTTTTCCTCGGGTTTACACCCGGCAAGGAGAACCAAGGCGAGCGAGAACAGGCGCTTCACAGCCGCGGACTGTAACACGGAAAAAACCCCCACCCTCGCCTACCGCCGAGCCGCACCTTCGCCGCCGACTTCTGCATACGCCCGCGCGAACTCGGGCCCAAAGATGGCCTCGGTCAGCAGCCGGTCCGACTCGAGCAGCTCGCGGTGGCGTTGGGCGTATTGCTTCCATAGGGCGGCGCCTCGGGTGGGCCAGGCGGCCGTCACCGAGCGCTCGATCTCACCCGGATCGAGTCGCGCGAGCAGGCCGCGTGCGCCCTCGAGCACCCCGTTGATCAGCGCGACCTGGTGGATCATCAGGTCGGCGTACACCCCCACCAGTTCCTGGGTGCGACGCGGACCTCCCGAGTGCCAATCGAGCAGGTACTTCAGCACGTTCTCAGCCGTCCCCGCCGCATGCAGCGGGGTGAATTCCTTGATCGTGCGCACGCCCATCTCGGTGCCGAACTGTTCCTGGCCGTTCTGCAATTCGACAAACGCCTTCGCGCTCGCGCGCAACACGTCCTCGACGCACTGCAGGAACTTCGCGGTCTCGTCGCCGCCGCGAGGGGGCTCTTCCCCGGGCCGTACGGCTCTGGCGAGCTTCGCCACCTGTGCGCTCGAGTCGGCTCCGGTCGACGCGGCGGCCCGCGGTGCCACACTGCTGGTCACGCCAGCCTCCGCCAACATCGTCTGGAAGTCGGGCTCGTGCACGACCTCGGGAAACTCTCGCTGCACGACACTGAGCGCGAACTGTCGGGTCCCGGCGTCCATCCGCGACAGCGTCTGGTGGATCGCAGCGAACAGCCCGCTCCAGGATCGGCGGTAGACCTCGACCGACGAACGCAGCCCGGCAACGGCTTCGTGGATCTCGTGCATCGGCACATGAGCCGTGCCAGCCGGCGGTGGAGCCGAAGCCGGCACCGGGCGCGAGGGTGACGCGCTCGCCTGCGGCACCAAACGCCCAGGATCGCCCACCACGATGTTCCACGCGGCGGTCGGAGCCACCGCCGGTGGGGTGCTCCACGCCGAGTCTTGGCGGAGATCCGCCGGCGCAGGCGTACGCGTTGCTGAGCCCACACCCGCCGACATTCGCAGCGCGAGCTTGCCGATCGTCACCGAGAGCATGGCGCCGATCTCGACTGGCTCACCAGCTTGCACCCGACGCCCATCGAGCAGCGTGCCGTTGGTGGAGCCGAGATCGAAGAACCTCGCGGACTCACTGTCGAACCGGATCACGGCGTGCCAGCCGGAAACAAACGCGAACGGCAGCGACAGGTCGTTGAGCGGATTTCTCCCGATCCGAACCGGGGAGTTGTTGAAACTGTACTCCGATGTAGTGCCGGTCTCGGCGTCGAACACCGTGATCGTGAGGGCGGCCATCGATACTCGCCTGCAGGGTAACACGCACGGCACGAGTCGATAGCGACACGAGCGGGGATCTGCAGTCTGCGGCCGCTGCGCCCGATACCACGCGTCACGGCCGTTTGCGCGGGGTCCGTGCTAGGCTGATCGCGTGCGGGGGTGAGCGTTCGCTTTGTCCGGCCCAGGGACCACCGACTTACCGCCCTCGAGCGGTTCGACGACGCGGCGAGGGCCCCTCGAACTGGTCCGTGTGCCCCCCGGCACGTCAACACCTCCCGCGACGGAGGAGTTGAGCCTGAGGGTGCTGCTCCCGCTGATGAGATATGTCCGCACCTCGTTCGGTGAGCAGGCACTCGAGCAGCTCGCCAAGGCCGCGGATCTCGACGTTGCGACGCTGGATCGGGCGAACAGCTGGACCTCGCTCGACCGGTTCGAGCGGCTGCTTGCGGGCGCCCGTGCGTTGGTACCGAGCGATCAGGAGTTCATGCGCGCGTGCACGCACGACATGCTTCGGATCTACGGCCCGGTGATGCTCGTGCTGCGCTGCGTCTCGGTCGAGCGCACCTACCGAATGATGGCGGGCACCGGGCATCTGGTCACCCGCATCAGCCGCTACGACGTTTCGAGCTCGACGCGAACCTCGATCCGGCTGCGCTACAGCTCCACGCGCGACGAGAGCCGACTGATGTGTCTGTCGCGGCAGGCCCAGCTCCGCACCGGACCCACGCTGTACTGGGGCATGGCCCCCGCCGTACTCGAAGAGCATTCGTGCATCGCCCACGGCGACGGCTGCTGCGAGTACACGCTGCGCTGGTACGAACCGGTCCGCTGGCGTGGCCCGCTGTTCGGCGCAATGGCCGGCATCGCGATCGCCCTGGTGGCCGTGCCAATGAGCTGGGCGGTCCCGTGGCTGGCATGGCTGGTCTGCGTCGGCGTCGGTCTGTTGTCGGGTCTGATGCTCGAACAGCGCCGCCTCGTGGATGATCATCTTCGTTTCGCCGAAGAAACCAATCGCGAGCTCGAGCTGCTCGCGACCGCCCACGCACGGGCAGTCGATGAAGTGTTGGCACTGCACCAACGCGAGCGACAGTGGGGTGAGCAGCGTGAGGCGGCCATGGAGGAACGCTCGGCGCGCCTCGATCGCGTCGTCGAGCGCTTGCAAGATCGTTCCGAGCCCCGACGCGACAAGGTCCGCAACCTCTCCCACGACATCAACAATCCACTCGCCGTGCTCATGGGCGTGGCGGGATACCTGCGGGGGCGGCCACCCGCCCCAGACGACATCGAAGAGACCGCGCAGACGCTCGAGGCCGCGGTCTCGAAGCTATCGGGTCTGCTACGCGAGCTCGCAACCATCGTTGCCGAGGAACCCGCCGTTCCATTCGAACCGCAGACGATCGACACCACCGAACTCACCGACCGCCTGCGTCGTCAGCTTCGCGCGACCGTCGTCGCCCGCGATATCCGCGTCACCGTCTTCCAGACCCGAGAGGCTCCGCGGAGCATCCGCGCCGTGGTGCCGATGCTCGAGCGCGTCGTCGACAACATCCTCACCAACGCCGCCAAGTACACCGACCGCGGCAGCATCGTGGTCGAGGTCGGCGGCACGCCTGGATACCTGCTGATCAAGGTCTCCGACACCGGGCGCGGCATCGGACCCGATCGGCTCGAACAGGTGTTCCGCACCGGTGGGCCCGACCCGAATCCACCCAAGGGTGGCAGCCATGGTGCTGGGCTCGGCATCGTTGCCCGGCTGCTCGACAGCCTCGCGGGCCGGCTGGAGATCATGAGCGAACCCGATCAAGGCACCACTTTGTGGGTGTACATCCCCACTGAACCCGCGGACGCGACGCTTCGCGGACGCGATGGCGAACCCCTCGCTGGGGTGATCGAGCGCGTGGTTCGGGTTCGTGCGAAGCCGACGTTCGGAGGCGACCCCGGTGCCCGACAGTGAAACCCCGGCCGTCACGATGGCGGACGTCTTTCTGCACTACTTGCGAGCCGAGGGAGCGCGCGTGGTGTTCGGCGTGCCCGGGGGATTGCTGCATCCGTTCTTCTCGGCGGTCGAGCGGGATCCCGCCTTTCGCCTGATCGTCACGCGACACGAGTGCGGGGCGGCGTTCATGGCCGATGGCTTCGCCCGAGTCGGTGGACCGCTGGCGGTGTGCGCCGGAACCTCGGGGCCAGGCGCGACCAACCTGCTCACCGGCGTCGCCGTCGCCTACTCCGATGGCGTTCCGATGCTGGTCGTCACCGGTCAGGCACCTTCGCACTCGCTTGGCAAAGGTGCCGCACAGGAGACCCCTCCAGAGGACATCGACATCGTCGCGATGTTCAAGCCGATCACGAAGTACTCGACGATGATCCCCGGACCCGCCCGCCTCGCCCATCACCTGCGTCGGGCGCTGCGTCTTGCGCTCACGGGTCGACCCGGCCCCGTGCACCTCAACGTCCCTGTCGATTTCTGGGATCGACCGGCCGTCGAAGACTGGTTCGATCCGACGACCTACCGGCCGACCTATGAGCTGTTCGATCGGCGCGCGGTTGCTGCGGCGTCTCGACGCTTGTTGGGCGCCCGCCGACCGGTGCTGCTGGTGGGCTCGGGCGCTGCGACCTCGGCGGCCGCCGAGCATGTGCGGTCGTTGGCCGAGCTATTGCCCGCCCGCGTGGCCACCACCCCGCGAGCCAAGGGCGTCTTCCCCGAGGACCATCCACTCTCGCTGGGGGTCATGGGGATCGCCGGCCACGCCGCTGCACGCAACGTCCTGCTGTCCGACGAGGTCGACGTGCTGCTCACGGTAGGCGCCTCGCTCAACGAGACCACCACCCTCAATTGGCACAAGGACTTTCGGCCGAGCGAGGCGCTGATCCAGATCGACATCTCCGCGGATCGCATCGCCCGCAACTACCCGGTCGACATCGCGCTGGTCGGCGATGCCCAGACCATCTCCATCGAGCTGATTTACCACATCCATCGCTTGCTCCGCGACGGCGAGTCGGCCCAATCACAATGGCGCGGCGAGCCAGAAATCGATCACGGCCACGAGTTCTACGACTCTGCCGCTCTGCGCCAGTCGACGGCCACGCCCATCACGCCTCAGCGTTGGCGCGTCGAGCTCGGCGAGCACCTGCCCGATGACGCCATCGTGTTCTCCGACATCGGTGGCCACATGCTGTTCAACGTGCACGACCTGCAGATTCGTGACGGCCAGCGCTTCGTGCTCAACATGGGTTTCGGTTCGATGGGGCACGGCACCGCGGCTCCCATCGGCGCTGCATTGGTCAACGACCGGCCCATCATCGCCATCATTGGCGACGCGTGCTTCGCCATGCAGGGCATGGAGCTGCTCACGGCGGTCGAGTACAGCATCCCTGTGGTGTGGATCGTCGAGAACAACCAGATGCACGGCATCACATGGTTTGGCAGCCAGATGGTCGGCGATGGCAAGCCGATGGAAGCGGTGCGCAACCGCCACCCGGTCGACATCGCCGCGATCGCGCGTGCGATGGGCCTACACTCGTGGGTCGTCGACTCGCCCGGACAGATCGGCCCTGCGCTCGGGGAAGCCCTCGCCGCGCGTCGGCCCTCCGTGATCGAGGTTCGCGTCGCCACGGATATCCCTCCACCGCTGGGCCCGCGGGCCCAGATCATCGCGGGATTTCGCGACCGATGAACCGCGACACACCCCGCGGACCCATCGAGGACGGCACCTGGCCGACCACACTCGAGGCCCATGTGGTCGAGCCGGGCCCCGTTCGCCGGATCCACGGCTACGCCGCGGTGTCAGACCTCGCCAGGCACTATGGCTCGACCGAGATCAGCTGGCTGACCTACACCGGCGAGCTACCCAACGCCGTGCAGCATCAGCTCTACGATCTCGCGCTCTCGCTGCTGGCGCCGGCGGCCATCACCTGCGCTGCAAGCCACGCCGCAGTCCTCACTCGGCTGCTCGCGGCACCCAACGCCAACGTCGTCGCCGTCGCGGCGATGGTCTGTGCCGAGCATGCCAACGCCGAGATCGTCACCCACGCGCCCTGGCTGGCGTGGTGTGCGGCGCCAACCGGCGAGGCGCCGATCGAGTTCCTCGCCGGCGGCGACGACGACACTGCGTCGGTCGTGCGCGAGCGGCTCGTGGCGCTCGGTGTCGATTTGCCCGCCGTCACGCGGCACACGCCTACCACCACGGCGACCGCGCTGGCGTTGCTGCATGCGTGTGGCCTACACGACCCCCTGCGCTTGACCGCAGTGATCGTGCAAGCCCAGCTACCGTGTCTGATCGCCGAGGCCGAGCGCCACACGCCGCGACGGCTGCAGCACTACCCGATCGAGCTTCCGGTCTTCGCGTATCAGGAGGGTGAAGATGATTGAGCGGCTGCCAACGCTCGTCACTCGAGTCGGCCACGCCGAACACGGCGACAACCGATTCCGCGGTCACGGCGTCCACGACGAGCTCACCGGCGCCCTGCCTTACTGGAGCCTGATCTCCCTTGCCGTGGGTCACAGGATCATGACCACCGATGAGTGCGCGACTCTCGATGCGCTCAGCGTGGCCGCGTGTGCCGCTGATCCGCGGATCTGGCCGCTCAAGGCCGTGCGTCTGGGCAGTGCCTACGGCAGCGCGACCGTCGGACTTTGCGCGGGGATGCTCGTGACCGACGGCGTGCACGGCCCCCGGATGAGCACGGCGTCGGCGGAGATTCTGCTCGCCGTGCGCACTGCGGTCGGGGTCGATGGCACCGACGACGGGCTCGAGCGAGCCCTCGAGCCGCACTTCGCCGTGCGCGTGCGGCCGATCCCGGGGTTCGGAGTGGCCGCACGTGGCGTCGACGAGCGCGTGCTCGCGTTCGACGACTGGTGCACACACAACGCCCGTGTTCGCGGGCCCTACTGGCGGCTGATGCGGCGGATCGAGGAGATCGCGGTGCGACGCCGGCGCACGCCGGTCAACATCAGCGGTGCGGTCGCAGCAGTCCTGCTCGACGTTGGCTTTGCCCCGGCACAGGTCCACCTGCCCGCGATGTTCACGGTGATGCAGAACTTCGTGGCCAACGCCGCCGAAGGGGCCAGCGAGGCGCCCACGATCCTGCGTGAGCTGCCGGCCACGGTCGTGACCTACGTCGGTGTGCCCGCGCGCAAGAGTCCGCGCGCGGGCTCGTGACCGCTTTTTAGGCGTCCTTGTAGTCGAAGCGCCAGGCGCCGCCAAAGCCGATCCCGATCGACAGTTTCTTCGACACGCCGCCCTCGGCCATGCGTTCGAGCAGACTCCGCGCGAGGTTGGGCATCAGCGACCCACGCAGTGCGTGGTCCAGCGCGCGGGCGCCCGTCTCCGACTCGGTACAGCGTCCGACCATCTCGGTGACGAGCGAGTCCTCGAACGTCACGGCAGTCCCATGGGCCGCAGTGATCCGACGCCCGAGCGCGGCGAGCTTGAGCTTGGCGATCTCGGCCAGGACCTCGGGGTCCATCGGGCGATACGGCACCACGGTCATGCGCGCGAGCAAAGCGGGCTTGAAGTGCTTGCTGAGCACCGGGCGAATCGCGGCAGCGACATCCTCGACCGAGGGCTTCGCACCGCCCTCGTGCAGCTTCATGATCGCCTCGGTGGCGAGGTTGCTGGTGAGGATGACCACCGTGTTGCGGAAGTTGACGACCCGACCCTCGCCGTCCGACAACATGCCCTTGTCGAACACCTGATAGAAAAGGTTCATGACCTCGAGGTCGGCCTTCTCGCATTCGTCGAGCAACACCACGCTGTAGGGCTTCTGCCGCACGGCCTCGGTCAGCATGCCGCCCTCGCCGTACCCGACATAGCCTGGCGGCGAGCCGATCAAACGGCTGACGGTGTGCTTCTCCTGGAACTCGGACATGTTGATCGTGGTCATCGACCGCTCGCCGCCATAGAGAAGATCGGCGAGCGCCAGCGCGGTCTCGGTCTTGCCCACGCCCGAGGGGCCCACGAACAGCATCACCGAGATGGGTGTCTCGGGGTTGCGCACTCCGGCTTGCGACATGCGGATCGCCTCGGCCACTGCCCGGGTCGCGTGGTTCTGGCCCTTGATCCGCGCCTCCAGATTGCCCTCGAGCGCGAGCACGGTCTCGATCGAGTTGGAGTTCATCTTGCCCACCGGAATGCCGGTCCAGTCGGCCACGACCTGACCGATCGCATCGCGGTCGACCTCGGCGTGGACGAGCGGCACCTCGCCGGCCACCACCAGGTAGTTGGCCCGCGCCGCCTCGACCGCGGACAGCCGCTCGACTCGGTTGGTCTCGTCGGCGGCGCGCAGGGCCTCGAGTGCCTCACGGAGGCGCGAGATTGCGTCTTTCTCGGCCGCGAGCTTCTGCTCGACCTGGCCCATCTCGGTCTGGATCTCGTCGACTCGTGCCTGTAGCTCATCCTGACGGCCCTCGTCCTTGATGGCACCGTCGTCGATGTCGCGCCGCCGGGCACCGAGTTCCCGCTCGACAGCGGCGAGCTCGCTGCGCAGCGCGATCAACTGCGCGGGCGGAGCGTCTTGCTCGATACGCACCCGCGCCGCGGCCGTATCGAGCAGATCGACCGCCTTGTCGGGCAGCTGCCGCCCAGTGATGTAGCGCTCCGAAAGCTCGACGGCCGCCACCACCGCATCATCGCGAATGATGACGTTGTGGGCATTTTCGTAGGTGTGTCGCAACCCGCGCATCATCAACACCGCGTCGGCGATGCTGGGTTGGTCGACCTTGACGGGCTGAAATCTGCGCTCGAGCGCGGCGTCCTTTTCGAAGTACTTCTTGTACTCCGACCAGGTCGTCGCGGCGATCGTGCGCATCTCTCCGCGGGCGAGGGCGGGCTTGAGCAGATTGGGAATCTCGTTGCCGTCGGCACCCTGGCCGATCAGCGTGTGGGCCTCGTCGATGAAGACGATGATCGGCGTCGGCGACCCTTTGACCTCCGCCAGCACCTTCTTCAGGCGATTCTCGAGCTCGCCGCGAACCCCGGCACCAGCCTTGAGCAGGCCCATGTCGAGTCCGAGCAGCTCGACTTGCTGAAGCTCGAGCGGCACCTCTTTGGCGACGATGGCTCGCGCGAGCCCCTCGACCAGGGCGGTCTTGCCGACACCCGGCTCGCCGACGATGATCGGGTTGTTCTTGCGGCGCCGCGCGAGGATGTCGATGACCTGACGGATCTCGGCATCGCGGCCGAAGATCGGATCGATCTCGCCTCGCCGCGCCTTGTCGGTAAATGAGATGGTGAACCGATCGAGTGCCTCGCGGCCAGGTGCCGACGCGGCTCGACTGGCGCCGTCGCCAGTTCCGGCTTGGGGCACTTCCATCGCTTCACGGGTCCCCCCGATGATCTCGGCGAAGGTCTTCTTCAGCTCGTCGAGATCCAGGGACTCGAGCTCTTCGAACGACTCGGCGCTGTAACGCCCGACCCGTGCGAGGTACTCCAGCAGCAGGTCACCCGAGCGTAGCTGAACCGACCCGCGCTCCAGCGACGCGGTCACCCAGGCGTTCTCGAACCAGGTGAACAGGTTCTCTGCGAACACCGGGCGTCCGGCGTTGCCGCTGCGCATCTTCTGCAGCGAACGCTCGACCGCTGCGCAGATCCGCAATCGGTCCTTGCGAAAGTGAGCGAGGATCGCCGCGACATCGCCGTCCTCGACCTGCAACAGCCCGAGCAGCAGATGCTCCGGCGTGATCTCGTAGAACCGGCCGGCAGCAGCACGCTCGACCGTGCCCTCGAGCGTACGGGTACAGGTGGGGTTGAGACGACGGACCAGGGCTCTTGGATCAACGCGCATGGGGACCTCTAGGGTGGGTTGAGAGGATCGTCGAGATGTGAATCGGGCACTGGCGCCGATTGCAGGGGGACTGGTAGGTGGGTGGCTTTGCCGGATCCCGCGCGCGAAGACAGCCAGGTGTCGACGCCGACTCGCCCTGCCCCCGCGCGGCCGAGACGAAACGGCGGCCGCGCCTGGGCGTCGAGCACCAGGTCGAGCTCGAAGTCGATCGGCTCGGGAGACATCAGCTCCAGCAGCTCGCGAACCATCGGGTACATGTCGCCATCGGCGAGGAAGCGGCGGAAGTTCTCACGCAGCGGTCCAATCCGCACGACGGCTTTGCCGGCGCGATGGAAACACTGCACGCCGAGCACCGAGCTGCGACCGAGCACGCTGTTGGACTTCGCCAGCAGGGTCCGCTGGGTCGGATCGAGCGGAACCCAGCCGCCGGCGAACTGGATCATCTGGATCCGCGCGTCGCCCAGCGCCTCGCTGCAAAGGTCTTGCAGCGCTCGCTCGATCGCGCGTGCCGACCGCACGCGCGACGCCAGCAGCGGTGCAAGACGGGCGAGCCGCCACAGCGGGATATGCTTGGTCCGTCGCCCCGACCACGCGTCGAGTCCGGCGAGGGCCAGCACGCGCCGCGTCCACTCATCGGTGCAGTCGAGCGAAAATTCGCGAGCCAGGTCGTACTTGACCGTGACGCGAAAGACGAAGCTGACGAAGCGGTGGTGGAACAGGTCGAGGAAATCTCGGCGCATGTGCCCAGCGTCCTGGGCCTGCTCGATCTCCTCGGCCATGAACAACGGCAGCGGCGTGGATGAGCCGGTGAGCCCGAGGAACGTGGTGGTCACCTCGTAACGGTGGCGCTTGGCCTCGAGGGCTCCGCCCACACCGCGCGGGACCTCGACGTACGCGATCCGGCTGACGTCGCCTGCGGAGAAGGCGAGCGACGATTCGTGGCGGAATCGAATCGCCTCGCGGCCCGCGGGCCCGTCACCACCGATGCGCGCCGCGTCGGGCGTGAGCCGCTCGAGCATCCCGACCGTCACGTAGAAGTCGTAGCGGGTCGCGTGGGCGAGCACGTCGGCGTGAACAGCCGCGTTCGCCTGCTCGCCCGACCCGTCTACAGCAGGCTGAGTTGTCCGCTGCGGGCCGGCCACCGGAACTCCACCTTCGAGGGGTGTAGGGTCATCGTCAGCTCGGTGAGCGAGTTGAGCGCGACATGGCCCGCGTACAACTCGTCGAGCACACAACCGAACAAAAAGGCCTCACCGGCGTTGCCTAGTCGCGCCTCGTCGACCTCGAGATCGACCCGGGCACCACGCACCGGGGCCCCCGCAAGCAGGCGCGTCATCGGCGAGGTGGCGACCTTGCGCAGCGATTCGATGCGCTGCTCGTTGGCCCGACCCGCGGTCACGCTGACCAACCGCTGGAAGTTGTACAGCCCCAGGGTCGCGCGCAACACCGCGACGTCACCGAGCGACGATCGCGACAACCCCAGGTGTGACAGCAATCGCCAGTGCAGCTCGTCGCCGAGTACAGGTCGCGAAGGCACGGTCACCGCGGTGATGTTGCGCAACGGCGCCGGCGAAGACACCCCACGCGGCGTCAGCGATATCTCGCCGATCTGCAGCTCCGCGGGGAGCTTGCGATTGGTTGCGACCACGTCGATGGACAGCACCTCGTCGACCTCCGACGGTGCGATCTCCCGCGGCGTCACGATCGACAGATAGAGATCCAGCGCATCATCGATAGGCGAGGTCGCAGGACGCAGGGTGTAGTAGGCGGCATCCCTGCCCTCGGTCGCGTGGGTGTAGGCCACAAACGGTGCGTAGTGCTTGCGCTGGGTCTGGCCCTGCCGCACGCCGACGACCTCGGCGACCTCGAAAATCTCCATGTGCTGGGGCTTCACGCCCGCGGCACGCAGCAAGCTCTCGTGGACCTTGCTATCGCGCTTGATCGGATCAGCCGAGACCTCGAAGAGGTTCACCACCGGCGTGCAGAAGAGGCGAAAGTTCTCGGCCGAGATGCGGGCCGGCAGCGCCGGCGGCCGCTCGAAGCTCAGTGCGATCTCGAAGGTGTCCTCGGTGAAGGTGACTCGATCGAGGTTGAGGATATCGATGAACAAGAACTTCGATGGCTGTGCGAAGTACTCCTGAAGACAGCGGTGGCCCTCAGGCGCAAACGCGGGCCACGGCACCAACGCCTCGGCCTCGGTGAAGCCGACCGGTGCGATCGCATCGGGACCCAGCGGTGCCTGCGTGACCGAGCCACAGCGCACGTTCACGCCGCGGCAGTAGCGACGCAGCCACAGGTAGAGCATCGCGGTCAGCGGGATCTCGCCGTGCAGAAACACGCGAATGCCCTGGCGGCGTCCGATGATCAGGCGCCCGGCCTCAGTGGTGAGGAACCGCAGGCGAATCACGGGTCGGTGTGCGGAGGTCTCGTCGAGCACCGCCTCGGTGAGCTCGATCGGCAGCAGATCTACGTCGGCTGTGGTCCGAAACTCGCAGGCAGTCCCATGCAATGGCTTGGCCGCGACCCGCGTGCCCCGTTCCACGCGCGCCACGGCGCGCAGCGCTCGGATCGCCGGCGTGTACTGCACGATGCTGGTCGCAGGCACCGGCCGCAGGTAGTGCGGCAAGAGCAGCTGGGCGAGCCCGTGCACGATCGCGGGCACACCATCATCGATGCGCTCGCGGATCCTCGCGGTCAGAAATGAGAACCCCTCGAGCAGCCGCTCGACGTCGGGGTCGCTCCCCTTCTCGGCGAGCAGGCCCGCGGTCGTCGGGTGAACCAACGCGAACTCGCGTCCCATCTCGCGCAGATAGGCGAGCTCGCTCTCGTAGTACTTCGCGCCCATGCCGGAGCGCGAGTCTACGCGCTGTGCGATGCATCTGTCAGCGTCACTCGACGTCCACGCGACCCGACGAGTTCACTTCGGTCCGAACCCGCACCACGCCCTGGTGGCGGTCGCCAGCGAGCCGCGCCGAGATCTCGAAGACCAACGTCAGCGGGTTATCGCTGGGGACCAGCCGCACCCGGACCTGTTTGAGGCGGGTCTCGTACTCACCCACGGTCGCGCGGATGCTTTTTTCCATGATCTGCGCCGCGTTCGGAAAATTGTGCACGAGGTCGGCGAGATCGATGATCCCAAAGCCGCTGGCCGACATCGAATCGCCGATCCGCGTGTTGAGGATCGCCCTGAGATTTTCGAGGATGGACTGGACCTCGTCGACCGGACGCAGAGGGTCGGACGACGTCAGACGCGACAGTAGTCCGCGAGCTGGCATTCATCCGACCCTATCACACGCGGTCAGAGTCCACGTCGGCGCCGCGGGGCTCAGGTGCCTTCGCGCCAATTGTCGTGGTGACTCATGCCACCATCGATGTAGGTCCACGTGATGTTGTGGAACACGAAGCCGACCTCTTCCATCTCGGGCTGGTTGGATAGCGCCGGATCGAACGAGTCGGGTGAGGTCTGGGAGATCGAGGCAATTCGACCCTCGCCGATCTCGATCGAGTAAAAGTGCTGGGTCGTGCCATCGCCCGTCGGGTTGGGCCGGAAGAACTTGAACTCACCGGCGACGACCTCGTTGGTGCACAGCGACTTCATGAGCAGCGGCGACGACTTGTCGATGCGCTTGCGGATGACCAACGGCTTGTGGGTGCGCCGGCCGGTCGCCATCCCTGAGCCCTTCTCGCGCGCGGTCTCGACACCGGTCTGCAAGAAGAGGCATTCGATGCTGCCCTCGCGTCCGAGGCTGGTCTGCGTCGACTCGCCCTTGATGTCTACGCTGTTCGACTTGAGATAGAGATGGACTGTTTCCGCCATGGTGCGGGCAAAGGTAGCATTGCGCAGTTGCCCCCACAAGACGGACCGCTGGGCCACCCTTGGTGCACCGCTGGACTCGGTGCGGAACTCGGTTCTGGAGCCCGTCGAACGACCTGTCACAAAATGGCTTTGCCCCCGGCGGTCTCCACGTCATGCTCGCGGGCACCGACGCCCATGCTTCGCATCACCGTCTCGAAGTCCGGCGAGGTGCCGCGCACGCATGTGTTCGAAAAGCGAGAGATCACGATCGGGCGCACCAACGCGAACGACCTCGTGATTCCCGAGCCGGGCGTCTCGAGCGCGCACGCACGAATCCTGTTCATCGGGACCGACGTGACGCTCATCGATCTCGAGTCGACCAACGGCACGTTCGTGAACAGCACGCGGATCCAGGGGCCATACCAGCTGGCCCCGCGCGATGAGGTGTTCATCTGTTCGCATCGGCTGGACTTCGAGCTGGACGTTGCCGGCGGGGTATCCCCAGCGCCGCTTGCCCCCCGCGGCTTCGCCCAGCCCGAGCTACCGCCTGGCTATCCGGCGCCCGCGGGTCCACCGTCGATGCCGCCGCCGCTGTCCCCGGCGGCAGTGCCCGCGTCGATCAGCCCACCCATGGCTTCCGAGCCGCCATTCGCCAGTGGACCGGGGTTCGGCGCAGGCGTACCCAACCTCGGCGTGCCCTCCGCGGTCGGCGTGGGTGGCCCGTTGCCGCGTGGTCGCATGCCCGACGAACCGCCGACGATGCCCCCGCCGATCGGCGCCTTCGTCGAGGCGCCTGTGGACTCGATGCCGCCGCCAGTATCGATGCCGATGCCGATGTCGATGCCGCCGCCGATGTCGATGCCGCCGCCGATGATGGTGTCGACGCCGATGCCGATGCCGATCGGCCCGTCCGACCCGCCCGCGCGCACCGGCGGCACGCTGACACCCGCAGGTGCGGGCGTCTTGCCGGACGCCGCGCCACCGTTACTCGATCCGCCGTCGCCGGGCGACACCCGCGAACCCGCGGCGTTGCTCGAACCCATCAGCCATCCCTCGGTGGGCTATCCCGGTGCACCGTTGGCGCCGGGATGGTCGGCGCCACAGAGCCCACCACCGGTGTTCGAGCCAGCGACACCCGCGGTCGCCGAGCCCAGCCAACCGGCGCCGACCGATCCACCACCGCCGGTGTTGCCGGCGTTCGAGCCACTCGACGCTGCGCCGACCCGCACGCCGATGCACGTCGACGCGGGGCCCGTCCACCACGAAGCCGCGGCCCCCGAACCGCAACGTCCATTCACGCCGCAACGCAGCGCGCCCTCGCGGCCACCAGGTGTGCCGCAGGTCGTACCGGCACCGAGCGCACCGATCCTCCGCTCGAATCCCTCCGCCTCGCCGGTGTTCATCGATGCCCGCCTGGTCAACTCGCTCGATGTCGACTTCACGGACCTCGCCGCGTTGTCCGGTGCGGCGCTCGCACGGGCTGCGTGCGCGCGCGTCTTCGCCAACGTGTTCGACCTGCTGTGCGGCGGCGAGAATCTACCCGACCGCGACGGTGAGACCCGCGCGCGCGCCCGCGCCGAGGCCATGCGCCTGTTGCAGGTCGCGGCCGAGACCGCCGAAGGCATCCAGGTCCGCCCGTGGGCCGAGCGAATCGCCAGCGAGATGTGTGGGCTGGGCGCGCTGTCTGCCCGGCTCGCCGAGAGCGACGTGCAAGAGATCTTCGTGCACGGACCCGATCGCGTGCTGGTCAGGCGCGGCAACACCCCGCCGACCGAGATCGACGCGAAGTTCTCGTGCCCACAGGCGATCGAGGTCGTGGTTCGCCGCCTCACCGGCACCACTTTCGGCGCCGAGAACCCGATCGTCGATGCGCGCACGCTCGACGGTGCCGACGTCTACGCGGTGCACGAGTCGGTCGCGTCCGGCGGCCCGGTCGTGAACATCACGCTGCCGTCACCGACCGAGCAGCGCTGGACGCTCGAGCGCCTGCTCCAAGACGGCTCGCTGTCACCGGCAATCGCGAACCTGTTGTCCATCTGTGTGCAGGCCGGACTCGGGATCCTCGTGTGCGCGGGCCCGGGCGCCCGCGCATTTCCGCTGATCACCGCGTTGATCGACGCCGCACCGGGCACCGATCGCCATGTGCTCGTCCGACCGATGTCAGAACCGGGGGTGGTCCCCGCGCACGTCATCATCCTCGAGGGTGATGGATTGGTCGGCACCGACGGCACCACCGTGATGCAAGCGCTCGTGCGCACCGCAGTAGGCCTGCGCCCCGATCGACTCTGCCTTCACGAGACCACGGGCCCCGAGGCCAGTGAGCTCATGGCTGCGGCTGGCCGCGGCCTGTCGGGCGTGCTGGTATCGATGCGGGCCAGCACCGCTGACGCCGGGGTGAGCCGCCTCGCGGCGCTGACCGGCCTCGCGGGCGGACCCGACAATGCCAGTCGTGTCCAAGCGGTCGCACGAACGCTCGAGCTCATCATCACGGTCGGCCGCTTCCCCGACGGCACGTCGCGCGTGGTCGAGGTCGCCGAGGCCCGCGTGGCCCCGGACGGAAGCACCATGATGGTCGAGATCATCGGCATTGATCCGCGCACGGGGACGTGGCGCCACACCGGTGAGGTGCCGAAGTTCTTCGCGGCCATGCAACGCCGCGGCATCGTGGTAGACGCCGGCATGCTCGGCGGATGACCTGGCGCCGCTCTCGTTGAAGTTTGGGGCCGCCTGTGGTGAGATTTCGCGGCGTTGCCGCTCCCCGAGTCCAAGCCGACCATGTTTTCTCGTCGTTCCGCGCCCCGCACCTCGGGCTATCGCCCCGTCCCCACCACGGTTCTCTGCTGGGCCGTGGCCGCCATGCTGGCGTCACCATGGCTCGCTGGCTGCAAGAAAAAATCGGAGGGCCCCAGCTGCAATCCTGAAGAAGAAGCGGCCTTCAAGGTCCGCGTGGTGATCCAGCCGACCGCGAAGATCAACCCCGACGAGACCGGCTCGCCGCTGCCCACCGTCGTGCGGTTCTATCAGCTCTCGTCGGACGAGGCGGTGCCGATGCTCGATTTTCGCGAGACCTGGGAAAAGGGCAAAGACGTCTTCGGGGATTCGTTCCTCGCCGAGGACGAACGCCAGATCTATCCCGACAAGCCCGAGCTGATCGAGATCGAGCCCGACCCCAAAGCGACCCACATCCTCGCGGTCGCGCTGTTTCGCGAGCCGACCGGGACCAACTGGTATCGCCTCTGGGACGTGCCCAAGTACCACGGCGACTCGGTATGCCTGGCGCAGGCCAACAAGAAGACGTGGGCCGATCCGTGTTTCTACGTCTTGCTCGACGGCAGCCTCGTCGACGGTGGGCACACGCCGCCGCCCGGCTTCGATCGAACGCGCGCGGCGATCGAGTGCCCCGGGCCGCCGTTGAAGGTCAAGCCGCCGGCACCCGAGCCCGAGAAAAAGAAGAAGAAGCGCAAGAAGCTCAAGGACGCCAAGGCACCCGAAAAACCCGAGGCCCCGGCGACACCCGAGGCTCCGGCTGCCGAGGCGCCCGCGGCCCCGACCGCACCCGCAGCCCCAGGGGGCGGTTAGGCCATGACCAAGCGCAACCTCGATCGCGTGGTGTGGAGCGAAGGGATGCTGATGTGTCCCCAGCATCTGCAGCAACAAGACCTCTACTTCGAGGCGACCCTCGGCGCGCGGCTCGCTGCGGCCTCCCCGTATCCCTGGGGCGTGGTGTCGATGACCATCGACGAAGGCGCCCTCAAGGCCGGCCAGCTGAAGATCGGGCAGTTCTCTGGCGTGCTCTCGGCGGGCCTTGCCGTCGAGTTTGCGCCGGGTGAGGCCGGCGCTCCCGCGGCTCGCCCGATCGCCGAAGCGTTCCCGACCACGGCATCGATGCTCGAGGTCTACCTCGCCGTGCCCGCGGCGCGTGAGGGCATCCCGAACTTCCAGGACGCCCTCGACGACGTCGGCGCGGCGCGCTTCCGCATCGCCAACCGCCCGGTCCACGATCTGACCATCGCCAAGACCGAGCAGATCATCGCGTTCGGACGCCCCAATCTGACGATCATCTACGGCACCGAGCCCCGTGACGACTACGAGACGGTGAAGATCGCCGAGGTCGTGCGCGACAGCACCGGAAGCTTCGCGCTCAGCCGCAACTACATCCCACCGGCGTTGACGGTCACGGCGTCGCCGGTGCTGATGGCGTGGTTGCAGGACTTGCTCAGCGTGCTGCTGACCAAGCAGCGCGCGGTCTCCGAGACGCGCCGCCAGATCGACGCCGCCGCGGTCGAGTTCACCGGCCAGGACATCACCCGATTCTTGCTGCTCAACGGCCTCAACACGTACATCCCGCACGTCCGGCACATCGTCGAGAGCCGCACCACCTCGCCGCTGGGCTGCTTTCTGACGCTGATCGAGCTCGGTGGCGCGTTGACGACGTTCTCGAGCGAGGTCGATCCTTCGACGTTCCCGCGGTTCAACCACACCGATCTGCGCGCGACCTTCGAAGAGCTGTTCGCGATGCTCAACAAGATGCTCGGCGCTACCGTGCGCGAGCTGTGCATCACGGTGCCGCTCGAGGCTCGCCAAGACGGCATGTGGATCGGCCAGCTCAAGGACGACCGCCTACCGCGGTGCACGCGATTCGTGCTCGCGGTCGAAGCCGAGGGCGCGCAGCAGGAGGTGGCGAACAAGCTGCCCAAGCTGTCCAAGATCGCCTCGTGGAAGCAGATCAACCAGATCGTGCGCTCCGCGACGCCGGGCGTGCCGTTGACGGTGACCCACCGCCCGCCCTCCGAGGTGCCGGTGCGGCCCAAGCAGGTGTACTTCATGCTCGAGACCACCAGCGAGTTCTGGCGACAGATCGCGACCGAGCGCACGGTCGCGATCTACTTGCCGCCGCCGTTCGATCCCACCAAGGCGAAGATCATTCTCATGGGCGTGCCCGAGCGCGCGGGCACCGGCGCGCCTTAGGCCACCATGGACCGCGTCAACGAAGTCACCAAGGACTGTTTCAACGCGTTGGTGCAGATCCGCACCCTCGCCGATGACGGTTTCATCTCGCCCGAGACGCTCCACACCCGCGTGCGAGGGTTCATCGACGAGCTGTTTCGCTCGGGCGTGCGCGCCGGGATCTACGAACGCGACGTGCAGGACATGGCGTATGCGATCGTCGCGCTCGCCGACGAGGTCGCGATGCGCAAGAGCGGAGGCGTGCGCGACGTCTGGCTGAGCCAACCCCTGCAGCTGCAGTACTTCAGCGAGAACCTCGCCGGCGAGGGCTTCTTCGTGCGCCTCGAGCAGCTGATCGCCGACCCGCGGCGCATCGAAACCCTGCGGGTCTACTACATGTGCCTGCTGTTCGGGTTTCAGGGTCGATATGCCATCCGTGGTGGCGAGCTCGAGCTTGCCGCCGTGCAACGCCGCGTCAAGGACGCGCTGGGCATCCACGCCAAGCCCGAGCCGTTGTCCAAGCGGCACCTGCGACCGCGTGAGCGGGTCAACCGCACCCAGCAGTACTACGTCACCGTGTGGATCGGCCTGCTTGCCGTGCTGTTTTCGCTGGCGCTCATCATCGTGCTGCGCAAGGCACTCGATGGCCAAACGTCCAAGGTCCAAGGCCGCATCGAGGCCCTACTCCCCAAGGAGTAGCCCCTAGAGAATTCCAGACCATGGCTGCGCTCAAATACATCTTCGCCATCTTGCTCATCGCCGCGGTTTGGGCGGTCGTGTTGTTGCTCGGGTTGCCGATGTGGATCGCGATCGTGGCGACCGTCGTCATCGTCGCCATCTTGCTGGCCTTCGTCATCTTCAAGATCGTCCGCGCCAAAAAGGCTGCCCGCGAGATTGAAAAGGCCCTGCGGGCCCAGGCCGATCGTCATTCCGCCTCGGCACGACCCGATCTGCGCGGCGACATCGACTCGATGCAGCAGGAGTTCTTGAAGGCCATCTCGGCGCTCAAGTCCAGCAAGCTCGCCGGCAAGAAGCCCTCCGAAGCGCTGTATGCCCTGCCCTGGTACATGATCATCGGCCCACCGGGCGCGGGCAAGAGCACCGCGTTGCGCCAGAGCGGCCTGCGTTTTCCGTACCAGTCGAAGTCGGGCGGCGGCGTGCAGGGCGTCGGTGGCACCCGCAACTGTCAGTGGTGGATGACCAACGACGCCGTCATTCTCGACACCGCCGGTCGCTACACCACCGAGGACAGCGACCGCGACGAGTGGATGTCATTTCTCGACCTGCTCAAGCGCAATCGCCCCAAGCAGCCGGTCAACGGCGTGCTGGTCGCGATCGCGGTGACCGACGTCTCCGAGGCCCATCCCGAGGAGGTCCACACCCGGGCGCGCGAGGTCCGTGCGCGCATCGACGAGGTCATGGCCAAGCTCGAGATGGTCGTGCCGGTGTACGTGCTGTTCACCAAGGTCGATCTGTTGCCGGGTTTCGTCGAGCTGTTCTCCGATCTAGGCAACACCGAGCGCCGGCAGATCTGGGGCTTCACCGTGCCGGTGACCCAGAAGATCGACGCCGCGCAGACGTTCGTGCAGCACTTCGACGAGCTCAACCAGACCGTCGAGCGCCGCGTGATGCGCCGCATGGGTGAAGAGCGTGGCGCCGACGCCCGCGACAAGATCTATCAGTTCCCCCAGTACTTCGAGCCGATGCGCGACAAGCTCGCCGCGTTCATCGGCGAGCTGATGGCCGACAACGTCTATGCCGAGTCGCCGCACCTGCGCGGGGTGTACTTCACCAGCGGCACCCAAGAGGGCCGGACCATCGATCGGATCATGAGCTCGATGGCCGCCGCGTTCGGCGTGCAGCCCCGCATCGGCTACACCACCCCGCAGATCGAGCCCAAGAGTTACTTCCTGGGTGAGCTTTTCGAGAAGGTCATCTTCCCCGACAAGAACATCGCGCAGCGCAGTGCCGCGAAGGTGAAGAAGCAGGCGCTGCTCGGCCACGCGATCGGCGGCGGATTGCTGGTGTCCGCGATCGGGATGGCGCTGCTGCCGGTGGTCTCGTTCACGCGGAACAAAGATCGGCTGGTCCAGACCCAGGAGGCGGTCGCCAAGATCGAGGAGCACGTCGCGGCCAACACCAACGCGCCGATCCGACTGGCGCAGATCGATCCGCTCCGCGCGGTCGAGCGCGACCTGAATGACGACGAGATCAACGGCGCACCATTCTTGATGCGGATGGGGATGTATCAGGGCGGGTTGGTCGCGCAGCCGGTGCGAAATCTGTACCTGCGGACCGTGCGCGACGAGCTGATCCGACCGTTCGTCGACCTCACGGTGGAGGAACTCGAGCGCTTCGTGCAAAAGCACGGCCCGTCGACCGATCCGGTCGATCACGACACGCATCGCGAATACGAAGCCAAGCTACGGATGTATCTGCTGCTGACCGCCGTGGCCAAGGGCGGCGGCGAGCTCGACTACCCGCCCAAGGGTGAGCCCGGGCTGGACGAGAAGCAGCGCGCCTGGCTGCG
>CANLQR010000013.1 GCA_947492135.1 Deltaproteobacteria bacterium | reverse complement strand
ATGCCCAGGGCCCGCAGGGCACCGAGCATCCAGCGGGTGTCCTCGGCGTCGAGCCAGCCGGCCACCGACGAGGGCCCCGCTGCGATCGCGGCCAGCAGCAGGGCGCGATTGGTGATGCTCTTGCTGCCGGGAATCCGCGGCCGCGCGTCGATGGCACCGACCGGGCGGACGATCACGGACGCAGCGCCGCTGGCGTTCATCCGAGGAGCTTGCCCGATGCCCCCAGGCCGCGTCGAGCGCCGCGGACGGCCTCAAGCAGTGCCGATGGCCGCCGATGTCCCCATCGGTGTCGCCGCGCCCCAATCTCGCGGTCATCGAGAACCGCGACCCGCAAACCCAGGTGATTGGCGGTGGCCGCGACGGCCTGTCCGACAGCGACGCGCGCATCGGCGCGGTCCTGGGTGACAGCTATCGCATCACACGGAACATCGCGTCGGGCGGCATGGGCACCGTCTACGAGGCGATGCACGTGCGGCTGCAGCAGCGGTTCTCGATCAAATTTCTCGACCACCAGTTCGCGCACAACACCGAAGCCTACGCGCGGTTTCGCCAAGAAGCCGAGATCGCCGCGAGCTTGGACCACGACGCGATCGTCCAGGTGTTCGACTTCAACACCGACGCTGACGGCAATCCGTACATGGTGATGGAGTATGTCGACGGCGTCACCCTCGACACCTGGATGCATGGGCGTCGGGCGACCCCGCGCGAGGTGATTCGGCTTTTCGAGCCGCTGTGCTCGGCGCTCGCGGCCGCGCATGCGGCGGGCATCGTGCATCGGGATCTCAAGCCCACCAACGTGATGGTGCGTGGGCAAGCGGGTGAGTCGGGGGCACGGCTGGGCGTCAAGCTGCTCGACTTCGGCATCAGCAAGATGAAGTCGTCGGCCGAGAGCATGACCCGCACCAACGTGGTGATGGGCACGCCAAACTACATGAGCCCCGAGCAAGCCTCGGGCAACACCAGCTCGGTCGATGCGGCCACCGACATCTTCGCGCTCGGAGCGATCCTCTACGAGTTGCTGGCGGGTCGGCGCGCGTTCGACGGCGACTCGACCCCGGCGCTGCTGCACGCCATCGTCTACGACCAGCCGACCTCGCTGGGGACGCTGTGTCCCGATCTTCCGCCAGCGGTGGTGAGTGTGGTCGACAAGTGTCTGGCCAAGCTGCCTGCTGACCGATTTTCCGACACTCAGAGCCTGATGGTGGCGCTCCGGGCTTCGCTCCGGGTCACCCAGCGGCGCACGGCCGAGGTCGCCACGATCGATGCCTCGCAGGGGCCGCCTCCGCCGTCGGCGTCGCGCCCGCTCGGCACTGGCCTGGTGCTCGCTTGGGTCGGCACGATCGCGGCGACGGTCGTCGCGGTCTGGGCGTTTGGTCGGGGCGCCCAGGCCCCGACGACAGCGGAGCCACCGCCGGTGCCGATGGCAAGCGCGGTGGCCGTCGCCGAGGTCGCGCCCGATCCCGGTTTTCGCCAAGAGATCGCCACGCCGGGTGCGTTCGTGCTCGAAAGCGGCAGTCAGCTGTATCGCGCCGACCCACGCGGCCTGAGCTACTGGGCCGACCCCGAGGCCGAGACCGTCATGCGACCGCTGCCCAGCGCCGCCCATGTGACCGCGATTGGCCGAGCGCGCGAGGGCGATGTCCTGGTGACGCAGTCCGATGGCACCGTGACCCGATGGGACCGCGAGCTTCGCGAGGTTCCCTGGCAACACCGGGTCGGCAACGCGCCGATCCATGCGGTCGCAGCGGCGGCGGGCTATCTCGCGCTGGCGATCGGCAACGAGGTGCATCTGCTGCATGCCGAGTCCGGCAAGCCCCTGCGCAAGTTCGATGAGGGCCGTGCGATCGCCCTGGTGTTCATGCGTCATCCCAGCGACGCGCTGGTGATCGTCCGAGCGGACACGATCGAGATCATCGACGCCGACAAGCGCAAGAGTCTCGGCGTCGCGCCGCTGTCGGGCCACGCGCTGAAGGCCGAGTTGCACTCGGAGCCGATCGACGCGCCGGCCGAGATCGAGGTCGACTTCGTGCAGGGCGACTGGATCGTACGTCGGCGATTTCGCGTACACGCCGGCCGCCGCGGTCAGGTGCCGCGGCTCGAGCCGGTCTCGCAGCGCCGGCTGTGAGCGGCCACCGCTGCGGGATCGTCACTTTGCCGGGGCGCTGGCCTCGATCGCCGTGCCGTCGAAGTAGGCCTGGTACTTCGGCCAGCTGTACTCTGCGATCTTGCGACCCAGCGCCAGGCCAGCGGTGTTGTCGGCCTGGATATGGTAGCCGCCCATCACCCGCGAGATCCCAGCCATCGTTGCGACCGCGGAGAACGTGGGCATCTTCAAGATGATCTCGCGCGACGTCGCCACGGACTGCGAAGGCTGGCCCTCGCGGGCTTGCATCTGCGCGGTGCTGCACCCGGTCTCGGTGTATTGGCCAGCCTCGTGGCGGGCGTAGGCGCCAAACTCGTCGCTGCCGGTGAACAGCGCGAGCATCTTTGATGACGCGGCGCTGACGGTACTGTGGCCCGAAGGGAAGCCGGGAAACGGCGGGGTCAAGAAGGTGCGCGGCGAGTAGGGGTACCACTCGTTGCCCTTGATCGTGCCCGCACCCTTGCACGCGCCGAGGTAGCCGACGATCGGCGTCTCACCGTAGTAGTGGCGCACCAGGGTCCACGGGCGGGAACTGTCGTAGTGACGCTTGGCGTCCCATGCGGCGATGAACGCATCGAACGCGGTGTTGGCGACCGCGAAGAACAACTTCACGTCGGTATCGAGGTCGTGCTTGTCTCGGCGAGAGACATCCTGTGCGAACTGCAGCCAGTGGCCCGACTGTCCGGTCGAGCGGGGCCCGTCGCGCATGAACTCGACGATCGCCTTGTGCTCGAGCGTCAGGTTGCCGTTGAGCGCGATGCACTCTTTGGTGTCCTGCTCGAGCTGCGCAGAGCCCACCAGCGGCGGTGGTGGTGGCCGAAACTGGTCGCCGCGTTCGAGCGCGAACGGTCGCACGCCGCCCCACTGCGGCGTCAGGAAGCCCGGCGCAAAGCTGCCGCCCTTGCCATCTTCGAACGCGATCGGCTGCCAGTGGTCGGGATCGACGATCTTGTCGATGGTGTTCTTGGGCGTGTAGCCGGTGGTGTCCCCGTAGGGTTGCCCATCGGCGCCTGGCGCATCGCCGCTTTGGTTGGCACCGTCGGCCCTGCGGTAGGTCAGTACGGCCAGCGCCGCGGCCCGTCCGATACCCGCCGGCGTGGTGAAGTCGGTTGGCGTCGCGGTGGGGTCGTGGCCCATCTCGCGCATGCGGTCGGCGAGCCACGGCGCATCGGCGGGGAACAGATCGACCAGCGTGGTGTACATCGCGTACGCGATCGCGATCTCCTTGTTGACGATCGTTCGTGCGGCCTCGGGTTGTCGCAGTGCGCTGCCCATGCGGGTCCCCACCGCCCGTTCGTCGAACGCTGCCCAGGCGTCGTACATCGCGGTCATCGGGATCGCCATCTGCCGTGAGATGATGGTCGGGCGCGCACCGACCTTGTCGACCTCGCGCCCAGTGGCCTCGAGCATGATGTCGACCCAGCGATACGCGGCGTTCGCCTGATCGTTGGCGGCCCGGTGCTCCAGCGCGCCGGCCGGGATTCCGCCGCCATCCACGGCCGCGGTGTTGTCGAGGCTGCCGCTGCTCGGACAGCCCGACACGAGCATGGCGATCACGAGCGGGGACAGGCGCGAGCGGCAAAACACCTGGCGAGTTCTAGCAGGCTGCCGAAAGAACGCGGAGCGTTTTTCAGAACCGCCTGCTGCGGGCTCGAGCCGGCCTACGCCATCGGGGTCCAGCGCGCCGTGATCTCGAAGCTCCCGTCGGCTTCGAGCCGGTCGAGGTCGCACGACACCTCAGGCACGTACCTGGTCAGCTCGATGAGGGCCACCACCGACGCCTGCATCGACAACGCCACTGTGACGCGTCGACACTCGGGCAACAGGCCCTGCATCGTCACCCGAACGTCATCGCCGTGTTCTGTCACCGAGGGCAGGCCGTAGTCGCGGGTGGTGATCTGCCACGCCCGACCGATCCACTTGATTGAGCAACCCGCTGGGTGAGCGGCCGAAGATCCGCAAGGCGCCGTTGAACAGCCCGCCAAAGAGCGTGGTTTCCACGGCGCCGACCGTGTAGCGCCGCCAGAAGTCGAGGTACCCGGCCGCGCCGGCTTCGCGAAGGTACGCGGCGTTGATCTCGTCGAGCGCTACGGCGGACAGCCACGCGAGCCTGCCAGCGGCCCGGATCGTGCGCAGGTGTTCGGGATCGACGGACGCGAGCACGCGTGCGCCGCGCTCGCCATCGGCGGTGACCGCCGCGAGTCCGCCATGACACAGCGCGCCGCGGTAGGACGGTTTTCCCGGCAAAATCAAACCCGACATCATCATCTCCGGGCCCGCCCTGTAGGCGCAAATGCGGCCTCAGAACCGGCCTGGTGGACCCGACCGGGGTCGAAAGCTGGGGCTTGGCGCGACAAGACCCGGCCAAAGTGCGCTATCAACCAGCGCCTGCAGGTGATCGACATGGAACCGCTCGGATTCGCGGCGCGCCTCTGGCTCGCCCTGTTGCTGCCCTGGCGCGTGCTGTTCGACGGTGTGTTCGCGGCCCGCGTACACACCCTCGACGCACCCGCACCGCTCGCCGTTGCACCACCCGCCGCGCCCAAGCTCGAGGTGCGCGACGCCGAAGTCATCGCGGCCCCGCGCGACGTCACGCCCGCGCTGCAAGTGCTCGCGGTCTTGCAGCGTGAGGGGCGTTTCGTCGACTTTCTGCAGGAGGACATGTCGAGCTTCTCGGACGCCGATATCGGCGCAGCGGCGCGCGTGGTCCACGACGGTTGTGCCCGGGCGGTCAAGCAGTACTTCGAGCTGCGAGCCGTACGCAGCGAGGCCGAGGGCGCGGCGATCGAGCTGCCCGCAGGCTACGATGCCTCGCGCGTGCGGGTCACCGGCAACGTCACGGGCGAGCCGCCGTTTCGCGGCACGCTCGCGCATCACGGTTGGCGCGTCGAGGAGGTGCGGCTGCCGAGCACCACCGCGGGGCACGACCCCAAGATCATCGCGCCGGCCGAGGTCGAGCTGGGTCAGCCATGAGCGAGCGCATCGACGACGAGCCCGCCGCGTACACGATCGGGATCGACCTGGGCACGACCAACTGCGCGCTGGCGTACTGCAGCGATCCGGTGGCCCCCGTGCTGCCGCTGGCGATCCCGCAGATCGTTGCGCCGGGTGAGGTCGGTGAGCGCGCGTTGCTGCCCTCGTTTCTGTATTTTCCCGCGGCAGGCCAGTTCGCGGCCGGCTCGCTGGCGCTGCCGTGGTACCCGAACGCCCGCGATGCGGTCGGCAGCTTCGCGCGCGAACAAGGGGCGTCGACGCCGGCCCGGCTGGTCTCGTCGGCGAAGAGCTGGTTGTCCCACTCGGGCGTCGATCGAAACGGGGAGATTCTCCCGTGGCAGTCACCCGAGGAGGTGCCCAAGTGTTCGCCGGTGCAAGCTGCGGCGCGCTACCTGGGCCATCTGCGCGCAGCGTGGGAGCGCGCGCATCCCGACGCGCCGGTGGCCGAGCAGGACGTCGTGCTCACCGTGCCGGCCTCGTTCGACGCGGTCGCGCGCGAGCTCACCAAAGCGGCTGCGATGCTCGCCGGCTTCGAGGCACCGACGCTGCTCGAGGAGCCGCAGGCGGCGATGTACGACTGGCTCGCGCAGCATGCCGACACCTGGCGGCAGCAGCTGGCGGTCGATGACGTCGTGTTGGTCGTCGACATCGGTGGCGGCACCACCGACTTTTCGCTGATTGCGGTCGGGCAAGACGACGGCTCGCTGGTGCTCGAGCGCATCGCGGTCGGCGACCACATCTTGCTGGGCGGCGACAACATGGATCTCGCGCTGGCGTTCACCGTGCAGGCCCGGCTCGAGGCCGAGGGCACCGTGCTCGACGATTGGCAGATGCGTGCCGTGACCCATGCCGCGCGTGCCGCCAAGGAGACCCTGCTGGGCGACGGTGGGACCGACAGCTGCCCGATCTCGATCGTCTCGCGAGGCTCGCGATTGATCGGCAACACGATCCGCACCACGCTGTCCCGCGCCGACGTCGACGCGGTGCTGGTCGAGGGTTTCTTCCCGGTGGTCGAGGCGTCCGCCAGGCCGTTGGTGCCCAAGCGCGCGGGGTTCGTCGCGCTGGGGTTGCCGTATCCGAGCGACGCTGCGATCACGCGACACCTCGCCGCATTTTTGGGGCGGCCACGGGCGGCGAACAAGCCTGGCACGACGTTCGTGCATCCGACCGCGATCCTGTTCAACGGCGGCGTGACGCAGTCGCCGACGATCCGCGCGCGGATCTGTGAGGTGATCACCCGCTGGGTCAGTGCCGAAGGCGGCACCGCGCCCAAGGTCCTCGCGGGCACCGACGCGGAGCTTGCGGTGGCTCGAGGCGCCGCTCACTACGCCCGGGTGCGACGCCAGGGCGGCGTGCGGATCAAGGGCGGCACCGCGCAGTCGCACTACGTCGGGATCGCCCGCGCCGAGCTGGTCGTGCCCGGGGTTCCGCCGCGGATCGACGCGGTGTGCGTGGCGCCGTGTGGCATGGAAGAGGGCACCGAGATCGAACTTCCGGCGCTGTTCGGCTTGCTGCTCGGCGAAGAGGTGTCGTTCCGATTCTTCGGCTCCTCGACGCGACGCGACGATGTGGTGGGTGCAGTGGTCTCGCCGGTCGAGCTGACCGAGCTGTCACCCTTGGAGACGCTGCTGCCCGCACCCGAGGGCAAAGAGGGGGCGATCGTACAGGTGCGCCTCCACGCGCGGGTCACCGAGGTGGGGACGCTGGAGCTCTCTGCGGTCGAGCACGGCGGCGGGCAACGGTGGAAGTTGAGCTTCGACGTCCGCGGCGGCGGGTGACGGTCATGCCGGCCGGCGGGCCATTGTGATCCATCGTCGACAACGAGAGGACCACAAAGTGGCTCGACTTCGTACTGGCGAAGTTCGCCGAGCGTCGCGAGATGTTGGTGTGCAAGACGCCGGGCTGTCGCGTCGATCGCGGCACGCGACGACGTCGCCGCGATCGCGCGCTCGGGGGAAGGCGGTGACGGGCTCGCAGATTATGTGCCCCTCGGTGACATCCGCACGTTCAACGGTTCCAACGGCTACCACGACTCCGGCTACGACGGCCAACCCAGCTCGGGGAACGAGCTGCTGCTCGGAGTACTGGAGAGTTACGGTTTCCAGGACGAGGCGTGCTTCCTAGGTGACGCGTCCTGCGATCCCAGCAGTCGGACGAGAGCGAGGTTCAACTGCACCGGCTCCGGCTGCACGGCAACGTCGAACTTCACCGACGAACAAGCCCACGGCACCATAGTCACGTCGATCGCGATCGGCGACTACTCGCAGGATCAAGCCGACGGCCACGACAGCGCGATCGCGAGCGGGCTGTCGTCCTGGGAGTTCCCCGCGACCGGCTACGCGCGCGAGGCCGAGCTGCACTACTACGCCGCGGGGACCGAGTCAGGGAAAGTGAAGGGGTACGCTTGTGCACACGGGATCGGCACGAACTGTGTCACCGTCGACGTACTGAACGCCTCGAATGGAGACACCGTGGGCGCCTGCGACGCGGCCTCATGGCACGTACTCGAGGACGCGCTCGAGGATGCATGGGATGATGGTGTGCTGCCGGTTACGATCACACACAACGACGGGGTAGGCATGGATGTGTGTGAGGTTCGATCTCCCGCGGACATCCCGAAGGCGTTCGCCGTCGGTGCAGTCGACCCTGACGATTCATCCTCGCATGCCTCGTGGACGTTCTCGGACTACAGCAATCGCGGGGGCGGCATGTCGAAGATCGGGTTCGCAGAGTTCTCGACGTCGATGTCGATGGTCGACCTGGTCGCACCCGGCCGGCCGGGTCACGTCACGACCGAGGACGGGACCTACGGCGAAGTCTCTGTGGATGGACCGCAGTCGACCGGCAACGTCTCGGAGGAGGGCACCAGCTACGCGGCGCCGCAAGTCGCGGGTGCCGCACTGCAGGTGAAACACCGGATGCTCGACCTCGGGCTCGACTGGATCGACGATCCCGGGCGACTCCATACCGTGATGCTGTCGATGGGCGACCGCGCCACTGCCGGCAACGGTGCCAACGGCGCCACCAGTCCGGCGTGCATCTCCGGCGGGCGACTGCGTTGCGGCGCGGACCGGCAGTACGGGCTCGGGCGTCTGCGGCTTCGCCTCCACGACTTGATGTGGATGCGAACGAACACGTTCACCTCGTCGAGCCAGGTGCACAAAGAGATCGTGTTCGGCGGCGCGATCCCGAGCGGCAAGGTGATTCTCAAGTGCGTCACACAACAACGCGAGGACATGAACGATGCGGACAAGGACGACATCTCCGGCGTGACACTCTCCGTGCAGGTGCGCGCGAAGTCGGACGGCGAATGCGTGGTGGACGCAGGATCCCTGATCCGCACCATCACCGACAACGAGCCCGATGACAAGCACATGGTAGTTGTACTCGACGCCGAGCACAACATCGAAGGCAACTGCATGCAGCTCATCGTCGATCCTACCGTCATCAGCTCTGCCGGCAGCGTCGTGACGCATACGTACTGCCAGGCGGACAACAATCTCGACTACTAACGTCGGTCACGGGGACGATGCACAAATGACACGCAGCACAGTCGCCCTTGGTTTCGCACTCGCAGCCTGCGGCACGCGCGGCATCGATCCTGGATCCGGAACCAGCGCCACGTCGTCCACGGGCGCGCCTGCGACCGACACCTCGGGCGCGATGAACAGCACGACCGATAACCCCGCGAACTCGAGCGAGGCCACGACGCTCGGGGATGGCTCGACCTCCAGTGGTCCCGCTTCGACGTGCCCGCTCGACGACAATTTTCAGTGCGGGAGTGTGCCATACCCCTGCGAAGGGGTGTTCCCTTGCGGACCCGCGTGGTCGTGGTTCGACGAGAACGGCTGCCTGCGTGAGGAGTGTGACGTCACCTCTTGTGGCGAAGGCTTTCGTTGTTTCCGCCCCGTCGACGAATGCGACGGGGTCTGCATCGGGCCGCGGCCGACTTGCAGCGACGAGCTGATCGAGGGCGAGGAGCGCCAATGCTTGTGCGGGCAGGACGGCTCTTGCGGCGGTTCGGTATGCGTGCCGCTCGAAAAATTCGACGGCACGGAGTGCGCGATGGGACGGTGATGAGCACGCGCGCTGATATCCTCCCGGCCGATGCCCTGCGCACCACGTCGTCTCCTCGCCGCGTTGTTGATCTCGGAAGGCTGCGCTGGACCGGCTCCCGCAGCCGGCGATTCGACGACCGCGGCCATCACCGGCTCCGAGTCCGCGCCCGTCGATTGCGAGCAATATGTGTCGGACACGACGACCGGCCCGGCAGTGACGATCACGGTGCGGCACACCGGCGGCGCGCCGGTTTACTTCCATCCCCAGGGGTGTGGCGCCGCGATCGGCTTCGACATCACGGCGCTCGCGAGCGACGAGGTCGTGCGGTACGACCTCGGCGAGTGCTCGCCGGTGCTGTGCGACGACTTCGTCGGAGCCGCCGACTGCAACCAAGGCTGCAACGACTGTGCGGTCCCCGACACCGCGCGGTTGGACCCCGACGGGATGGGCGTCGGCACGTGGCCCGGCACCTGGTTGGTGCCGCTGGAGATGGTCGAGCAGTGCGCGGGTGGAGCCGGCTGCCAGACCACCTGCCTGCGACGCGATCTGCCGCCCCCGGGATTCTACGAGTTCGCGCTGACCGTCTATCGGGTGTGCGCGGGTACCTGTGAGTGCGACGCCCCCGAGCCCGACGGGCTGTGCACGCTGAGCGGCGGGGCCCAGATCGCGTATCCGCAGACGTACACCACGGTGATCGACTACCCGGCCCAGAACGCGGCAGAGATCGTCATCGGCGATTGACCGGGTGTGGGCCGGTTCATGGACACTCGCACGTCGACAGCCCGCAGTCGTACGGCTGCTCTGGCGGCGGTACGGTGTCGACCAGCGTGCAGGGATCTTCGCAGGGCTCGTCGAGCGAATAGCGATAGATGAACGCGGTCGTGCAATCCGCGGTGGGTTGCTGTGGCGTCACCGGGCAGCCCGTCAGGCCGCTCCAGGTGTTGCGCAGCGAGCCCGATAGCTTGCCGTCATCGTCGTTGGTCAGCGTCATGACCCAGCGCAGCGTCGCGCTGTCGCACACCGTCGACGGCACGATGCCGCTGGTCGACCATCGCAACACCGGCGCTTGCCCGATGTTGGGTACCGCGTCATCGTGGACGACGTAGGTGGCATCGACGACCTCGGGCCACGCGACCGACAGGGCGTCGTCCTCCACCAGTGCGAGTCCAGCTCGACAGTCCATCGCTGGCGCTGGCGTCACGTCGATCTGCTCGCAGCCATCGTCGACCGTCACCGCCACCTCGTAGACCCCCGCACGAAACGGCGCCGGCGGCTCGAGCGGGCCGAACTCGCAGGCGGCGCCGACGAGCGCGAGCACCACGGCCACTCGACCCCTGGAACTCATCGCGTCCCCGCCGACTCCCGCGGCTCGTGGCGCGCGAAGTTGTAGACATGGATCTTTTCCATCATCGGTCGCAAGAACCCATCCGAGTAGGCGCGATGTACCGGATCGGTGCGGTAGTGCTCGACCGCGTCCATGTCGTCGAATACGACCTCGATGCACAGGTCCCACTCGCGGCGGGTCCGGCCATCGGAGGCGATCGCGACCCGCAAGGCACGAACACCCGCGGCACTCTGGAGCGTCGTCGCGGTCGTTTCGGCGATCGTCGAGCAGTGCTCGGGATTCGCGTACTCGGGCTTGAGCTTGATCAGGACGACGCGTTCGATCACCGCTTGGCCTCGATGACCAGTGTGAGGGGATTCGTGTGCCCAAGCAACGCTGGCTAGCCCATTGTGGGGCCCCTTGGGGCCCCTTGGGTGATGACGAGGAGCCGATATTGGCGTACCACAGCGTCACCGGATGCCTGCACGAACCCCATCGACCCAGTGGCAAGAACAGGTCGCGCCCGACGAGTCCGAGCGCTTCGCTCGCTACGCCCAGGGCATGGTTGCCAGCCAACAGCGCCGCGCCAAGAAGTACGGGCCCGGACGTGCGCTCCATCGCCGGCAGCTGGTCGCACTCGCGGCGACGCTCGAGGTGTTGCCCGATCTGCCCGAGTACGCCCGCCAAGGTCTGTTCGCGACCCCGGGTTCGCACGACGCTTGGGTGCGGCTGTCGAACGGCAGCATGGACGTCGCGTCGGATCGCAAACCCGACGTGCGTGGCTTCGCGTTCAAGGTCTTCGGGGTCGACGGGCCCAACGCGCTGGGGACCGGCACGACGACCACGCAGGACTTCTTGCTGATCAATCACGCCGCGTTTTCGGTACCGAAGTCCGCGGCATTCATGGATCTGGTGCTCGCGCTCGAGCGCGGACCGTTCGCGTTGCTCGGCTATCTGGTGCGGACGTACGGATTCCTCGGTGCGCTGCGTCAGGCCAAGAAACTGCAGAGCGTGCTGGGCAAGCCGTTTTCGGGGTTCGCGACCGAGCGGCTGTTCAGCGCGGTGCCGATCTCGTGCGGGGCGTGGGCTGCACGGGTTCGATTGCTGCCACCTCGCGAGCCGGGGCCCTCGGCCGCGAAACTCGATTGGGTCGACGCCTTGGGCAAGCACCTCGCCCAAGGGCCGCTGGTGTATCGCATGCAGCTGCAGTTTTTCGTCGACGAAGCGACGACACCCATCGAAGACGCGAGCGTCGACTGGCCCGAGAGCGAGGCGCCCTACGTCGACGTTGCCCGCCTCACCATCGCACCGTAGTCGTTCGACGACGAGGCGGCCAAGCGTCGCGCTGAGCAAGCCGAGCAGGGAAAGTTCGATCCTTGGAACGCGCTGGCGCAGCACCGCCCACTCGGGGATGTCATGCGCGCGCGCAAGGTGGTCTACTTCGCCAGTCAGCAGGCTCGCGGGGCGAGGTGATCACGGCCGGATGACGCCAAGGGGCCGACGGACGCGCTGAGCACCACGCCGCCGACCGACACCGCGCCGCGCGTCGCGGTCGTCGGCGCCGGCCTCGCGGGGTTGATGTGCGCGCGCGCTCTCGCCGATGCTGGCGTTGCGGTCCGCGTGTTCGAGCGGTCCCGCGGCCTGGGTGGCCGCTGCAGCACGCGGCGCGAGGGCGCGTGGGCCTTCGACCACGGCGCGCAGTACTTCACCACCCGCGACCCTCGCCTCGACGCGGTCGTCAACGACTGGCGCGCCCGCGGTGTGATCGCCCGGTGGGACGGCGCGGTGATCATCCGCGAGCGCGGCGGGGCCCGGTCGGCGTCCACTGAGCCGACCCCGACCGATCGCTGGAACCCGGTGAGATCGACGACTCGCTCTTCGATCCGAGCCTGGGCCTCGGCGCCGCAGGCGACTGGTGCAGTGGTCCGCGCATCGAGGGTGCGCTCGTCAGCGGCATGGACCTCGCGCATCGCGTGCGGATGGCTCTCGGCGCGAACAACGAGCGCGGAGAAGTCGCACCCTCCTAAAGGTTGGCGTTGCCAGGCTCTGCAACGCCCCGGTCACGCTGGCAACATCCACGATCTTCGTCCGGGACCGGGAACCAAACGGCAGGGTCCTGCACTTTAGGGACACCTACATCGGCGATGAGCCGACCACATCCGCCCCCCTGACGGAGCGGGCCGCCCCTGGAGTTTGCCATGAAGAAGCGCATCGAAATCCTTCCCCTTCTTTTCGTCGTCGCTTGCGCCTCACAATCCGAAGGTTCCTCCGATGGTGGCGCCAGCGGCGGCAAGGCTGATGATCTCGATGACGTCGAGTGCGCCGCAGCCGAGGAGCTGTCACTCGAGCTACTTGCTGGGGACAAAGAGACCTCGGCCGACGGCGACAAGCTCACCAATCGCGTGGTCGCGACCTGCTTCAACGCCTCGGGCTTCGAGAACGCCGAGTGTTGCGCGGACGCCGGCCTTTTCTCGGCCTATCAGGACGCCACGTCCTGCCCCGAGAAGGTCGAGATCGCCAAGGTCGCGGGCGACGCCTCGCTGCAGCGCTGCCGCAACGCCTCCAACGGTCAGTTCGTCGAGGCGGCATGTTGCTCGGATCTATGCGACCCCGCGGCGCATCGCAACTCCGGTGGCGCCTGCGTCGACGGCAATAACAAGTTCGAAGACGACATGTGCTGTTTTCTCGCGGCATCGCTCGCCGCCGATAGCTGCGGCGGCGCGGTGTGGGAGACGGTCAATGTGGAAGGCGAGGACCGCGACATCTGCCGCGGCGAAAACGGCAGGTTCGCCATGAACTCGTGCTGCGCTGCCGAGTGCGTGCAGGCCATCTCGGCCGACGAACTTTCGCTGCAAAGTGTGCCCGAAGCCTGCGACGCGCAGGTCGACCTCGATGAACCCGCGGACGAGTGCCCCGACGACGCAAAGCCCAACTCCGGCGGCCTGTGCCACAACCCGGTCAACGGGCAGTTCGTCAAGGCTGCGTGTTGCGAGGTGCTTGGCGTCGCCGCGTGCACGTTCGACACGGTCCCCTCGTTCGGCGTCGAGTCGAGCAGCGAGCTGGTCGACGGTCTCGGTGTCGATACCGCGCTGCTCGAGCGCGGCAGCCTCAGCGAGCTGCAGACCGAGCAGTTCGGGGTGACCGCGTTGCACCTCGGCTTCCTGGTCCCGGGACAAGAAGCCGACCTCGACGTGTTGTTCGACGTGCCCGATGGCGGCGAGTTTTTCTACATCTCGGGCGAGATCGCCGGCATCGCGGTCGACTGGGTGCAGTTCTTCGCGGGCGACACCGAGGTCGGCGTGGTCTTCGAAGCGGGCACCAGCCGCATCATCGCCGAGGTCGGCGATGGCGAGATCCTCGGCTGCACCGCCGGCTGATCGTCGGGTTCCGCGAGAGTCGTAGACGAACCGCGCTGCGAGGCCTCTCGCAGCGCTTTTCGCATGGGCTCAGTCGCCGACCCAGGTGGGAACCAGCCAGTTGTCGTCGCTGTCGCGGATGGCACCGACGAAGCGCGCAGTGGGGTCGAAGAAGCCGTCGTCGGGTGGCGCGAGCGCATCGGCGTGGAGTTCGGCGGCGGCGAACGGCCGCGGGCCGGCGCCCGTGCATTCGGGCAGTCCCTTCGGATCGACGAGATTGTTCGCCGAGTACACCGCGAGTTCATCGAATCCCTCGTCGTCGTCCTCGACGGCGCCGCCGGCTTCGGGCGAGGTCTCGGCGTACGCGACAGCGCCGATGCGCTGACCGCCGAACACCAAGTGGTCCAAGCTCAACGCGGTCATGCGGCCCCGGACATCGAGGCCGGCATCGAATCCGATGATCAGCGCGTTGTGGATCTGCCCAGCGGTGCCGTTGCGGGCGAGTACGCCGTAGCGCTCGCCGGCGAACTCGGTGACCGGGCTGCACAGCGTCGCGTTGAACACGGTTGGAGCGCTGCGCGGCGTGGTCGCGAGCGCCGATGCCTGGCTGTCGCCTTCGATCCCGTGCGCGCCCGATACCTCGGACATGTCGAGCGCGATCAAGAACTGCAGCCGTCCGGTGTAGCCCAGATCCCAATCGAACGCGTCGTCGCCGGCGGATTGGCACAGCAGATGATGGGCGTCGACCGTGCCGCCGAAGAACTCGAAACAGTCGTCGACGGTGTGACGAACGGCGACGTGATCGATCACGGTGCCGCGACCAACGCCCGCGAGCGTGAGGCCGTTGATCTCGTTGTTGGGTCCGATGGCGACGCCGCTGTACTCGATGCGAACCCACCGCATCACGCCGCTGTCGTCATCGATGCGATCACCTCCGAACGACCCGCGAGCGGTCAGGCCCTCGACGTGGCCCGAGGTCGGCTTGCCATCGGGGTCGTGGGCGTTGGTCGGTGCTTGGCCGAGCAACAGCACGCCGCCCCAGTCACCGGCGCGGCGCTCCCCGGGCGGGCGCGAACTGGTGAACACGATCGGTTTGTCGGCCGTGCCCTCGGCGATGAGCCGAGCACCCGGACGCACCACCAGGGCTCCCCGCGTGGCCGTATCGCCAAGGATCGTCGTACCGGGCTCGATCTGCCGCGGCCAATCAGACCGGCTATCCGCGCGCGCTCGGGCTCGAATCCCTCGCGCACGAGCGCACCGAGTTCGGCGTAGGTGGGAATGTCGCTGCGCGCGGCGAGTCCTTCGGCCAACGCGGTCGCCATCTGCTCGGCGGATGCGAAGCGTTCGGCGCTTCCCGGCGCGAGGGCACGGGCCGCGATCGCGACCAAACCCGCGGGCAATCCGGTCTCGGGCGGTGGCCACGGGATCGCACCGCCGGCGAGACGATTGGCTCGGGTGCATCGCTGGGAGAGCCGACGTGCGAGGGGCATCTCGCTCGCCACGCGCTTGTCGGTGATCTCCGCGATCGGCGTCATCCGAGCGCCGCACGCCTCGACTGCCGCTCACAACGCGGTGCCGGTGAGTCGCCCGATCCCGAGCGAGATCACCAGCGCGAGCGCACCGCCCACCAGCACCCGCAGCGACGCCCGACCCACCGGCGCGCCGCCGAGGTGCGCACCGACACCCCCGAGCACGACGAGCCCGAGCATCGCGACGGCCATCGTCATGACCACGCGCAGGCCCTCCGATGCGACGAGTACGACCATGATGGGGATCACCGCGCCGGCAACGAAGCTCGCGGCGGAGACGAGGCCGGCCTGGATCGGATTGGCGAGCGCGTCGATGTCGATGCCGAGCTCGTCGCGTGCGTGCACCCGCAGGCGATCCTGCTGCGAGAGCTCGGCGGCCACCTGCTCGGCGAGCTCGGGGCTGAGGCCACGCTTGCGATAGATCATCGCCAGCTCGGCGTACTCGGCGTCCGGGGCGGTCGCGAGCTCGCGCTTCTCGATCTCGAGGTCGGCGCGTTCGGTGTCGCGCTGCGAGCTCACCGAGACGTACTCGCCCGCGGCCATCGAGAGCGCACCCGCGGTGAGCCCCGCGACGCCCGCGACGAGGATCGCCGTGCGGGAGCTATCGGCCGCCGCGACCCCGACGATCAGACTCGCGGTCGAGATCAGGCCGTCGTTGGCCCCGAGCACCGCGGCGCGTAGCCACGCCCCGCGTCCACCGTGGTGGCGCTCGGACACGAGATGATCGCGGAGGCTGCGGTGCATGGGGGCCACGCTGCCAGCGCTGGGTCGGACGCGCCAGCGCCCAGCGCGGAAGTTGCGGTCGCCGCCGGCCGCCGCTTTCGGTACGCGATGGCAAACAACCCCGCGTGGTGCGTACCGACGGTCGAAATTAGCGTCCAGGCCAGGGCCAAGCCCTGCGAGAGGCCGGAGAATACAAAGCCGACGACCGTGATGGCCACGAACAAGAACGTTGCTCGCGCGACCTGCTGGGGCGTCGTCGTCGTGGATCGCTGTTCCGCCTATTCGCGCTTCAACAACGCATCAATCGCCGCGAGCAGCTCTTCGATCGCGAAGGGCTTGATCAGGATGCTCGATGCACCCATGGCCTGCGCAGTGGCCATGTGGCTCTCCGGCAGCGCCCTGCCGTCGCCCGACATGGCGATCACCCCGAGATCCGGGTAGTCGCGGCGCAGTCGCCCGATGACTTCGATGCCCCCCATCTCCGGCATCACGATGTTCGTGACAACCAGGTCGAACGGGGCCGCACCGAGTTGCGCCAGCCCGGCGGGGCCACTGTCGGCCTCACTGACTTCATGGCCGACTCGCTCCAGGGCCCGCCGCAATGTGGAAAGGACGGACGGGTCGTCGTCGATGATCAGAATGCGGGCCATTGCGGGTCGGGGCTGTCGTTGATTCGAATCCAGCAGACCGATGGCTTCGCTGATTTCATCCATCGTAAATGGTTTGCACAGGATGCCACGGATGCCGGCTGCGAGAGCGGCTTGTCGTAACTCTTCTTCGATATTGCCGGAAACGAGCACGATCGGCAAATCGGCGCGGAGCTTCAGGAGATGCTTGGCGACGGACAGGCCGGTGACCTCCGGCATGTTCATGTCGGTGACCACGAGATCGAACTGGCCAGGATTGTCCTGGAACGCCTTCACCGCATCCGCCGGGCGAACGAAAGCCGAGACCCGGTAGCCGAGGCGTTCCAGCGTCCGCACGGCGGCGAACAGCAGTGATTCATCATCGTCGAGGTAGAGGATGTGCCTGATCGTGTCCCGACCAGAGGACGGCGCCTTGCCACCGGGCACCGTAGTAGCGGGCGCCGAGACGGAGGCGGGGAAGTACAGCGTGAAGGTCGTGCCCTCGCCGGGCCGGCTGACCACCTGGATGGCTCCCCGATTTCCCCGGACGATCCCATGCACGACGGAAAGCCCCAGGCCCGTGCCTTTGCCCGGCCCCTTCGTGGTGAAGAACGGGTCGAAGATGCGTTTGCGCGTGGCGGCATCCATCCCCTCTCCACCGTCGCCAACGGAAAGGCAGGCGAAGCGCCCGGGCCGCAGACCCGCGATCCGGCTCGCTTCCTCAGCATCCAGCACTACGGACCGGAGCTTCACTTCGATGCATCCGGGCTGATCGCCGAGGGCATGCCAGGCGTTGGTGCAGAGATTGACGAGGATCTGGTGCATCTGGGTGGCATCGGCGAGCACCGGCGGGGCATCAGGATCCACCGAGGTGTCGATCCGGACGCGGGCAGGGATGGTCGCCCGCAGAAGTTTCGCGACTTCCAGCACCACCGGACCAAGGGCCAACGAGTGCCTCTCCATCGGCTGCTGGCTGCTGAAGGCCAGGATTTGCCGCACCAGACCCTTCGCGCGCTCCGAGGCGATGTTGATCTGCTCGAGGCTCTCGCGGGCGGGGTGCTCCGGAGCCGTGTCTATGATCGCCAGCTCTGAATTGACGAGGATGGCGGCAAGGATGTTGTTGAAATCGTGCGCGATGCCGGCCGCGAGCGTGCCGATGGTTTGCAGCTTCTGCGACTGGCGCACTTGGTCCTCCATCTCCACGCGCGCCGTGATGTCCTCCGCCGTGCCGACGATGCGATGGACTTCCCCGGTGGGACCCTTCACGGGAAAAGCCTCGTCGTGGATCCAGCGCACCTCGCCGTCCGAACGCACGATGCGGTACGTCTCATCGTATAGGCCGAGCGCCTGTTTTGTCTGCGCCGCATGGACGATGCGCGGCCGGTCCTCGGGATGGATCGCGTCCAGCCAAGAGCGCGGGTCCTGATAAAGCTGCGAGCAGGTGCGCCCCCATATCTTTTCGTAGGCGGGACTGATGTAGATTACATCGTTCTTGGTGGTGTCGCTGATCCAGAACACCTCCTGGATATTCTCCGCCAACTGGCGAAAGCGCTCCTCGCTCTCGCGCAACGCCGCCTCCGCCTTCCACCGTTCGGTGATGTCCTTTCGGATCGCCAAGTATCGGTCGATGGCGCCGTGCTCGTCGAGGAACGGAACGATGGTCGTGTCTACCCAGTAGAGCGTGCCATCCTTCGCCCGGTTGCAGATATCTCCTTGCCAAACGCGCCCCGACTGGATGGTCGCCCAGATCTCGCGAAAGAACTCCTTGGGATGCTGTCCCGAGTTGATCATTCGGTGATCCTGGCCGAGCAGCTCTTCCCGCGAATATTGGGAGATCTGGCAAAACTTGTCGTTCACGAAGGTGATCCGGCCTCGGGCGTCGGTCAGCGCCACGATGGCGTGCTGATCCAGCGCCCCGCGAAGGTCGAAATTGTCCTTCTGCGCGGCACGGAGACGGGCCTCGGCCCGTTTGCGTTCGGTGATGTCATGCAGCACCACGAGGTGGGTTCCGGCAAAGGCGTCCTCCAAGGGCGCGGCGCTGGTCAGCGTGATTCGATCGGTCCCATCCTTGCAGCGGATACTCAGCTCGAGCGGTGCGAAGTCCGTTCCCGTTTGCGTGGAACGAGCCAACTCTTTTTGCCAGGTCTCGGCCACCAACTGCCGATAAACCGGGTCCGGGTAGGCCTTGGGCCACCAGTCGGCGAGCGTGGGGATGTCCGCCAGTTCATAGCCGAAGGTCGCGGTGAAGGCCGGATTGACGAAGGTGATGAAATCGGCCGAGTCGTTCAGCGCCATGGCGACCGGGGACGCTTCGATGATGGCACGGGCTCGCGCTTCGCTGGCGACGAGCGCCGCAGAAGCCCGCTTTCGCTCGGTGATGTCATTGAACAAGATCCCGACCATTCGACTACCTTCTCCCCCCAGCCGGTAGGCAGACACGTCGAACCAGCGATTCAGTGCTTTCGCCTCGTTCTCAAATTGGATCGATTCGCCCGTCACGGCGACTCGTCCGTAAGTTTCAAACCAATGTGACTCATTCGTGGGAGCGAGCTCGCGCATCCGCTTGCCCTGCACATTCCGCAGGCCGGTTTGCGACTCGAATACAGGATTGATCTCGAGGAAGAGGTAGTCCTCGGGTCGGCCCTGTTCGTCGAACAACATTTCGATGATGCAAAACCCCTCGAGCAACGACTCGAACATTGCGCGATAGCGCTCCCGGCTCGCGCGCAGCGCGACCTCCGCCAGCTTGCGCTCGGTGACGTTGACATGCATGACCACGGCACCGCCCCCGTGCCCCTCACGCAGCGACGTGGCCATCAGCCGGAACCAGCGCTGCTCCGTGGGTGAATGGCAGGGATATTCGAGGGAGAACTCACCGACTTCGCCACGCAGCACCCGACGAATGCCGGCGGCTACGTCCTTTGCTTCCTCGGAGCAGGGTCCAGTGGCGCTCTCGCACACCTGCAGGTAGTTCTGGCCTTGGCAGAATTCGGGACCTTGCAGCAGATTGGCCGTGCCGAATCGCCGCCACCTTTCGTTCGTGACGCGGATGACGCCCTCCGGATCGAGCAGAGCGACGTGGGCGGGAATGGCATTGAGGATCTCCATCTGGGTCTGGGCCTCCAGCCGTTCGGCGGCTTCACGGGCCCGCCGTGCGCTGATGTCGGTCACCACCACCCGCAGCGCCCATTCGCCGCTCTCTCCCCTGGCCGCGGCCACCACAAGGCTGACCCAGACGGGCGTGCCGTCGCCCCGTTTCAAACGCAGTTCAGTTGGGTGCGATGGTGCAGCGGGTGCAGCGGGTGCAGCGGGTGCAGCTGGGTCCTCGGCCGTCCCCTGCACCGCGACCTGTTTCTTCAGGAGGTAGAAGCTGTCCGCGTCTTCGTTCACAATGAAGCGGGAGAAAGGCTTCCCCACCAACGCACTGCGCGCCACGCCCAGCAAGGTGGCGAGGGTCAGGTTTGCCTCGCTGATGACTCCGTTCCCGCCCACGGTGCAGTAGCCGACCGGGGCGAGATCGTAGAGGTCGAAGTAGCTCGCGCGCGAGGCTTCCAGCTCCAACTGCGCGCGGCGCAGCTCCTCGTTCTGCATCTCCAGCTCGATCTGGTGCACGCGCAGTTCGTGGAGCATCCGCTCGGTGGCTTCGGGCGAGAGCGCCGCCAGACTTTCCGGTGACGGCGCGGTTTTGCGGAAGGCGGCCTCGGCGCGCGCGCGCAGGCTGGCGGCGTCTGGTGGATTGTCCGCGGGTTTCATTTGGCGTCTTCTCCGATCGTCCGTTCCGTGGTCGCGATGGCATACATTTGCCCGGCTTCGTTGAGCAGGGCGGTCGCGATCATCGAAATCTCCACGATCTGGCCGGACTTGGTCAGGCGTTGGGTGCGATAGGGTTCCAGAAGTTCCGCGCGACTGAGCTGGTTCATTTTCTCGACCTCCTGCTCCCGCTGTGCGGATGGGATGCGGTCGCGCACGTTCATTTTCAGCGCCTCGGCTTCGCTCCAGCCGTACATCCGCACCGCGCCCGGATTCCACGCGAGGATGCGGCCCTCCAGATCTTTTACGGTGATGGCATCGTGCGCATCACGCACCACCACGGCGAGCCGGAGCAACTCATTGGCGGCGTGCAGCGCGTCCCGCGTCTTCACCATTTCTGTGATGTCCACAAACGAGATCACGGCGCCCTCGATCACATTGTCCAGCGTGCGATAGGGCTGGATGCGCATCGCGTAGCTCTTGCCCTCGATGGTCTGCACCTGCACCTCTGTGGACGCCAGCGTGTCGAGCACCGCCCGCACATCGGCGACAAGGCTGGTGTAGCCCACCAAATTCGAGACGATGTGCCCCACGGGCCGGCCGATGTCGGTGAGGATCAGGTTGGTGATGGCGCCGGCCGCGGGGGTGAAACGCATGATACGCAGCTGATGGTCCACGAACACCGTGCCGATGCCGGTGCCGGCGAGCAGGTTGTTCATGTCGTTGTTGGCCCGCGACAGATCGGTCACCCTGGTCTGCAACTCGGTGTTGACGGTGGCCAGCTCCTCGTTGAGCGACTGCAATTCTTCCTTGGAGGTTTCCAGTTCCTCGTTGGTGGATTGCAGCTCTTCGTTGACGGACTGCATTTCCTCGTTCGACGACTTGAGCTCTTCGGTGGAGGTTTCCAGTTCCTCGGTGGTGCTCTGGAGATAGTCCTCCTTGGCGCGGAGTTCGGCCTTGAGCGCGGCGATGCGCTCGGCGGCGTCCGGTGAAATGGTGCCGTGCACTCCGGGCGCGAGGTCGTCGGCCGCGGCGACGTCGGGCGGCGGCGCCCGGGCCGCGAGCGGCGCATCCTCGAGGATGACCAGAAAGTGCGGCGCCTCCGGGGACGCGCCCGGGCCGGAGGTCACTGGCCGGATGGTGAGGTTGACGGTGGTGAAGTGGCCGTTGGTTTTTACGCGCAGGCCCGGGTAGACGACGGTGTCGCGGGTGCCCACCGCCTTGTGCAGGCTGGAGGTCAGCTCGCGGCGCAGGCCCTCGCGGGCCATCTCGAGGATGTTGTTGATGCCGGCCTCGCCGGGGCTGGGCTCGAGAAACATGCCGGTCCGGCCGTGCAGATAGAGAATATCGCCCTGGGCAGTGACCAGCGCGCCGACGGCGATGACCTGCGAGAGCAGGGCCTGCTCGGTAGTTTCGCGCAGCGATTGGGCCCCGGTGGCCGCCGACTTCGCGGCTCCGCGCTCTGCGGGCCAGCCGACCGATGCATCCATCGCGGTGAGGGGCGGCGCGAACCGCCCGACGGCCGCGCGCTGCGGGTCCGGCAGGTCGTCCTTGCGCCGATAGAGCTTGGCCTTGCGGTCAATGGCAGTGAACAGGCGGTCAGAATCGCCCACGTTTTCGGAAGTGCCGAGGAACAAGGTGCCCTCCGGCTTGAGGGCATAGTGAAAGAGCGGGATGAGTTTCTTCTGCAGGGCCGTGCCCATGTAGATCAGCAGATTGCGGCAACTGAGCAGATCGAGCCTGGAAAAGGGAGGGTCCTTGATGACGTCCTGCTCGGAAAAGACCAGCAGGTCGCGGATGCTTTTATGGATGCGATAGCCGCCGGTTTCGGCGGTGAAGTAGCGCGCCAGACGTTCGGGCGAAAGATCGGCGGCGATGCCGGCCGGATAGAAACCGGCGCGGGCGGTGGCGATCGCCTGGCTGTCGATGTCCGTGGCGAACAGTTGCACCGTGAAGCTGGCCTTGATCGCCGCCATGCGCTCGACCAGCAGGATGGCGATCGAGTAGGCCTCCTACGTTCTGGCAGACCTCCCGCAGATCGATGGGCTTGGTTTCGATCGGCAGCCCACCGCCGAGACGAGCGCGTGTGAGATCGAGCAGCTGCGTGATCATCTGCGTCATGCGTTGACTGCTGCGAATGATCCGCGCGGTGGTCGTGGCGTCTTGCTCGTCGAGGTGGCCGCGCCGCAGCAGCAAGGCGGCGGCCATGACGATCGACCCCAGCGGGGTCCGCAGGTCGTGACGACACCACCGCGATCCTCGCGATGCTCCCCCACTCCGCATCGCAGCTCGTCCTCTACCGCGCGTTGCACCTGTGTGACGACATCATCACCGCCGACGACCTAGTCGGTGGGCACCTCGGGTACGGTCTGGTGCGCGCGCTCGAACGTCGGCGCCTGCGCGCCCAGCTCGCGGTCACCCAGCGCGAACGATTGCTGGCCGACGCGAAGCTCATGCTGCTCCTGCTGTCCGGTACTTCGCCCATCGTCGTCCTCGACGAGGGCGAAAAGGTCATCTTCGTCAACCGACCCGCCGAGCACCTGCTCGGCCAACCGGCTCGCGAGCTGTACGGTTGGGCGGCGCCGCGGGAGTTCGCTGGCGAGCCCGGCCTGATCAGCCGTGTCGACGGCGTCGAATGCGAGCGACAAAGGACGAGCATCCGCTGGGGATGCAACCCTGCGACGCTGATCGTGCTCGCGGCTCAGGGGCCCGCCGACGAACGGTGGCGCGACGCACACGACGGCCGTGCGGTCGCGCAGGCGCGATTGGGCAACGCCCACCACGAGCTGGGTCAGCTCCGGCGCCTGGTGGACATGGCGGCACCGGTCGCTTCGCGGGCCGCGATGGCCGAGGTGATGGCCAACCTCGCGAGGGATCTGACGGGTGCGCGAGGCATGCTGGCGCACGTCGGCCGCGAGCTGGGGACGCCGCCCCGCGGCGGCGCGAGCGACTGATCGCCACCGGCCGACGCAGATCGACGTGCTCGCCGCGGTAGACGCCGCAGCCGCCGTGGTTGATGCGCTCGAGGATCCGGAGCCGCGAGCCGGGGAGCCGCATGCCCGGCAGCAGGCTGTGGGACGTGCCCGCCTCGTCGTCCTCGATCCCAATCGCGCGACGCGTTTCGGATACGACAAGCGCGACATCCGAGGCATCGCCGCGATGGGTCCGGTGGGATGGTTTTTTCGCCGAGTCGTTTGCGGAGTCGTTTGCCGAATCATTGGCGGAGTCGTTCGCCGAATCGTTCGCCGAATCGTTGCCGTCGTCGTTGGCCGCGTCGCACTGGTCGTCGTCGCTGCTGTCGCCGTGGTCGCAATGGCGACCGAGGTCGGCGTCAAGCAACCGCTGGGCCTGCACACCAAGAAGGTCGGCGTCGATCTCGATGTCGTCGCGACGCGTTTCGTCGGGCCCCTGTTCCTTCGGCTCGGCGTCGGCGCCTCGACGCTCGCCTACGCCCCGGTGCGTGATCCCTTCAAGCCGGGCGTCGGCGGCCTCGTCGGGGTGGGCTGGGAGTTCCGCATTGCCGAGCGCGTCGGCCTCGCGCTCGGGCTCGACTATGATGTGCGGGCGCGCGCGGATCGACAGTTCGCGCAGACGTTCCTGTTCGGGTTGCGCCTGAACGGGTACCCGAAGAAGTAGTGCGACGGCGCCCACGCTGATCGTGCCCGGGGCCGAGGCTCCGACCTGGGGCGGCTTCATCCCTACTGCTCGCGAATCGTTCACGCGACGAGTTCTTCCGCGAATCTATGACTCACGACACTAGCGCCCGAACAGCTCGTCGGCGTTGCTCGCGGTCGCTGCCCGCTGCAGCCAGGCCACGAGCGCGTCGGGATCGGTGCACGCGGTGATCCTGGCGCGCTGCTCGTCGGTCACGGCCAAGCCGCGGGCGGCGAGGACCTCGACGACCGCGCACGTGAGCGCTTCGCGGCGGCCCTCGGCTTGGCCTTGTGCGTGGCCTTGCGCCTCGCCCTGCGCCTGTGCGCTCGCTTTTAGCTTGCGGAGGAACTCGCTCTGCACTTCGTAGTTCTCGAGGTTCATCTCGGCCTCCAGGACGCGGCGGGCGGCTTCGTTGATGAAGCCAATGACGATGTCAGCATACAACTCTGCGCGCTCGGGGTCGAGGTCGTCGCATGCGGCAAGCACCGCACGACCGATCTGGAGCGCACTCGCCTCGCCGCGATGAGCGAGCAGCGAGAGCACGGCAAGCTCGGGGTGACGGCGGGCGATCGGGGTGTCGACGATCGGAACACGGGTGGGCCCCAGGACCAGCGGGCGTAGCTCGGACGCGTTGTCGTCGAGGGGGATCGGCGCCGCGCACCAGCCCGCGGTGGCGGCATCGAGCGCAATCGCGACGAGTGTCGTGGGACACCGGAGTCGGGCGCGGGTGACCGCGACGTAGACCGGCCAGGCGAATCGCTTGCGGGGGTCGGGTTGGAGCTGGACCTCGATCACCAGGGCGCGATGAGCTCGAGGATCGCCCGGAGTATGCAAGACGACCACGAGATCGGCGCGGCGCTCGGCTGGTTGGAGGTCGGTGAGGTTCTCGCTGGCGGGGGCGACCTCGATGTCGAAGGTGGTTTCGATACCGAACGCGGGAAGATCACTCGGGATCGTCGGCCGGAGATCCTGGGCAGGTCGCTCGAAGTCCGCACAGCCGACAGGCAGTCGCTCCGGCACGCCCTGCAACAATGCCCGTTGTCGCGGCCGGCCCCCCCATGTAACCGTGACGGCATGTGGAAGCCGACCGCGTGCATCCTGTGCGAGTGCAACTGTGGGATCGAGGTCGAGCTCGGCGGACACCACGACCGTCACCTCGTGCGGCTGCGCGGCGATCGTGCCCACCCGGGCTCCCACGGGTACGCCTGCGAGAAGGCCCACCGGCTCGATCACTACCAGCACGCGCGTGATCGGATCCTCTCGCCGCTGCGCCGAACCAAGGCGGGGGACTACGAGGAGATCGGATGGGATCAGGCATTGTCCGAGATCGCCGCGCGGCTCGTCGACGTGCGCGATCGCTTCGGCGGCGACGCGATCTTCTATTACGGCGGCGGTGGCCAGGGAAACCACCTGCCGGGGGCCTACGCCACCGCGACCAGGCGCGCGCTGGGTTCGCGCTATCGCTCCAACGCGCTGGCGCAGGAGAAGACCGGCGAGTTCTGGGTCACCGGTCGGATGATCGGCGCGTACACCCGCGGTGACTTCGAGCACTGCGAGGTCGCGATGTTCCTGGGCAAGAACCCGTGGCACTCGCACTCGTTTCCCCACGCGCGCACGACCCTCAAGCACATGGCTCGCGATCCGGCGCGGACCATGATCGTCGTCGATCCGCGGCGCAGCGAGACCGCGGCGATGGCCGACATCCACCTGCAGGTCCGGCCGGGGACCGATGCGTGGCTGCTCGCGGCGATGGTCGGCCGGTTGGTGCAGACCCACGCGATCGACCACGCCTTCGTCGATGCGCATACCCAGGGCCTGGCCGCGGTCGAGGAGGCGTTCTCGACGATTCCCGTCGCCGAGTATGCCGGGCGGGCGGGCATCGAGGAGGCGCTGCTATCGCGTACGGTCGATGTGATCGCCGGCGCCCGGAGCTTCGCGTCGTACGAGGATCTCGGCGTGCAGATGAACCGGCACTCGACGCTGGTGAGCTACCTGCATCGATTGGTGTGGCTGCTCACCGGGAACTTCGGCCGGCCCGGCACGCACTTCGTGCCCACGCCGTTGTCGCCGCTGCTGGTGGTCAAGACCGACGACGATCGCCGCACGCCCGTGCTCGGCGAACGCCTGGTCGGTGGCCTGGTGCCGTGCAATGTGATCGCGCAGGAGATCCTCACCGACCACCCCAAGCGCTACCGCGCGATGATCGTCGAGGCCGCCAATCCGGCGCACTCGCTCGCGGACAGCGCGAGCTTTCGTGCGGCCATGCGCGCGCTCGAGGTCTCGGTGGTGATCGACGTCGCGATGACCGAGACTGCACGGCAGGCCGACTACGTGCTGCCGGCGGCAACACAGTTCGAGAAGGCCGAAGCCACCTTCTTCAACTTCGACTTCCCCGACAACGTGTTCCACCTGCGTCACCGGCTGTTCGCGCCGCCGGCGGGCGTGCACACCGAGGCCGAGATCCATGCCCGCCTGCTCGAAGCGATGGGCGCACTGGGCGAGGCCGACTACGCGCCGCTGCGCGAGGCGGCGACACAAGGGCGGTTGCAATACGCCGCCGCGTTCATGCAGCACGTGCTTGCGACGCCCAAGGCCGGTCTCGCGGCCGTGATCGCCTACCGCACGCTGGGGCCGGTGCTACCCGAGGGGATGGCCGAGGCCGCCGTGTTGTTCGGCGCTGCGTTTGGCGCCGCGATGGCGTCGCCGGCGTCGCTCGCTCGCGCTGGCTTCGGGGGTCCAGCACCGGTCGCTGCCTCCACGCTCTTCGATGCGATCCTCGCCGCGCCCTCGGGCCTGGTGTTCGCGCGCGATACCTGGGCGGAGAGCTTCACGCGGATCGGTCGCGCGCGCATCGAGCTCGCGCTGCCCGATCTGCTCGAGGAGGTGACGAAGCTCCGCGAACCTGCGCCCGCGCGGCCGGCCGCGTTCCCGTTCGTGTTGTCGGCGGGCGAGCGCCGCTCGTTCACCGCCAACACCATCGTCCGCGACCCGAGCTGGCGCGGCCGACCCGACGAGCACGCGCTGCGCATCGCCGCAGTCGACGCTGCGGCGCTGGGCGTGACCTCTGGCGACCGCGTCCGTCTGACGACGCCGCGCGCCAGTGTCGAGGTTCAGATCGCGATCTCCGACATGATGCAGCCCGGCCACATCTCGCTGCCCAACGGGCTGGGCGTCAGCTATCCGGGCACCGACGGCGTCGGCGTGGCGCCCAACGAGCTGACCCAGGCGGGCGATCGCGATCCGTTCGTCGGGACCCCGTGGCACAAGTCGGTGGCCGCGCGGCTCGAGCGGCTCGAGCACGCGGCGGTCGCTGACCTGGGGTAGATCACCCCGGGACCCAGCCGGAGCGCCCACTGGACCCCGAACGAGGGTAGGGTCTACCGATGTCCAGCACCGATGGCACCATCTCCGTGACCGGCGACGCGTTGCTCCCGGTGTCGACCGATGTCGCGTGGGTGCGGATCGTGATCGTGACCGAAGGCAAGACCGCGTCGGACGCCACGAGCGCGAGCGCGTCGCGGATCACGATCGTGCTCGATTCGATCCGTGAGACCGAACCCAAGCTCCCCGAGATGGTCACCGAGTTCGAGCGCACACTCGACCCGATGTTCGATGAACGCGGGGACCTCGAGGGCTATCGACTGCATCGGGTGATGCGGGCGCAGATGCCACCCGAGGCGGCCGGCGTGCTGCTCGACGTGGCGATCATGGCCGGTGCCGCGCCGGGGTCGGGGATCGTCTGGGGCCTGCGCGACCCGTCGTATGCGCGGGCGCGGGTGACCGAGGCGGCGCTCGGGGTTGCACGGGCCAACGCCCAGGTGGCGGCCCACGTGCTTGGCCACGAGCTGCTCGAGCTGCGTGCCGCCGACGTCGAGTGCAACGTGCCGGTCGAGTCGACGGGGCTGATCTTCGCAACCGCCCGCGCTCGGGTCAGCTACGCCCACCGCCCCCGCCAATAGCGGTTGGCCCACCAAGTGCCGCCGGCGATGCGACCGCGGCGCTGATCCCCTAGGCTTGTCCAGCGATGGCCCGACTTCTCCTGGTCGACGACGATGCGGGCCTGCTCGCCGTGCTCACCCTGGCGTTCGGCGATGCCGGCCACGAGGTGGTCTGTGCCGCCGACGGTCGCGAGGCACTCGATCGTCTCGAGGCCGGCGATATCGAGCTGCTCGTGACCGACGTCAACATGCCCAAGCTCGACGGGCTTGCGCTGGTGCGTACGCTGCGAGGCCGCGGTGATCCTCTGCCGATTCTCGTGCTCACGGCGCGCGACGACGAGCTCGACGAGGCGCTCGGACTCGAGCTCGGCGCCGACGACTATGTGACCAAGCCGTTCTCGAACCGGGTGCTGACGACGCGGGTCGCTGCGCTGCTCCGACGCCAGGCCATCCGTGGCGGTGCGGTGATCGAGCCGACCACGGCCCCACGGCGGATCGGTGCGCTCCAGCTCGACGACGCGCGGCTCGAGGTGCAGTGGTCCGGTCACATCGTGCAGACCACGATGACCGAGCTACGCCTACTCGACGCGCTGACCCGACGCCCGGGGATCGTGCTGTCTCGCGACGCGCTGCTCGAGCGTATTCGGGGCGACGGGACGGTCGTCGCCCCGCGCATCATCGACACCTACGTCAATCGCCTGCGCCGCAAGCTCGAGGCGATCGACCCCACGTTCGATCGCATCGAGACGGTGGTCGGCGCAGGGTACCGTTGGCGGGAAGCGTAGCGGGCGGACGCGACGTCGCCCGGCGCTTGCGCGGCGACCTGCGGCTTTGGCCCGGCGCGGTCGGGGGTTACCGCCCCGTGACACGTCAAGGCGTCCTGCAAGGCTATGGTTTGACGATGACGCGCTTCGGACGTGGCCTCGGATTTGGCCTGTTGCTGGGTTGCTTCACCGCCTGCGCGGGCAGCAGCCATGCGGACCCACCGGCCTCACCCTCGGCGCAGTCCGACCAGCGCCGAACCGACGATGGGACCGAACGCATCGCTGTTGCACCCGAGCCCATCGCTGTTGCACCCGAACCGAACCCACCGGCCGAGGTGCCGTTCGCTGCGCTGGTGCGCGAGGTCGCCGCGAGCTTCTCGACGTGGGGCCTGGTCGACGCCCAGTTTCACTGGGCACCGGGGTCATGCGCTGTGCCGGTCGCCGGCGTGCAGCATCTGAGCACCGCGGGAGCCGCTGCCGGCCACGGCGAGAAGGTGTTTCGCCTGCATGCGCTCGACGCGATGGCGTACTGGAAAGCGACCGACACCACCACACGGCTCCCCAAGTCCTTCGGCAGCGTCGCGCAACTCACGTCGCGTCGCGACGTGCTTCAGGTGCTGGTCAAGGAATCGTTTGCACCGCGGCCGCTGGGCGCACAATCTCGGGACGGGATGATGCGGGCCGCACGCAATGGCGATAGTTTCTTTGGTGCGGGCGATCCGATCGGCTTGTTCGTGATGGCCCAGCTTCGCGATGCGCCCGAGGGCACCGACAAGGGCTGGATCTACGCCACGGTCGCACCCACCGGGGAGGTCACCGCCGCCGGGGTGATCGCCGCGTGTCGCGACTGCCACGCCCAGCAGGCCGATCGTGTGTTCGGCATGCCGCTGCACTGGCCGCTGCTTTGGAAGTGATCGGCTTGTCCACGCCACATGACGTCTACTCCCGCGGGCGAGCGCGCTGCGCCGGCGAGTTGGAATCCGCGCAGGGACGTTCGCTGTGGATCGCCCGCGCCCGATTGGCGAGCTTCGCTGCGCTGCTGCTGGCAGGCTGGCTCGCCTACGGTGGACACCTCGGGGTGTGGTGGATGCTGGTCCCCGCCGCAGGCTTCATCGCGCTGGTGATCCGCCACGAGCGCGAGCACCGACGCATCGATCGCGCGCGACGGGGCGTGGCTCACTACGACCAGGGGCTATCGCGGCTCGACGGCACCTGGCCGGGCCGGGGCAACGTGCGAGCCGATCTGGCGCCGAGCGATCACCCCTACGCTCGCGATCTCGATCTGTTCGGCCACGGCTCGGTGTTCGAGATGCTCTGCACCGCGAGGACCGCAGCGGGCGAGCAAGCGCTGGCGTCGTGGCTGTTGGCGCCCGCCGACCTCGAGACCCTCGAACGCCGCCGTGAGGCGATCCGCGAGCTCGTCCCGGCGGTCGGGTTGCGCGAAGATCTCGCCAGCGTCGGAGCCTCGGTCCGGGCCGAGGTCGATCCGGCCGCACTCGCCAAGTGGGGCGAAGGGCCACCGCTGCTGGACGAGCGTCAGCGTCGTCGTACCGTGGTGCTCTCGTGGGTGCTGCCGCCGTTCGCAGTGCTGGCCGCAACCCTGGGGTTGACGGGCGTGATCTCGGCAGCAGCGTCGGTGGCGGTCACGATCGCGCTGGCGTGGTTTCATCGCGACGTCCGTGGGTTCACCAAGAGCACCCAGGCCGCGATCGAACGCCCCGCCCGCGAGCTGGCGGTCGTCGCCGAGTCGCTGGCCCGGCTCGAGCGCGAGACGTTCGCCGCGCCGCTGCTGGTCGAGCTGCGGGCGGCGTTGGTCCACGGCAACGACTCGGCCTCGACACGGATTCGCGGGCTGCGTCGCTGGGCCGAGTGGCTTCACCTCCAGAACAGCCAGATCTTCGCGATCGTCGCGTGGTTTCTGTGCTGGGGTGAGCATTTTTGCCTGGGCATCGAGCGCTGGCGGCTTCGCAACGGCCGCGACGTCGCGCGGTGGTTCCACGCGCTGGGTGAGCTCGAAGCCTTGGGTGCATTGTCGGCCCGCGCCTTCGAGCAGCCCGCCGATGTGTGGCCCGAGCTGGTCGAGGGCGAGACCACGGTGGTCGGTAGCGGCCTTGGGCACCCACTGCTCGCCGCACAGACCAGCGTGAGCAACGATGTGGCGCTCGGCACCCCCGTGCGGGCGCTGGTGATCAGCGGCTCGAACATGGCGGGCAAGAGCACCTACATGCGCACCGTGGGCGTCAATGTCGTGCTCGCGCTCGCCGGGGCGCCGGTGCGGGCGACCGCGCTGCGATTGTCGGTGGTGCAGCTCGGCGCGTCGATCCGCGTCGAGGATTCGCTTCGCGACGGGGCCTCGCGCTTCTACGCCGAGATCACGCGGCTGCGCCAGATCGTCGAGCTCTCGGGAGGGGCGACCCCGGTGCTGTTCTTGCTCGACGAGGTCCTGCACGGCACCAATTCGAGCGATCGCCGGGTCGGGGCGCGGGGAGTGCTCTTGCGGCTCGTCGAGCTCGGTGCGGTCGGCATGATGACCACGCACGATCTCGCGCTCGCGATGGATGTCGAGCCCGATGCGCCGCGGATCCGCAATGTGCATTTTTGCGACGAGCTCCACGGGGATCGCCTGGTGTTCGACTATCGACTGCGTGACGGTATCGTCCAGACCAGCAACGCGCTGGCGTTGATGCGAGCGGTAGGCTTGCAGGTGTAGCTCCGCACGCTTGGCGAGATATCGCGCTATCGTCGGCCGGCATGAAGAAGGTCCGGCGTAGAGAAGCCCTCGACTACCACACAGCCGGACGCCCTGGAAAAATCCAGGTCGTCGCGACCAAGCCGCTGACGAGCCAGCGCGATCTGTCGCTCGCGTACTCGCCCGGCGTGGCCGAGCCGTGCTTGGCGATCGCTGCCGATCCCAGCCTCGCCTACCGCTACACCGCTCGCGGCAACCTGGTCGCTGTGATCACCAACGGCACGGCGGTGCTGGGGCTGGGCGACATCGGTCCCCTGGCTTCCAAGCCGGTGATGGAGGGCAAGGCGGTGTTGTTCAAAAAGTTCGCCGACATCGATGTCTTCGATCTGGAGCTCGACGCCTCGGATCCCGATCTGTTCATCGAGTGCGTGGCGGCGCTCGAGCCGACGTTCGGCGGGATCAACCTCGAGGACATCAAGGCACCGGAGTCCTTCTACATCGAGGAAAAACTGCGCGCGCGCATGAAGATCCCGGTGTTTCACGATGACCAACACGGCACCGCGATCATCTCGGGAGCCGCCCTGCTCAACGCCGCCCTGCTTCAGGACAAGCCGCTGGAGTCCCTGCGGGTCGTGGTCAGCGGTGCAGGTGCCTCGGCGATCGCGTGTTCGCGATTTTTCATCAGCCTCGGCGTCGATCCCAAGAAGATCGTGATGGCGGATTCACGGGGCGTGATCCACAGCGGTCGCACCGACCTCACCGAGGTCAAGCGACAGTTCGCAGTCGACACGCCGATGCGGACGGTGGCCGAAGCCCTGGTCGGCGCCGACGTGTTCCTTGGCCTGTCCAAGGGGGGCTTGGTCGACGCCGAGATGATCGCCAAGATGGCCCCACGGCCGATCATCTTCGCCTTGGCGAACCCCGATCCCGAGATCGGCTACGACGTGGCCAAGCTCGCCCGCCCCGATGCGATCGTCGCCACCGGGCGCAGCGACTTCGACAACCAGGTCAACAATGTTCTGGGGTTCCCGTTCATCTTCCGCGGAGCGCTCGACGTTCGGGCCACGACGATCACCGAGGAAATGAAGCTCGCGGCCGCCCGCGCGCTGGCCGAGCTCGCCCGGCGCGACGTTCCCCACGAGGTCTCGCGGGTGTACGGCGCCGAGTTTCACTTCGGACCCAACTACATCATCCCCAAGCCCTTCGATCCGCGGGTGCTGTACTGGGTGGCGCCGGCGGTGGCCCGCGCGGCCGTCGAGTCGGGGGCTGCGCCCGGTCCATTCGACGAGCCCGCCTATGTCGAGCATCTACGGGGCCTGCTGGGCCAGTCCAGTGCGGTGCTGCGCAAGTTCGTGCGGCGCGCCGCAACCGATCCCAAACGCATCGTGTTTCCCGAGGCGGACGACCCACGGATCCTCCAGGCCTGCTCGATCCTGCTCGACGAGCGCGTCGCGCTGCCGGTGCTGCTCGGCCCTCGCGACCTCATCGAGAGCGTGGTGCGAGCCCGTGACATCGATCTCGACCTCTCGAGGTGCGAGATCATCGATCCGGCCACCGACGCGGCGCTCTCCGACTATGCGACCGAGATGTACGAGCGGCGCCAGCGCAAGGGGTTGGGGCGCCGGGGTGCGGTCAAGCTGATGCGGGATCGAAACCACTTCGCCATGATGATGGTGGCGCAGGGCCGCGTCGACGGCGTGGTCACCGGCCTGCTTGCGCCGTACTCGGAGATGATCCGTCCGGCGCTGCAGATCGTCGGTCTGGCGCCGGGCATTCGCCGCACCGCGGGCATGTACCTCATGCTCCACCATCAGCGCGGCATGCTGTTCTTCGGTGACACCACCGTGAACGTCAGCTGCGACGCCGAGGCCCTGGCCGACATCGCGATTCTGCTCGCGGATGCGGCCAAGACGTTCGAGGTCACTCCGCGGATTGCCATGCTGAGCATGTCGAACTTCGGTTCGGTGCGTCATCGCGAGGCCGAGAAGGTCGCCGAAGCCGTGGCGTTGCTGCGCGAGCGTCGACCCGATCTCGAGGTCGACGGCGAGATGCAGGGCAACCACGCGGTCGACTTTGCGCTGCAGCAGCGGACGTTCCCGTTTTCTCGGATGACCGGTCCCGCCAACGTGCTGGTCTTTCCCAACCTCGACGCCGGAAACATCGCCTACAAGCTGGTTCGAGAGCTCGGGGGCGTGACCTCGGTGGGCCCGGTGTTGCTCGGCATGGCCCGCGCAGTGACGGTGCTCGAGCGCGACTGCGAGGTCGACACCATCGTGCTGATGAGCGCGCTCACCGTGGTAGCGGCGCAAGAGCACGATCGACGCCGGCTCGCGGCCGAGTAGGGGGCTTTTACTCGTCGATCAACAACGGCAGGTTTCGACCAAAGCCCGAGAAGCTCTGGTCGCGCATGACGTTCGCGGGGTCGATGTGGACGACCTCGCCGAAACGCTGCAGCACGTCGAAGTCGACGCGCTCGGCGTTTCCAGAGACCACGACGACTGGGATGAGCGCGTCGATCGTCGCGTAGTACTCCATCACATCGTCGTACCCGAGGCTGGGCAGCGCGAGCCACTGCGCGACCCGAGGATCGGGCGTATCGGGGCCCCACCCATACACCAGCTCGGGGATCCGCCGCGGTGCCGTGCGATCGGCTCGGAACGCGGTCTCCAGCTGGGCACGGGCGGTCGCGAAGTTGTCGGGCGTCGGCCGGGCCCGCAGACCGGTCAAGGCCGCGTCGATGGCGGTTGCCAGGGCCTCGGGTGCAATCTGAAAGCCCAGGCCGATCGCGATCGGGGGTCCCGGCGAGAACGGCACGGCATACCCGAGCGCGTCGAAGTCCGCCGAGAACGCAGCGGCGCGCTCGGCATCCAGCACCAGCCCGCGGTGCATCGCGGCGGCCAGATGCGCGCGAGGTGTCGTCGCGATCCACGGTACCGACGCCCGCACGGTGACGGTCTCGAGGTTCGGGTCGTGGATGAACAATACCTCGGGTTTGGGTGGCTGCCGATAGACCCGCGCATGGACTTTGCCGAGGGTCTCGCCCGTGGGTGGCGGCAACGCGGCCCGCAGGGCTTCGGGATCGGGACCGGCGTAGAGCACGTCGGCGTCGTATTGCGAAAGCCGCGAAAACGCCGCGAGGATCGAGCTGGCGCCGTGCCTGCGCAGCTCGGCGTCGCTGGGCAGCTGGGTGTCGAGGGCGTGGTCTCCCAGCAGGCCGTAAAACTCCGCCGCAGTGGCGTGGACGAACGGTTGGGCGCGGGCGTCGATCCGCATGCTGACCAGGTTTTCGACGTACTTGTTCGCCGTCTCTGGATCCATCGTTCCGGCAGCGAACCATGCGAGCAGCGCTGGCATCAACTCGGCAAACCGATCGGCGGCCGCGGTGATCTCGTAGCGGCTGTCGGTGGTGCTGCAGAACACCGAGAGGTCAGCGCCGCTGATCTGCAGCAGACGCATGCGTCCACGCAACGACTCGCAGGAAAATGGATCTTCGGCTGTACCGACCGGATAGATCCATGACAGGTGGAACAGCGGGCTGTCGGTCTTGACGGTGATGACGCGCCCGGCCCCGTGCCTGGACGTCTCGTAGTGACTGCCCTCGATCAAGAAGCGGGGCTCGGTCGAAGCGGTCGGCGCGGCGAGCAGCGCGCTCACGAAGGCGCTTTGCTGCGGTCGTGCTGGTGGTCGCACCGGGATCGGAAGTGACGGCGTCGTCACGCGCGTGGCTTTGCCGGTGTGCTGGTGCAGCGCCACGTGGCCGCGCGCCAGGAGACTCTGGGCGGCAGCAACCATTTGCGGCCGGGTCGGGGCCGGGGCCGCGGGCGACCCCGAACCCGTGGTCCACGCTCGCCGCGCGAGAAACGAGCGAGCGATGTGCTGCATCAGCGAGCCCGGACCCCGGGCCCAGGCGAGTTGCTCGAACTGTGCCGAAGCCAGGGCGTTGGGCCACGCACCCGCATCGACGCGATCCTCGGCGATCGCCCGGAGTCCTTCGAGCGTCGCTTCCTCGGCCACTGTCGCGCTCTGCCCCGGCTTGAGCATGATGAACACGTTGAAGTCGCGAATCGAGCCGATGTGCGAACCCCAGCCCCCGACCTTCTCGCGCATGGCGCTGCGCAGTAGACCACCGCGTCCACCCAAGACCGCGCTCAGGATCTCCAGCGCGTCGTATTCGGGGGTATCCGCCGGTGGCATCGGCCATGCCAGCGACAGGTGGGGTGGTCCGACGTCTTCGACCTCGATGACGACGCGGCCGTTGGCGATCGGTTGGTCGACAGGTTCGACGGTCGCGAGCTCACCGGGCTCCCACGCGCCGAAGGCCTGCTCGGCCAGCGACAGGGCTTCGGCCGGCGAGATGTCGCCGACGAGCACCAAGGC
>CANLQR010000012.1 GCA_947492135.1 Deltaproteobacteria bacterium | reverse complement strand
GCGCGGCGCGATGTCCCGATGCAGCAGCGAGCGCGCGTGCAAGAACGCCAGCGCCGAGGCGATGTCGCGCAGCAGGGCACAGGCGCGTCGCCAGTCGAGCGGGGCGAGATCGCCGAAGTCCTGCCCGTCGAGCAGCTCCATCGTGTAGTAGGGCCGCTCGTCGTCGAAACCGAAGTCGTAGGCCTCGACGATGCGCGGGTGTCGGAGCCGCGCGAGCGTATGAAACTCGCGACGAAAACGCAGCACGTCGTCGGTCTGGTCGAGACCCAAGCGAAAACGCTTGAGCGCGACATCGCGGCCGCTGCGTTCGTCGTGGGCGTGAAAGACCTCGCCCATGCCGCCACGACCGAGGCTGTGCAGCAATCGATAGCGGTCTCCGATCAACGGCGCCGCGGAGTGGCCGCGCCCGCCCGCGGCGCCGCTCGAGGGTAACCCTGGCGAACTCGACCCCACGACCGTCGGGAAGCATCGCACATCGTCATCAATCGCGCACCTGCGGCGCCGACCAGGCGCCTTTAGCAGCCCGAGATCAGTTCGCCCAGGGTTCGCTGTTGCTCGACGCAGCGCCAACCTGATGGACAGGCCTCGCCACCCGAGCAGTCCCACACACACTGCCCGTCCTCGCAGTCGGTGACCGCGTCGGCGTCGAAAGCCTCGGCAGGAATGCACTCGTCTGCCTCATCGCATTCGTTGCCGGAGTCGAGTCCGCACGAGCGGGTCTCTTGCAGGCAGATCGCTCGCGGCGAGTCGCCGGTGCACGACACTGCGAGCGGACCCGACACGCCCATCGCAAACCCGACAACCAGTTACACGACCCACAGCCTGAGTTTTTGTCCCGACATGGTCCGCCTGTTCCGACCCGCTTCTCTTTTGGGTCGGTGTACATTGGCAAGATCTGTAGAAAATACACCGTGCGAATCGCGGCCCGAGCGCACCTCACCGTATTCGCCTCCCGCGGATAGGCCTGGGCCCCAACGACGCGTCGTATCACTGCGCGACCAGCAGCAACTCGAAGCCCCGATCCCCGGCGGACACCAGCGCTCGAATCCGGCGCTCCTCGAGCCGGTACTCGATGCGCTGGGGAAAGTCGTGGCTCGGGTTGACGGCGACGAAGTGGTGGGCGTCGGCTTCGCCGATCGCGAACTCTGTGCGCGCTTGCCCGACCGGTGACGCGATGTACACCAGGCCGCCCTCGCGTTCGCGGATCTCCATGGCCTCGGTCTGCGTGGGCTCGCCTGCCGTGATCGTGTAGCCCACACCCACGAGGCGATCTTGCTCGCGCGTCCATCGTTCACCCACCGGCGCCGCGTCTTGGGCTTGCCAGTCGCCGACCAGCCACGCGAGCGCTTCGATCGTCAGAGACTCGCGGTGTGCAGGCACCGCGATCACGGTGGGCTCGGCGGGCGCCGCTGTGCGACAACCCGAGATGAGGCCTGCAGCGAGGGCGAGCTTTCGCATTGCCGGGAGGCTACACCCGAATCGCGGCGCGCCTCGTCACAAAAACACGGTCGCGCTGAGTCGCGCCATCGTCGGTGGTCCGGCGACAAAGTGAATCGCTGGGATCTGGCTGGGCCGTTCGCTGCGATCCCACGACGACGCGAAGTTGTATTCGCCTTCGCGCCAACGCGAGCCCAGAACATTGTCGATGGCGAGATCGAGCTGCAACCGCTTCATGCGATAGCCCGCCGACAGGTCCATCACCGTGGCCGCACCGGCGGTCGCCCCGTACGTCAGCGGTCGCGGGCCGAGTACGAACCACCGGAACCCGGCGCGAAATCCCTTGGGGTGATTGAGCGCGGCCTGCAGCTGAACAAACAGCGGCGGCGCGCCGGGAATCGGGCCGTCGCTGTCGACGAAGCGTCCGCGTACCGCGGTCACGTCGACGCCCAGATCGAGCCAGCGAGTCGGGTGGATCTGCAGGTCGGCCTCGATGCCGAGCCTGCGGGTCCCACCGAGCTCGACATTGAACCCCGAGACGTGGTCGAACAGGCTCTCGCGACCGATCCAGATCCCGAACATGGCGGCGCCGAGGTCGAACAACTCGCTGGGCTGGACGCGGGCGCCAAGCTCGACGTTGTCGGTCGTGGTCATCAACGGCTTTCCGCCCGCGAACGTCGAGAGGTCGGCGTTCTCGGGTGGGGCCGGCGGCAGGGTGAACGCACGGGCTTCGGGCGTGCGAAAGCCACGGCCGTAGGCGGCGAACAACTGCCAGCGCTCGCGAATCGTGAACCGCGTGCTCAGTCGCGGCGACAGCTGCACCAGCGTGCCCGAGTACTCCTGCGCGCCTTGGGGCTGCAGGCGATCCCGAACCTGGCCGTCGTAGGCGTCGAAGCGCAGGCCGCCGTCGACGAGCAACCACTTTCGCGGCGTGAGACGCAGGCCCGGGGCGAGGCCGAAGCTCTGCTGGAGGATCCCGAGGTCGCGCGAGCTCGTCCAGATCGCGCCGTTGTCCAGAACCTCGTCCTGGCCTTGATCGATCGCATCGCCGCGCCACGAGCCCACGATGCGCAGCGCGGCGGTGTCGCTGAGCTGCCGCTCGTAGTCGAGCGAAACCCCCAACGCGGCGGAGTCTTGGCGCTGTTGGTGTCGATCGCCGCGGATCGGATCGAGCAGGTACCCCGTGTAGTTCTCGTCGAGCCGCAGCCTGCGGCCCTGGGCCCAGAGCGTGGTGGACAGCCGGTTTTGCTCGGAGGCGCCGCCAAAGTGAAGCGCCGCGATCGAGCGCTCGGACTTGCCGCCGGTGTTGTCGGTATACGCGTCGTAAAACTCGACCCTACCGGACTTGACCTCGTCGAGCCGGATCGTGCCGGGCATGCCGAAGTCGGCGCCGTACGCCGTGGCGAGCGCGTCGAGGGCCCAGCCGTCGCGCTCCCACATTCGCATCTGACCCATCGCCGACACCCGTCGGGCCTTGCGGTTCTCGCCGTAGCCATTGTCGGTGAGCACCTCGGCGGCGATGAAGGTCTCCTCTCCGCGAGCGCGTGGCGCGTGCACGATGGCGACGCGGTGGCGATTGGTCGACCCAACCTCGTACGAAACCCGCGTCCCGCGGAGCTTCTTGGGCACGCCGAGCCCGTAGCGAATGCTCGCCGCGGTGGCAAAGTTGCCTTGATCGAGACGGAAAGCCCCCTTGTGCGCATCGATCTGCAAGACCACCTCGGGGATGATCCAGGCCAGGTCGAGATAGCCGTGCGCATGCACGTTCGAGGGCTCGTTGACGGGAACGTCCCCGACCTTGAACTCGATGTCAGACCCGTGCACCGCGTCGAAGCCGCGCACGTAGAACTGATAGCCCTTGCCCTGGTTGCCGTGCTGCACGATCAGCAGGCCCGGCACCATGCGCAGCAGGTCCTCGGCGCTACGCCGTGGCGTGGTCGCGATCTGATCGGAGCCGATGCGTCGGCCCGAGGCGGTCAGACCATCGCTGCGGGTCCGAACCTTGACCAGACGCACGGCTCCCTGCTCGGAGTCGTCGTCCTCATCCGGTTCGACGGGATGGACCACGGCGAATGGCGAGGCTGCGACAGGCGTCGCCAGAACAAGACCGAGCACCGCGCCCAGCGCCGCAGCGCACCACGGCCGTCGCAAAGAGAGTGCGGAGATCACCGGGCGGCCGTCCCGTATACGCGACCCCGCTGGAACTGGATCGCCGACGTCGATCCCGCGGCCCTCGCGGCTCGTAGAGGATTGAGCCGTGGTGCGCTACTCTTGGCCCGCGACGTCCTTGGATGCTCTCCGTGTTCCCAGCTGACCGCAGCCGCCGTCGATTCTTGGCGTGGTGTGGCCTCGTGTTGTGGGTGCTGGGCTTCGAGATCGCGCCGAATCTGCATCTGGGATTTCACCAGGTGCTCGCGCCACACACCCACGGTGTGCTCGCGGCTGGCAACGCGCCTGAGGCACACGACGACCACGACGACCACGAGCACGGCGGACACGACGACGAGCCCGATCACCACCGGCACGACCGGCACGACCGGCACGACCGGCACGACGACGAGCACCACGATCGGGATCACGCCGATTCCCACGAATTCGCGCTCCACGAGGCCGGATTTCAGGTTTCTTTCGAATCTGCGGCGGACCACCTCGAGATCGAGGAGCCGGCCCTCGCAGTCATCGCGACCGATTCGCTCACCGTCCAGCATCGCGTCGGCGCGGATGATGCCAGAGTCGGCGCAAGCGCGTCACGACTCGATCCCGCGCACGGTGAGCACGCGCTGCTGCATCGCGGCATCGCCGTAGTTTCCCCGTCACCTGCGACGCCCGCGATCGCCCAGACGCCGTTCGTGGTTCTCACGCGCGTGCACCCTCCCACCCGTCGACCCAACACGCGCGCGCTGCCTTGCCCGCGCGCCCGCGGGCCGCCGGTGGCGACGTGGTGCTGCGCCGTGGACTGCACGGCCTGATCATCTCCTCGTGGCCATCGCGCGGCACAACCGCTGCGGGTCCGATCAACCATTTCACCAAAGGAATCTCCCATGACCTCCGGTCGATGGGGCGCGACTTCATGCGCCCTGCTCCTGTCGTGGACCCTGTGTATCGCCTGCGATAGCGAACAGGCTCCGCGCGTCATCATGCCCGTCGTCGTCGATAGCGACGGCATCGTCGAGTTCGATACCAACGAGGGCTATCACGTCCAGATCACCGAGCTGCGGGTGGCGTTCGACAACGTCGAGTTCACCAGCGGCGGTGAGATGCATGGTTCGTTGCTCGGACGGCTCGGTCACGGCCTCGGGGAGTTGCTGCTCCCCACTGCCTACGCCCATCCCGGTCACTACGCGGGTGGCGAGATCGCCGGCGAAATCACCGGCCGGTTCGTCGTCGACTGGCTCGACGACGGCGCCTCTCTGGGTGAGGCCAGCCTGCTCGCGGCAACCTATTCGGGGGCGAATTTCGTGTTCACACGGGCAACCGCGGACGACGGTGTCGCCGCCGACGACCCCATCATCGGTCACACCATTGCGCTCGCCGGGGTGGCGACCAAGTCCGGCGAGACCTGGACGTTCCACGGCTTCCTCGATGAGGAGGAGGGCAAGCGGGTGATCGGCCTGCCGATCAGCGAGGATGTCTCCGCCGACCAGACCGAGTTCGTGGTCGACGAGTCCACCGATGTCACGCTGGGCCTCCAGATCCTCATGGTCGACCCGTTCGAGCCTGAAACAGCATTCGACAACATCGACTTCGCCACCAGCGATGCCGACGCAGATGGCGACATCGAGCTGGTCGCAGGCGAGGCCATCTACAACGTGCTGGTCCGCCAGCTCCAGGTCCACGATCAATACAGAGTGAGCATCCGATGAATCGCTCGGACTTCCGGATTGTTCCCCTGATGTTCGCACTCGCCGCCTGTTCTGCGACCGGCGAAGGCACGCTCGAGACTCGCATCTACGGCGAGGGTTTCATCGAAGACGGCATCCCCGTCGAGGTGTTCTCCGACGGCTGGTCCATCACCTTCTCGCGATTTCTCGTCGCGCTCGACGAGGTCGGGACTGACGATGGCGAGGACCCGGGCAGGTATCTGTTCGACCTCACGAAGAAGACCAGCGGTGAAGGCCAAGCCGTCGCCCCTGTGGCGGTTGGCAGTGGTGAGCAGCGATTGCAATATCGCGTGGCTCCTGGGGGTACGGCCACTGGCGGCAACGCCAGCCAAGCCGATCGCATGCTGATGCTCGACGGAGGCTATGCGCTGTTCGTCGAGGGGACTGCGACCAATGGCGCGGCCAACATCGGGTTCGCGTGGGGCCTCGACACCGACACGACCTATCGCGAGTGCGAGGTCGTCGAGTCGGTCCCGGTCGATGGTTCGGCCACCACTGTGATCACCATCCACGCCGACCACATCTTCTACGATGATCTCGAGTCCACGACGCCGAACGTCGCATTCGATCTGATCGCCGCCTCGGATGCCGACGCCGATGGCGTCGTCACCCAGGCCGAGCTGCTCGGCCGCGACCTCACGACCGAGGCGCGCTATCAGGTCGGCAGCCAGCACATCGACAACCTGTGGGACTACATGAGCGCGCTGAGCCAGACCGTCGGACACATCGACGGCGAAGGCGAGTGCAAGACCTAGCCGACCCAGGCAGCCGGTTGCACGGCGCTGACCACCCCCGACCGCGCAACCACGGTCTCTCGCAGCCGTCTGCTTGGTCAAGTGTCCGAACCGACCCGCGAGCCGCCCAGCAAGCCCTCCACGCGTGATGTCTCCACACGCGCTGCGGCGCGGGCGTGGACGCGGCGGCGCCTGCGAACCCTCGGCCTGCTGCTGCTGTTGGCGGTCGTGCTGTCGCCGGTCGCCAGCGCCGCGGTAGTGGCGTGGAACGCGGCGAAGCGCGGCGTGATCCTGACGCTCGGCGAGCTGGCGCTGGCCTCACTGATGTGGGGAGCCATCGCGACCGCCTGTGTCGGCATCGTCGCCGTGGTCATCGCGATGAAGTACGCAACCTTCGCCCGCAGGGCCGCGCCAATCCTCGAGCGTGGAGTGGAGGCGATGGGACGCGTTGTCGAGGTCCGCTCGTCGACGCGGCGCGGCGGTGGTGTCAACCATCACAAGCTCACGATCTCGATCCAGACCAGCGACGGGGGGCTTCTCGACGCGATGATCGAGGAGATGGAGGGCACCGAGCTGCCGCTGGTCGAGATCGGCGCGCCGGCGACGATCTGGACCCTCGAGCGCCGATCCATCGTCGGGACCTGCGGCGCGGTGTTCACGGGCGTGTAGAACCCGGCCGCGATCGACAACCCCGTCGCGCTTGCGCGTCGTGCCTGGGCGGTCGAATCGACGCCCCCGCGGAACTCGGCGACCGCCGAGCTGTCTAGAACACCGAATGACGCGCCTGCGCCTCGGACTAGGTCTCGCGCTGGCGGCCGCGTGCTCGACGGGGTCCACTGTGGAGCCGGCCCCGGCGCCGCAGTCGGTGGAGGTCGCGCCGGCGCTGGCGACCACCGCCGCGAACTCGACGACACCGTTGCAGGCGGAGTCCGCCGACCCGATCCCGATCCCGATCCCGATCCCGATCGAGTCGTTTCGCACGCTACCGATCTCGCGCACGACCACGCCACGCACGGCCACAGCCACGGTCGATGTCGAGGTCCGCGTCGATCCCGAGCACGCGGGCGTATTCGAGGCGGTGATCGACGGCCACCTGGTTCGCGACATCGCCGGACCCGCGGGTCGGCGCAAGCTCGCACGGTGGTTCAACACGACGTTTGCGCGTGGTCTCGGTTTCGAGGCGAAGCCGGTCGGCTACCGCGTGCTCGCCGGCGTCGAAGTCGACAGCGAGGTCCTCGCCGAGGTACTGACGTTCGCGGCCGGCCCCAACCTCGACGGTCCGGTCGAGGTCGCGCTACGTCTCGCGGGTTCGTCGACGCTGACGGCGATCCCGATCGTGCTGGCCGAGCGTGGCGTCGTGCCGATCGCTGGGCCCTGGGGCACCTGGGCAGCCGCGGTCGAGGAGGCCTTCGCCGACGAGGCCGTGCCCCTGGCGCTCGGCGACGCCGTCCCTCGTTCCTACGCCTATCGCAACGAGCTATCCCCACCGAAGGTCGAGGTGAAGCTCGGCGAAGTGCAAGCGCCCATTGATCGGTCTCGCCGCGAGATCCGTCGCATTGCCGAACGCCATCGCCGGGAGCTCCAGTACTGCTACCTAAACGCGGCCTGGCGCGATCCGGAGCTCGCTGGCCGCTGGCAAGCGACGTTCACGGTCAACGCCGACGGAGCGCCTAGCGAAGTGGTCGTCGACCAAGCCGGTGACGACGAGCACCTGCGCCCGTGTCTGCGCAGCATCGTCTCCCGCTGGCGATTTCCGCAACATGCCGCGGCGACGCCGGGTGTGGCGATCGCCTTCGATCTCTCGCAGAGCTGACCAGGCGGCGCCCAGGAGCGGTCGGATGGAAAGTTGGGGCCAGGCGGGATCGAAATCGCCGCCGGCAACACTCCAAGCGCATGAGTGCTCGCGCTGCCCTGTATCTCGCCATGGTCCTGCCCTGTCTCCCAGGGGTTGCCCACGCCCGTGCATCGAAGCCGGCCGCCTCCCAGCAAGCGGCGCCCGCCGCTGTGGAGCCCCAGACGCAGTGGTACTACGCGGTCGACGGCCGGACAGTCGGGCCCATCGACGACGAGGCGTTCGTCGACGCGTACCTGCTCGGGCGGGTGACCGACGCCACGTCGGTGTGGTGGGAAGGCGCGCAGGGCTGGGTGCCCCTGGCCAACGCACCGTGGTTCGTCGAGCTCGATCGCTGGTACGTCCGAAACGGCGACAAAGGACTCGGGCCCATGACCGGTGCGGCGCTCAGGGCGAGCTTGGTCCAGGCGAAGGCGAAGGGAAAAGCGATCGCGAAGCTCGAGGTCCGGCTCGAGTGGTCGCCGTGGGTCCCCGTTGCGAAGGCCGCACCGCTGAACGAACAACCCGCACCAGCCAAGTGGGAGCCCGATACTGCACGCGCTGCGGCCGTGGCTGTGACGCTCGCGAGTCCCGTCGAAGCAACCTTCAGCACGCCAACCTCTAGCACGCCAACCTCCACCGCCCCCATGCCGGTGCGCGACACCGAGCCGCCGACACCCGCCGCCGGCGATTCGGACGCGCTCGCGAGTGCCATGCGGCTGCGCAAGGCGGGCCTGATCACGCTGGCCGTGGGCGCGGGGCTGATCGTCGTCGGTGGCGGGATCGCCGGGGGCTATACCACCGGCGCCGTCGGTGCCAGGGGCCTGTGGGTGGGCGTCGGGTTCGCTGCGGCGGGAGTCCTGCCGACGATCGCCGGCATGGCGATGTTCTCCGCCGGCAATCGTCGAGCCCGGAAGTTCGAGCGTCTCGCGAGCCTTCGCTTCGCGCCGCTTGCGGGCCGCGGCAACGGCGGCATCGTGTTCGCCGGGCGCTTCTAGTGAGCGCCGGGTTCGACCTGAGCTCCGAGATGATGGCCGTCGCCGCGTGCTACCTTTGCGCGGCATGACGCCCGAACTCAAGCTCCTGCGCGAGAAGCTGTCGGACCTCAGCGAGCTGGTCGAGTCGCTCGAACTCGAGCTCGTGGACGACCCCAAGTGGCCCGAGCCGTCGGACATGAGCTATCTGACCGCGAAGGAACGCGTGGATCCGGACATCATGTCGAACGTCGACGCGATGCTGGCGACCAACGAGCTCATCTCGTGGTTCGGCCGCGACATGGAGGGTTTCCTCGGCCTGTGGCGCGGGCCCAAGAACACGCCGCTCGAGCAGGCACCGGTGGTTCGTCTCGACTCGGAGGGTCAGTACGATCTCGTGGCCGCGACCGTCGGCAACTACATGGCGATCTCGGCCGACGCCGACGAGTTCGTCGAGCAACGCACCGCGCTCGTCGCCGCGGGCCTCGCGGTCGCGAGCACCCCCGAGGAGATCTGGGAGGCGCTGGCACAGTTCGAGGATCCGAACGACTTTCGCCGAGGCTTGTACAACGCGGGTCGCAAGCAACGCGGGCTCGCGCCGCTGGCGGACTAAAAGAAAGCCGCGGGTCGGGGTCGCGGCTGACCAGCGTCGCGGTTGGCGGCATACTCGTCGACGCTGCGACCCATCACCAAGCTGTTGTTCGTCGCGACAATGTCGGCGTGCCGCGACCGCGAGCTCGATCCGGTCGACAGCGCGCGCGATGACCTGGCCGCGGTCAGAGCAGCGTTGCGAGCGGGGCCCCTGGGTGATCGAGCGCCGCAGGAGTACTTCGCTGCAAGGGCGCGCCACGAGCCCAACGCCGCGATCCTCTGGAGCGCAGCCGATGACCCGAACACCTGGACGACGGCAGCCGCAGAACTCGAAGGGGCGGCGGCGACGCGCTGGCTCGAGTGGGCCGAGCGAGGTGGCGAGGAGCCCATCGACGTGGATCATTGGATCGCGGCAACGCGCCCCCTCGCGCTGCTCGCCGAGCAGGCGGCGGCGGCCGGTTATTGCGCCTACCCCACCGAGCTCGCTGCGGTGGACCTTCACGAGGCGCCAGGTGCCGCGCTTGCGCAGCGCATCGTCCACGCGCGCATCTCCACATTCCTTCGGCGTGGCCAGCGCGACGACGCGCTGCGCGAGATCGTGGTCGCGATCGAGCGTCAGTATGGCGTTCGCCCGCGCGCGCTGGTCGACTGGCTGCTCGCCCAGAATCGCCTGGTCGAGGCCTGGCGTCTGGCGGCCGAAGGGGCGTGGCTGTGGTCCCCCGAGCAGATCGAACGCCTCCTGGCGTTGCCGGTCGAGTCGCGAACCGTGTCCGACGCTTGCTGGAGCGACGTGATCTTCACCCTCGGAAGCTGGACGCAAGACCCGGCCTTCGATCCGCAAGAGGGCGGGTTTGCGACCCAGCTGCGGGCCACGACGGAGTTCTGTCAGGCCCTCGACCACGGCGGGCGACCTGACTGGCGATACAGTCACAAGGCCGACCAGACCGAGCTACGGATCCGCCTCTACCGACTCGCGTTGAACCTGCTGCTGCTGCGCGAGCAAGGCGCCCTCACGGCGCACGGGCAGATCCGCGCCGATGCGGCCGCCGCTGCGGTGGCCGCCGGCATCGACGCCAGCCTCAGCCCCGACGGCGACGTGCGACTGCACGCACCCGAGCTCGACGCCGAGTACGACGTGGTCGTCGTTGCCCAGGACACCTGGACGCCGCGCTAAAGCCCTACGGTCGTGGGGACGCGGAGCTCATGGAGGGCTCCCGCTGGCGCCGATCAAACCGCCTTGGAGGCGGTAGTTCGCGGATGCGTGGGTGGCCTGGGTCTGGCTGGGTTGGCCGAGCGTGAACACCATTTCGTAGCTCTCGCTGGACATGTGTTCGCCGACGTTGACGAGCTGGCCCTGGGTGTGGCCCGGCCGCATTGGGGCGCCGGTGGTGCCGTCGGTGGTGCTCGAGCCGCTGGTGTCCGCGGACGTCGAGCTGGTGTCGGCGGCCGTCAGCGTGCCGCTCGAGTCGCTCGAGTCCGAACTGCCAGCGCTGTCGATCGTCGCAGCCGACCCATTGGCCCGGACGCCCTCGTCGCTACACCCGCTCCCGACCAGCGCCCCGAGAACGGCGAGCGCGATTCCCTGCTTCGTGGTCCATCGTCTGGTCAAAATCGCAGCAACCTTTCTTCGGGACGATCTGCTCTAGACCAGGCCCTCGTGTAGGCGCAAGGAGAAAACCGGCCACTGGTCGCCGAGCGAACCATCAGCGTCAGCGCAGATCGTCGATCGGGCAGCCCACCGCGGCCGCGGTAGGCGACGCCACCGGAGCCCCACGCAGCACCGCGTCGAGCGCATCGACGAGCTCGCGCCGCGTCGGCTCGGGCCGCGCGCGGCCGAACTCGGGCACCCGATCGTCGATTCGTCCGTGATACGCCAAGCTCATCGTGGCGCCATCGCGATGGAACACCGCGACCTCGGGTGTCACCTCGACCCGCGCGCGCGCCACGAGCACATGCGCGGGGTCGCGCACCGGTGTGCCCGGCAACCCATACTCGCGACGATGCTGCTCGATCTGGGCGGCATCGACGTCGGGATCGGGATAGACGAGCCACCATGACACTCGCGCGGGCGACTGTGCCGCGGCAATGCGGGCGAGCTCCGGGGCATAGCGATTGGACACCGGGCAATCGGGGGTGACGAACGCGAGCACGACCACCTCGGTGGTCGCATCCGCGAATGGATCGATCGCCGCACCGGCAAGATCGGTCGCGGTCGCGGCCGGTGCTGTGGGCGGCGCGACGTCGACGATCGTCGGGCCGACGCTCGGCTTGGCCTGCGAACCATCCTCGGCAGCCGAACACGCCACCGCGAGGCCAACGATGCCCACGAAGGTGGGCGAAGCTGTCCGACGCCCGTTCATCCCGGCGGCGGCAAGGCTTCCTGGCATACCCCGATTTCGAGAATCGTGTAGACCAAGACGAGTTCCTGCGGCGATAGGCCGACGTAGTTGAAGAACTCTGCGGTGTGATAGCTGGTGAACTGCAGCTTGCCGCAGCCGAACTGCCCCGTGACCGTCAGCGGATGCACGGCGGCCGGCTCGCCGCCAGGACCCTCGAGCCAGACCTTGTGACCGACGTCGATCATCCCGCCCTGGCCGTCGTCGACCAGCACCGGCAGCGTGCTCTGGATGCCCGACCAGTTGTCGGTGGTCAGCACCTGGGGCAGCGAGAACAGATCGGGATGGGCCTCGTCGTTGAGCGGATTGATGTCGAGGAACTGCGCGGGCAGGGCCTCCAGCCACGCGAGCAGACCATCGTCGAGAATCCCGGCCAGCGAATCATAGGAGCCGTTGTCGGCGCTGCCGGTGCTGCCGTTCCATCCCGCGAGTTCTTGGTACTCCGGAAACACCTGCTGCATCCATTCGTTGGCCCAGTCGGAGACGTACCAGCGGCCGCCAGCGGCCACCCAGTCGCGGATGTTCTGCACGTTCGCCGGGGTCAGCGCCGAGACGAAGGTGTCGCTGCTGCACGGCACGAAAATGACGTGGTACTGGGCCAGTGCGGCGGGATCCGAGATCAGCTCCTCGAGGGTGCCCTGCGAGGTCAGCCCATCGGCGCCGGGGTCACGGCCGTTTTCCCAGAGATCGAAGTTCTCGGTGCCAGGGACCACGCGCTCCTCGAAGTTCGCGATGAGCGTGTCGCCCAGGCCGAACTTGCCCAGGGCATCCTCGAGCCGGTCGAAGTTGGCGTCGGCGACCGCGATGAGCGGGATGTACAAACCCGCCGCGGGATCGTTGTGATCCGGCAACGTCGTGATGTTCGGCTGCAGCATCACGCCGCCAGGCCCCACGATGATCGGTGTGATGCGCAGGAACTGGCCTTTTTGCACGACCAGGAACTTCCCGGGGCCGGAGTTCGTGTTCAAAGTGAAGCTGCCATCGGGATTGGACAGCGTACCGTCCGCCGAAGGATCGAGCTCTTCGCACTCGGCGCAATACACCTGCTGCGGGATGCCTGCGGGCTCGTTCTCGGTGATGTAGACCAACGCACCGCTGACCGGCAGCTCGCCATCGGGGCCGTACACCACACCTTGGATCGTGGCATCGCCCGCGCCTTCGGTTTCTTCGCCGCCGAGGTCGAACTTGGGTCCGTCTCCACGATCGTCGCCACTGTCGAGCGTCAGGCTTGCCGAGCTGTCGGCGAGGGTCGAATCACCCATCGCCGTGGTCGTGGTACCCGAACCCGCGGTCGTCTCCTCATCACTCGTGGTCGCCGTCGGCGAAATCGAGGTCGCTTCGGTGCCCTCGCTTTGGGCTTGGGGGCCCGATTGCGTCCCACAGCCCAGCATCAGCATCGCCGCGATCAGTGCCCGTGCATGTCGTTGCCCTGCGTTCTCGTTCATGTTGTCTCCGCCCGCGGTCGTCCCAAGCCGACCTTCGCACGAACACCCGGGTCATCGAAACACCGCGATCGGCGCCGAGCCGCCGCCCTTTGCCTGCGAACAATGGCACGCGACTTGACCGGCATGGGTCCATCTGAAACGCTACTAGAACTCGTATGGTTAGGTTGAGTCTAAAGCGTCACGTTCCTTTGCTGGTGGCGACCGGTACGCTCGTGCTCGGGTGTGGGCCCAGGGTGCTGGGCCTGGACGACGCCGGCGGCACCGATTCCGACCCGACCGGGTCCAACCCCTCCGATCCGACCGGCGATCCGACCTCGAACCCCAGCGACCCGTCGGGCAATCCCACCAGCGACCCCACGGTCGATCCGACCGTCGATCCGACCGTCGATCCGACGGGGACCATCCCGCTGCCGGGACCGCCGCAGCTGATCAACGCCCAGGTCCTCGACGCCTACACGGTCGAGCTGTTCTTCAGCGAGCCCATCGCGGCGATCGGCGCCATCGACACCAAGAAGTTCCGACTCTCGGCGACGTTCTCCAACGCGTACTACTCCGAAGCCACCTGGTACTCGGACCTCGGCCGCTGGAACGGCGAAGAGGTCTGCATGGAGTACTGCTACGGCGACTACACCACCGGCGAGGAATGCAACGAGTGGTGCTATACGCCAGCGGGCCCCAACGTCAACGTGGTGAGCGTCACCAACAGCCCCTACGCGGACCGCGTGCTGCTCTCGCTCGATCAGGCGATGACCTCGAACATCTGCCAGCAACTGGCCGATCGACTGAACAATGGCGCCGACGTGGCCGCGCTCTTCCTGCACTACTCGAACAACGGGCCGGGCATCTCCGACCTCGATGGCGAGGGCCTCGATGCCATCGCCGAGCACTGGGTGTTGCTCACCAACCAGTATTATTCGTACCAGCAGGGTGCGTTCCCGTTCATGAGCCCGTTCGTCCCGATCCCGTGCCCGTTCTAATCGGATTGTGGGTCGGCACTGTGGGAGCACAATGATCATCGTCACCGGTACCAAGCGCTCGGGGACCTCGATGTGGATGCAGATCCTGATCGCCGGGGGCTTCGTGCCCTTTGGCGAGGCGTTCCCACGGACGTGGGCCGACACGATCAAGGATGCGAATCCCGACGGGTTCTACGAGTCGATCCTCCGCCGTGGCATCTACTGGGCCACCAATCCCCATCCGCGTACGGGTGACTACTTCTTCCCCGAACAGGTCGAAAATCACATCGTCAAGGTCTTCGTGCCTGGGCTGGTTCGGACCGATCGGGCGTACATCGGCCACGTCGTCGCGACGATGCGACACTGGCGCGAGTACGAGCGCTCGCTCGATCGCCTGTATGCGATGGAAGACGAGCATCGACTGACCATCAATCCCGGCTCGTCGGCGCCACCTCGCATGCCCGCCGTGCTCGAGTGGTGGCACGAGAACTTCACGCTGGTACGCGACATCGTGACCCGACGGCACCGCGTGCATGTGCAGTCCTACGATGGACTCTTGAAGGACCCCGAGAAGGTCATCACCGAGACCATGAAGTGGCTGGGACGCGGCGACCCCGTGGCCGCCTTGACGGCCGTCAAGCCCGGCAATCGGACCCAGGTCCGGCCCGAGTCGAGCTCGGTCGAGCCGGCAATCGCAGAGGTCTTCGACATCCTCTACGCCGCGGTCGACGAACGCCACCCCATCACGCCCGAGCTGATCGGCAAGCTCAACGACACCAACCGGATCCTCGGGCCCCGCATCGCCGTCGCCCAGCGCGAGCTGGCAGAAGCCGCCAAGCAGCGCCGGCGCAAGGGCGGCGGCGACGGAGCCGGCGAGCTCGAGGACGACGTCCACCAGCAGCCTTCGTGGTAAGGGTCTGGTACGCGGGCCCCTGATCGTGGGACCATCTCGCCAGAAAAGCGCCCGCCCCAGGCCCGTCGTTTGCGCGCAGAATTGCAGATCCTCGCTGACGTGGCCTCGTACCGATTGCGTCGGTTCGAGATGGCCAACCTCGGGGGCGCGGTGGCGATCGCGATCGCGCTGCACCTGCCCGTCGGCGAGATCGCGGTGCGCTTGGGTTTCGGGCTGCTGCTCAACGTACTGGTCTACCTGAACAACGACTACGTCGATGGCGACGCGGACCTCGAGGCGGCGGGGCGCGAGCACGACAAGACGGCGTTTCTGATGGCCCACCGCGCGGCGGCGGTTCGCGCCCAGCTTGGCGCTGTGGTGGTGCTCGGCGTCATCGCGGCGTGGTTTGGCGGCGGCTTGTGGATCCCGTTATGGCTGGGCGGTGGGGTGTGCTGGGCATATTCGGTCGTGCTCAAGCGGCGCCCGGTGGTCGACGTGCTCGCCATGATGGCGTGGGGCATGGCAATGCCGATGGTGGGCGTGCCGCCAGCTGCGATCGAAACCGCAATGCCGCTGCTGATCATGCTGGGGTTGTTCTCCGGCGTGTTCGAGTCGGTCCAAGTGCTGCGTGATCTCGACGACGACAAGGCCCGTGGCGTCCGCACCACGGCGGTCGTCTGGGGCCGCGCGCCCACGCTCGCGCTGGTTCGCGGGATAGCCTTGCTCGCGGCCGTGCACACCGCGTGGGCGTTTGGTCTGTGGGTCGCCATACCGGCAGCCCTGGCCGCCTTGTGGAAGGTCGGCGACGCCGCTCCGCTCGCGCTATGGAATCGGTTGCGCGTGCTGTGTGGCCTGAGCTTCGTGCTCGCGTGCTACTCGGTGTGGAGCGGCGGGTGAGCGCGCGGCTGCAGCGGGTCCAGCGGGTCCAGCTCGCGCAGCGGTTATGGTTTGGCGCCATCGTCGCGGCCGCGGTGGTGTTCTATCTACCGGCGCTGTCGCTCGGCCCGTTGGCCGACGATCTGTTCCAGCTCGCTTACGTCGACGGATTGTTCGGCCCCAAGTCACCGCTGGGTCTGTACTTCTTCGCCCTCGAGGACCCCGAGAACACGGCCATGCTCGCGCACAAAGGCGCGCTGCCATGGTGGACGGTGCCGCACTTTCGTTTCGCCCACCTGCGCCCGCTGTCGAGCGCGCTGGTGTGGTTCGACATGGCGGTGCTGCCCCGCAACTCGCCATGGCCGCACGTTCACTCGCTGTTATGGATGACCGCGCTGCTCGGAGCTGTGGCCCGGGTGTTGATCGACCTGGTCGGGCGTCGACTCGCACTGCTGGCGCTGCTGGCGTTTGCGGTCGACGAACCGTTGTCATGGACGGTCGGCTGGCTGGCCAACCGCTGCGCGATGATCTCCGCGACGTTCGGCCTGCTCGCGCTGTCGGTCCACATCCGCCGGCGGCGAGCCGCGAGGCCGATCCGCGGGGCGGTCGCGATCGAAGGCGCGCTGTGGATCACCGCGTTCGCGGCCGGCGAATACGCCATCAGCGTGGTGCCCTTGGTGGCGGCGTGGGAGCTCGTGGTCGGGCGTGGCGGCGTGCGGACGCGGGTGCTGGCGCTCGGGCCCGCCGCCTTCGCGGCGGTCGGATTCGCGGTCGCCTACCTCGTGATCGGCTGCGGCGTCTACGGTGCGACCACCTACGTCGACCCCATGAGCGACCCCGGCACCTTCGTGGGCGAGCTCGGAAACCGCGTGACCCGTATGGCAGCAGAGGTTTTCGCGGGCATCTCCGGCGAGTCCGAGCGTCTGTGGCTGCGCTACGAGTGGACCGGGATTCCGCCGTGGCTGTTCGACGGCGTCGAGTTCGATCCACCTCGACGCTCGGTTCGTCACGCTTTGCTTGCGGGTGGCATCACCGCGGTGATGTCCGCAGGTGCGTGGTGGCTATGCCGTCCGTACTTGCGCGGTCGCGAGCGTCGAGGCCTGGTCGTGCTGATCTGGGGCAGCATTGTGGGCCTCGTCCCACTGGCAGCGATCCCTCCGGCCACGCGCGCGTTGTTGGTGCCCAGTGTCGCCGGTGCTGCGTTCTTCGCGATGACGGTACTGGTCGCGATTCGCTTGTGGCGCGCCGCGGCGGCGGGCCGGCCGCGCGGCGCCGGGTCGCTCGTGCGTCGCATCATCGTCACGCTGCTGGCGTTGGCGCTCGCGTTCGAGCATCTCGTTTCCGACGCGATCTTCGGCCGCATGCAGCTGGGTGCCCTCGCGGAGGTCCGCGACGCCCACCGCGACTTCTTCGATAGCCCCGAGGTCCACGCCCGCGACCTCACGGGCAAGCATGTGTTCGTGCTCGCGGCACCCGACCTGGTCACGGGGATCTATGGCTACGCCACCATGGATCTCGTGGGACGGCCGGTGCCGGACTCGTGGCACTCGTTGGTCATGGATACGCGTCGGCATCTGGTCCGCAGACTCGACGCGCGCACGATCGAGCTGTCGGCGGTCGGGCCTGCGCTGCACCTCGACTACCAGGAGGCGTTGTTTCGCGCACCGCGTGACGCACTGCAGCCGGGTGATCGGATCGACGTGGGGATCTTCTCGGCCAAGGTGCTGCGCGCGACGGACGACGAGGGCCCGCAGGCGGTGTTGTTTCGGTTTCGAGTGCCGCTCGAGGATCCCAGCCTGCTGTTCCTCGACGCCACGCCGCGGGGGCTCGAGCCCTTTGCGTTGCCGCCGGTCGGCGAAACCAGGGTGGTCAATCCGCCGCAGATCCCCCGCGGCCTGCGCTGACGCGTCGGTTCCGCGGCGCCGCACCCTTGCGATCCCCCTCCGCGAACAAGGCCCCGGGTGTCAATCGGTCGCAAGTTGCATCGGAGATCGTTCCGCTCGACTCGGTGCTTTCATCCGACCGGGATCGCCTCCGCTCCGGCCGACGTGGCCGTGGTGGTGAACGTCGTTGCATCAGGACCTGCCGAGGAAGGGCTCCTTGTGGACACGACCACGTTCACGACCACGACCACGACCACGTCCACGTCCACGACCACGTCCACGTCCACGTCCACGTCCACGTCCACGTCCACGACCCGTGCTGCGCGTGAGCGAGTCAGTGGCCTGATTGCCGTGGATGCCAAGCGGGCGGCGGTGGATTGACCGCGTCTGAGGGCTGCAGCTCGACCACGCTCGGCTCGCACGGCACCCCGCGCCCAGACCGGGCCCACAGTGGCGGAGGTGGCGGTGAGCGGTGCACCGGCATGGGCCGGTTGCGCAGCAGACGGACCGCCGCCGCAAACCCGGGATCGCGGCTGTCGAAGGCCTCGGCCCGCTCGCACAGCCGACCCAGCGTGATCTCGTCGTGACCGCGACGACGCAGGGTGTTCTCCAGCAGGCGCAGCGCCGCGGCGGTGTCACCCAGTGCCGCATGGCAGCGAACCAGGAGCTCGACGATCTCGAGTCGAGCGGGCGCATGTCGCAGCAACAGCTCGAGCTTCGTCACCGCTGCGGCTGCCTGGCCGCGGCGAAGGTAGATACGCACCAGCTCCAACGTGGTCTCGGGGTCATGCCGCCCGTGGGCGAGCATCGTCTCTGCAATCCGTACGTACTCGCCGGTACGACCCGTGGCGTGCATGCGCGACGCGGCCGCAGTCAGCTGGTGGGCCGCGCGCGAGGGATCGCCGTGCTCGTGCTCGATCTCGGCGACCAGTAGGGTTTTGGTGACGCTGCCGGGATCACACTCCACCAGCAGCTCGCGCAGCTCGCGGGCGCGATCGAAGCGGCCTGCTGCGACGTGGGCCCGCGCCGCGGTCTCGCACAAGGCCTCGGCCTCGCGGCCGCACGCATGCACCACGATCCCGATGCGGGCGCTGATCACCTCGGCCGGTTCGATCTCCATCGCGCGCCGCGCCAGCACCATGGCGCGTCGCGGCTCGCCCGCGCCGGCGAAGATGGTCGCTGCCGTCAGGTAGGCCTCGGCCGCGCGCCCGCGTTGCCCACCGCGAATGCAGCTATCGGCCCACCGCAGCGCGGCGTAGCTATCCTTGGAATCGATGCGAACCACCGCCCGCCACTCGAGTGCGGCGGCGAGGTGCCGTCCTTCGCGGCGCAGCCGCTCGGCCCGCAGCGCCACTGCTTCTGCGGCGAAACCCAGCGGTCGATATTCCCCATCTCGCATTCGTGACGTCGCCAACAGTTCACCCTCCGGGTCGACGCGGTGTCATCGACCCTCATGCCTTCGACACCAGCCCCGCGCGGAATTGCCGGGTGTGGCTCATGAGGATTTTTTATGATCGCAGCCGTGAACCGAGAGGCGGTGAGCGTCACTTCTTGTATCGGGGGCCCGCGTGGCGCCCGTGGAACTCGCACCGCGGGGCTGTGGCGAGCCCAACCGCTGGTGTATGCTGATGATCGCGTGGACGCGGCTTGGCGCATGACCTTGACGATGCTGTGTGCGCTCGTCGGCGCGCCGGGTTGTGGCGACGAAATCGTTGGCTACTTCGGCGGCAGCAGTGGTGCCGGTTCATCGAGTTCGACAGCGAGCGGATCCTCGAGCACGACCACGCCGGAGGACGCCGGTTTCGTCGGCCCCGGCTGCTTCAGCGACGATTTCGAAAATGGCACCATCGATCCGCTGTGGAACACCTGGATGGAGCAGGACTCGACCCTTGCGGAGATCGGCGGGCTGCTCGAGCTGACCCCGCCGAGCTTCGGCCTGTGGGACACCGGCGTCGTCGGGGCCTACAACTACGTGTTTCCGTTCACCACCGGACACGCTCGCTTGCGCGTTCCGATCCCACCGGCAGTGTCACGTCCGGTGCTGCTGTTCTTGAAGATCAGCGATGAGACCGGCACCGAGATTTCCATGCAACTCAGCGGGGGTTCGGTCAGCATCAGCGCCGCGATTGGACTGGTCGAGCAGTACCGCGAGGACTTTCCGAAAGCCACCTATCCCGAGTGGATTCAGATGCGCGCCGAGGGAGCCGTCGTGCACTTCGAGGTCTCGGACGACGGCCAAACGTTCTTCACCTTGACCTCGCGCGACAAGCTCTCCGACTTCGCCCAAAGCACTGCGCTGATCATGGCGCAGACCGCCGCCGATGATCCCGAGCGCGGGAGCATCGGTGTCGACGACTTCGAAGTCTGCGTTGAATAGCGCGAGCGCTACGGCGCGACGGCTTTGAGCGCGCGGGCTTTGGTCAGGTACACGCTGCGTGGGTGGGCGGCCTCGAGCCCCGCGATCGCACGATCACGATCGGCGGTGCGGCCGAGCGCATCCAAGGCTTCAATGCGTCCCATGTGCGCCTCCTCGGCAAGCGGCCCGGCCCCACCACCGAGGTAGCGCGTGAACGCCGAGAGCGCGGCTGCATGGCGCCCGAGATCGGCTTGCACACGGCCCAGCGAGACCAACGCCGCGCGCGACTCACCCGAGCTTGGGTAGGCATCGAGGAGCTTCTGGTAGGCCGCCGCCGCCGCCGCAAGCTTGCCGCCACCGGCGAGCTCGCGGGCGGCCGCCAACAAGTCGCCGGCCGAGAGGACAACCGCAGGGGTCACGCGACCCGGTCGCGCTTTGGTCGGCACCTCCTGAGGCGCGACCGCAGCCTCGAGTGCCGGTGCCGCAGAAACGGCGGGCGCGGCAGGTTGGGGCTCGACCCGCGGCGCCGCTTGGGCCGGTGTTGCAGCTGCGAACCGTTCGGTCACGACTGCCAGATGGGTCACGCGAGCGCCCGCCGACAAGTCGGTCGCCTTGCCGTCTTGCGTGAGCGTGACGTTGGCACCGTCGATCGTGAGCCATTGGCCATCGTCGTCGAGCGCGAGGTCGAGACCGCCTTCGCCGGCATCGAGCACACCGATCGGCGTGACGACCCGTAGGGTCCCATCGGCGCTCACACGGCCACGCCCGAGCTCGATGGTCTGGTCGTCGAGCACACGCAGCCGCGCTCCGGGCTCGCCGCAGACCCTTCGCGTGGCCACACGAACACAGGCACGCGCCGCGTTGGGCTCGAGCCACTCGCCCGCAGCGACCTGCGATCCGCTCGCGACGCGGGCCTGCTGCACGAGAAACTCGCCCTGGTCGACCTCGAAGCCCCGCGCGCGCAGCTGCGGCGCGACCAACCACGTCAGGGCCACTGCGGCGGCCATCGAGCACACGACCACGGCGACGGTCCGCACCCGCGTACGCCGAGCTCGTGCGGCCCGAAAGTCCGCGAGGACCGACATACCCCGCGCGTGATCGTCTTCGCGCAGGCCCTCGGGTTGCCCGAGCGCGGCGAGTCCCGCGGTCACGGCATCGCGTCGCTCACCGGAGTCGAAGGCGTCAGACACCACGCCCTCCGCTCGCTCCGCCATAGCGGACGCCCACGAGTCGATCACGACGAATCGCCTTGCGCAGCGCCCGAAGGCCGAACAACAGCCGCGACTTCGCCGTGTCGATGGGCACGTTCAACAGCTCGGCCACCTCGAGCACCGAGTAGCCCAGCGCGTGGCGCAATACCAGGGCCTCGCGCTGGTTGTCCGGCAGGCGTTCGAGATACTCCGTGATCGACCCCGGCAACTCGTCGACGAGCGCGTCGTCGTCATCGGTCGCGGCGGGTGGCTGCTCATCGATCGGTTCGTCGCTGGTGGGGCGATGGCGGCGAAGCGTCTCGCCCAATCGCAAGCACGCACGCACACCGATGGTTCGCGCCCAGCCTTCGAGCGCAGCCTCACCCCGGTAGGTCGAGGCGCGTTCGAGCACTCGCAGCAGCGCGATCTGAACGCCGTCGTCGGCATCGCTGCCGTTGCCGAGGATCGTGCGCGCTGCCGCCCGCAGCACCGGCATCAACCGTCGGATCAACTCGACCTCGGCGCGGGCGTCGGCGCGCGACACGGCCCGCAGCAAGGCGACGTCGGCGTCGTGAATCACCTCGGCCTCCCAGTGTCCGGCCATCGGCCAGGCGATCGCGAGTGCAGTCCCCACTGTCTGCCTGAGGCGCACGGCCGGGGATTCGGGTGAACGAACCTCGGCACCGGGCTCAGAATTGCACACCAAGCCCCGCCCTGGCGCGTGGCCGCACCCGCCAGGAGTCCGCGACGACCCTGCGATTTGGCCCCGAACAGCCCGCGGCACTGCCCGACGCCGGCGCTGCGCAAGTGACCAGATCGACATCGATCAGGGCAACCGCGAGCCCTGCGCCGAACTCGAGCGCGACCCCCCGCGCCAGCCCGATCTGCACGGTGACATCGCCCCCAACCCGGGGAACGAACCGCCGCGGGCCGCGGCCCTGCGCCTGCGAACGCCATCGTGACAGCTCCAGCTCGGGACCGCCGCGCAGCTCGAACGTCAGCCTGCGGGTCGCGGGCAGTACTGCCGCGACCGTCAGTGCCATGCCGTGCCGCCACACCGCAAAGCCCGGCGGATCGTCGAGCCGGGCCGCTGCGAGGAACTCGTACCACCCGCCGATGCGCAGCCGCGGACGTGGTGCCCACGCCAGCGCCGCCCAGACCCCGCTGCGCCAGGGGATCGCCCGCGCAAGGGCTTCGCCTGCGTAGGCCACGCTGGCCCGAAGGCGCCATGGTTTTCGGGTGGGCTTGGCCGGTGGAGGCGTTGGCGTGGTCGGCCGCGGCACGGTCGTGGAGGGCACCACAGCCTGCGCCGGTGCATCGTCGATCGCGTCGGTGTTGGCCTCGGCCATCGCCAGCGCATGACCTTCGGCGATCGCGGTCGCACTCGAGCTCGTGATCAACCACGAGGCCTCGATCGCGGCTTGCTCGGCACCCGGGCTGACGACGATCTCGCGCACCAGCGGTCGGTCGGTTGCGCACGGCAGCGCGTACAGCCGCCATTCGTCGGGGCGGTGGGCATCGAGCCAGAACACACCCAACACCTGGGCCGTGCACCGTCGCCGCGCCGCGGCCAGCCGTGACAGCTGCGGGTCGGGCTCCTCTACGAGGATCACCGGCGATGCGTGATCACCATAGCGCTGCACCAACGACGCGAACTCGTGGCTTGCCGGGCCGTCGTCTTGGCCAAGCTGGACCACGATGACCCGAGCCTGCGGCGTTGCGGCGGCGGGCTCTACCAACCGCGAAAGTGCGGTTGCGAGGGTCGTAGCGGCGAGAACTATCATGCCCCGCGAAGCCTTGGCCCGTGGGCAAAGATGCCACAAAGTGCCGCGTAGTGGGAATCGGTGACCCGGAGCGAAAAAGTGTTCACCCCGATCGCAGGGCTGTGGTGTCGACTCTCGGATCTTCATGGCACGACGAACCCTGCAGGCGCGCCTGGTGTTGACGAAACCGTTGATCGCGCTGGCGCTCGGTAGCTGCTCCGATCCGGTGTCCGGCGATGCCGCGGCGACCGACAACGACTCGACAGCGGCGGACGGTATGGGCACGGCGGAGCTCACGACCGCGACTGCGACCTCGACGGCGGGCTCGACCTCGCAGTCCACGACCGAATCGTCGTCGTCGAGCACCGCCGGCGACCCGACCGAAACCAGCTCGTCCGACAGCACGAGCTCGGGGGCGGTCACCAACCCCGTGTTCGTCGCGCTCGGTGACGGGGGCTGGACCGCGAGTTCGTGCGATCGCGGGCACAGTTGGACGGTCCACGCGTTCTCCGACGAGCAGGGCGATCACACGCAATGGACCGGCTTTGGCGGCCTTGCGTTTGGCAACGGCGCGTTCGTTGCGGGCCTCGGCTGGGGTGGCGAAGGTGGGCACCTGCTGCATTCGAACGACGGCCGCTCGTGGCTCGACTTGCCCCCGCGGAACTTCATCGACGGCGATGCCGCGGTGGGGTACGCGATCTACACCTCGGGTGTTGCCTACACCGGGACCGAGTTTCTGGTGTTCAGTCAATCGGTGTGGCGTTCGGACGATGGTCAGCAGTGGCAGACGAGCGATGTGTCCTTGCCGCCGGGTTCCGAGCAGCTGCGCCAGCTGCGAGGGTTTGCCGACCAAGGCTTGATCGTGGCGTCGGTCGAGAGCCAAAGCGGCAACGACCATCCCGCCGGCCACTTCGTGGTGGTCAGCGACGACGGCGGCATGAGTTGGTCCGAAGGCACAGGGTACAGTTCTGCCTGCAGCGATCCGATTCAGCACTGGGGCGACATCGTGCTCGTCGGCGACGTTCTGTTGGTCGGCACCAACGACGTGTGTCGCTCGCCCGATCGCGGCACCAGCTGGTCGACGATCGCTGCTCCCACAGGCGAGAGCATCCAGGATCTCGCGGAGGCCGACGGCGAGTTTCTCGCACTGTCGGGCTCGCGAGTCTTTGGTTCGCCCGATGGCAACACCTGGACAGAGTTGGGCGACGCCGGGATTCCCGGGCGCGCGGTGGCGTATGCCGACGGGGCGTATGCGGTCGTGGGCACCATGGGCACCGCGTTTGCGTTCAGCGAGGACGGTTCTTCCTGGACCGCGGCGACCGTGCGCGGCGCGACCGGCGAGGTCTGGGTGCGTGACTTGGTGGTCGGCGCGATGGAGGGCACGTGTGACTGACCGCGATATCGCGGTCGCGCCCGGAGCTTCAACATGCTGATGACATGCAATCGTCTAGGATGGTCGATCCTGGCCTTGCGACCTCGCGTTCAACGGGTCACGGCGCCGACTTCGGCGACTTACGCCGCTGGGCCCGACGAGGTAGCCGGCGGCATCCCCTTCATCTGGGCCCAGGACTGCCCCGAGGGCGAGAAGTGCATGCCCTGGGCGAACGACGGCGGCGGCTCGTGGAACGCCACACGCTGCTCGCCGCTCGATCCGAATCCCAGCGCCGTGGGCGATCACGGTTTGCGAGCAAGCGATCGGCCACGATTGCTACCGCTTCGATGAAAACTCGGCCTCCACTGTCGATCATCGCACGAGCCGGCTGCGAATCGCGCGGAGTTCGACAGCGGCCTGGAGGTCTTTGGGCCGAGCGACGTGCTGCTTGATGGTGATGAGGTCGTCGATGCCGATGATCCGATAGGTGTGGCCGGATATCTCCATCTCGACCGCGGCGCCTACGAGGTCGGCATGGCCACCCAGCGGTGCCACTTCGCGAAGGACGTCGATCCGGCCGATGCTCGTCTCGATCAGGAGCATGCGGAACGTCATGAGGTACGGGATCGGGTCCTTGATGACACCCAGATCTGGTCGGGTGGCGTGCCGAGGCGCGTAGGGGCCGAGGGCGTCGAGCAGCCGCGAGACCTGATCGTGCGTGAACGACATCGCGAGATCGAGATCCTCGGTCCACAGCGTCGAGCCCCAGGCGTGGGCCGCGACCCCGCCGATCACCACGAACTCCACCCCTGCAGCCGCAACGATCTCGAGGAGGTCGACGGTTCGTTGCTCCCGCGTCACCCAGCGGCCTTCGCTGCGGCTCGACCGAAGATCTGCCGGTGCAGTCGCTCCATCCCGGCGAGGGCCTCGAGCCGCTGGTGCGGCGTCATGTTGAGGCGCATCTCGAGCAGCGCGAGATCAACACCAAACTCGCCCGCGGCGCGCCAGTCCGGGTGTTCCTCACCGGGCGGCGGGGGTGGTGCGACCTGTGGCTGCGCAGCGCTCACTGGTAGACCCTACCGTCCTTTTCTCTTGGGTTGAAGTCCGGTAGGGACCTCACCCGCAGAATCTCTGACAGCCCCTGGGCCGGGCTAGACCGCAAACCGGTGGTCTCCGAGGCGCAGGCTGGACCGCCGCGAAGTGCCCCCGGTGGCTCTGCGATCGCGGGCTCAGGCGCCGACTTCGTGCATGATCGCGGGGCGCTGATGACCGAGCCAGTCAACCCGACCGCGGCGAGCAGCGGCGGGCTTCGCCGATGAGCGCCCGCGACGCCAGCGACATCGCGGTGTGGTGGCGTTGCGCGAGCCGGGATTCCCGGTCACGTCAGAAGTTGCAGGTCTGCTCGCAGCTGCTGCCGTTGCAATCCCAGCAGCACTGCACGCACTCTCCCGCGGTGCAGTCGGTAACGCAGCCCGAGCACGTATCGGCGCTGCAGCTAGCGCCTCCGCCGCCCGCACAGTCGGCGGCGTCTGTGCCTTCGGGACACCAGCCCAGGCCTTCGGGTTCGTCGCATTCGCCGTGCGAGCAGGAGCAACGCAAACGCAGCAGGATCAACGTGGTGGGGCTGGCTCGGTCATCGCGCGACACGATGATGCAGGAAGTTCGGCACTCGAGCGCGGCGTCTCGCCCGGCAATCGCTCGAGGCTCGCTCGCACTACGGCAAAGCGACGCGGCGCGCTCGAAGACGCGGCGAGTCGTGCTCGCCGCAGCCGAACCCGAGGGATCTCGATGTCATCGCAGGATCAACGGCTGCGGGCAGCTCGGGCGGGGGGTCCGGGCCTTCGCGTCGACTCCCGTCGAAGCGCCGTTCCATTCGCCGAGGCCATCACGCTGCAAGGTCGTGGTCATGACCACGTTGGTGGCGCGTCGCGCCGCAAGCGTTCTCCAGGGTGCGCGTCGGTCGAGCCGCGCGAAGCGGCCGTCGAGACCGTGATACCGTGAAAAGGTGACGCCTCGCGCCCGCTGGTGCCTCGCGGCCGGCCTGCTGGTCGGCTGCGAGCCGTATGCCGAGATGTCGTCGGTTGCCGGAAGCACCGGCACGACCACGTCCGCTGGGACTCGCGCGTCCGACTCGGGCTCTGGTTCCGGCTCGAGCTCCACGGGCTCGTCGACGTCATCGGCATCGAACACCACCGATCCGAGTGCACCGGGCGACGACACGATGTTCATCATCGCGCCCGACCTCGCCGCTGCGTCGCGCGCCTGCGATGTCTGGGCGCAGGACTGCCCGACCGGTGAGAAGTGCATGCCGCACGGGGCCAATGGCGGGAGTAGCTGGGAGCTCACGCGTTGCTCGCCGCTCGCCGACATGCCGAACGCGGTCGGCGAGCCGTGCTCCGTGGTCGGCTCCGACAACAGTGGGCTCGACGACTGCGCCCTGGGCTCGATGTGCAGGAACCTCGACCCGGACACGAACATGGGCGAGTGCGTCGCCTTCTGCCACGGCAGCGAGGCGCAGCCACTGTGCGAGGACCCGTGTACCCATTGCAACATCTTCGCCGAAGGCACGCTGATCCTTTGTCTGCCAGAGTGCGATCCCGTTGCGCAGAACTGCTCCGAAGGTCAGGGCTGCTACCCGAGCTACGGTAACTTCGCCTGCGCACCCGATGCCTCGGGCACCGAAGGTGCGATCGGTGATCCGTGCGAGTTCCTCAACGTCTGCGATGCGGGCAACTTTTGCGCGGATGCTGAGATCGTCCCCGCGTGCGAGGGCAGCGGCTGCTGTGCACCGTTCTGCGATCCCGCGGGCCCGGACCCGTGCCCTGGCTTGCTGTTCGCGACGACGTGTGTGCCCTGGTACGCGCCGGGCCAGGATCCCGGACTGTGCTCCAACCAGTCCGCCATCGGGGCCTGCGTGCTGTTGCCGTGACGACCCCGCCGCCCCGCACAGCGCTGCGAGTGCCGGTCCCTCCGCGCAGTAGGGAACACGTCGACCACGTTGGGGTGATGCAGTCGCGCCATGGCGCGGGCCTCGTCGCGCAGCAGCGCTGCCGCCGTACCACTGCGGATCGCCTTGATCGCCACCGCTCGACGCAGCTGCGCGTCGTGACCGGAGAACACCCGGCCCATCCCGCCTTCGCCCAGCAGCCCGTCGACGCGATAGCGTCCGCCGGCGAGGGTCAGCGTGGGCGCGTCGGCGTCGGGATCCACGGGCGGGTTCCGGGGGCCTTCGCCGTCGGGCGTCGGCGATGTCAGGGTACGACGCCAAGACGGTCCCTGGATCTGCGAGGGCAGACGCCGCCTCGGGTCGCGGTTGCGCGTGTCGATGGACAGGGGTAGCCGGGCCCCGCCTCTCACCCGCGCAGGTTCGCGAGCAGCAATCGCCACACGACCCCGAGCTTGCCCAGTCGCGGGTCGGGGTCGAGTCCGTCGGCCATGCGATGGATCTGCTCCTGGAACCACACGACGGCCAGCGCGTCGTCGAGCTTGCGCACGCCGGTGCGTGCCGAGAAGGTGTCCGCCGCGGTCACCGATCCGTCGAGGATTCGCGCCGGTAGCTCGGGCTGCAGCGTCATGGGGCGTCCGAGGCCCACGACCGCCGCCGCCCCGCTCGCGACGACCTCGGCCATCGCTGCGGCGGTGCGCAGGCCACCGGTCAACATCAGGGGCACCGCGGTGTGCTCATGCAATCGCTGCGCATACTCGAGAAAGTAGGCCTCGCGCGCGACCGTGCTCGCGCGGGCGTGCGCAGCAAGCTCGCCGCGTCCAACCATCGCCGGGCTCTCGTAGTTGCCACCGGACACCTCGATGAGATCGACCCCCTCGGTTTCGAGCGCACGCACGACGAGGATCGCATCGTCGGGTGCAAATCCACCGCGCTGAAAGTCCGCCGAGTTGAGCTTGACTGCGATCGGAAATCCCGGCGACGTCGCGGCTCGCATGGCCCGCACGATCGCAAGCAACAGCGCCATCCGGCGGGGCCCGTCGCCTCCCCACGCATCGTCGCGGAGGTTGACCAGTGGCGACAGGAACTGACTGACGAGATAGCCATGGGCCGCGTGGATCTGGACCCCACCAAAGCCCGCGGCGTGGGCGAGCCCGGCCGCCTGAGCGAACCGCTCGACCAGGGTGGTGACCTCTGGCGTGGTCAGGGCGCGGGGCTTCGCGAACAGCCCCGCCATCCCGCGCAGGGCGACCGCAGAGGGCGCGACCGGTGTGCGCGTGATGGTCTTGCCCGATTGCCGACCGGCGTGACTGATCTGCATCCACAGCCGCGCCCCGTGACCCTGCGCAGCCTCGGCCCACCGGCGCAGCGCCGGCAGGTGGCGGTCGTCTTCGAGCACGACGTTGGCCGGCTCGGTGCGGCCGTCGAGGGCGACGATCACGTTGCCGGTCAGCAACATGCCCGCGCCCGACCTCGCCCAGCGTTCGTACACGCGGATCAGTCGATCCGAGGGGCCAAAGCGCTCGTCCGCCAGCGCTTCGCTCATCGCCGCCTTGGCGATGCGGTTGGGCAAGCTCGCGCCGCAAGGCAGGGTCAACGGGCGGGCGAGAATGTCGGGGGGCGTGTTCATGGTCCGAGTGGGCCAGACGACCGGGATTGTCCGCGCGCGGCGGACCATGGTAACGCCACGGGTGTGACTTCAACACTGGCGATCGTCGGATGCGGCACGATGGGCGAGGCGATCCTCGCGGGGCTGTTGCACGCCCAGGTCTTCACGCCTGCCGGAGTGCACGTGACGGTGCGGCGGCCCGAACCCGCCGAGCGCCTGCGGCAGACGTATGGCATCGCTGCAGGTCACGACAACGCCGCGGCTTGTGCCGATGCCGACGTGATCCTGGTCGCGGTCAAGCCCCAATTCATGGTCGAGTTGCTCGACGACGACCGCATGCGCGCCGCGACCAGCGGGAAGCTCGTCATCAGCATCGCGGCCGGCGTTCGCCTGGCCACTCTGGGTGCCTGGCTACCCGAGGCCAAGCTGATCCGGGCGATGCCCAACACCCCGTGCTTGGTCAGCCAGGGCATGACGGTGCTGGCACCTGGCCCGCGTTCGGGCGTCGAGGAGCTCGCGATCGCACGGAAGATCTTCGCCGCGGTGGGTCGCGTGATCGAGCTCGAAGACAAGCACATGGACGCGGTGACCAGCCTCAATGGTAGCGGGCCCGCGTTCGCCTACGTGATGCTCGAGGCGCTCGCCGACGGTGGCGTGATGATGGGTCTTCGTCGCGACGTCGCCCTCGAGATCGCCGCGCAGGTGTTCCTCGGCGCGGCAACGATGGTGCTCGACACCAAGCTCCATCCGGCGGCGCTCAAAGATCAGGTCACCACCCCCGCGGGTTCGACGATCGCCGGACTGCTGACGATGGAAGACGGCCGCATCCGCTCGGTGCTCGCCCGCACGATCCAGGAGGCCGCGCGGGTGGCCGCATCGCTGGGTGGTCCGAGCAAACCCGAGCCTCACGGCTGACGGCGTCGCCGGTCGGTTTCTAGGCTCTGTCCGGTTCCTGGGAACCGCCGATTTCTTGTCGTGGTCGTGGACGTGGTCGTGGACGTGGTGTGCCACCTGACACGATCGAGGAGTTCGATCTGGGTGATGTTGCCGAACAAGAGCATGCTGACCGGCGGCAACAACCGCGCCACCCCACGCGTGACTGGGTTCAGAAGTACTGATGTCCGCAAGGGAAAGGGTCCGGAGGCTTGCATTGACCGTCGCACACGCCGCTGATGCACTCGTCGTGGGCTCCGCATCCGGCACCGAGCGCGCGGCGCGGCTCGCAGGTCATCATCGCGGACCTGCAACCATCGGCGGGGCCGCAAACCGGCGCCGCAGGGTTACACGGCGCGCCGGTGCTCGTCGGCACGACGCATGTTGCAGTCGCTTCGTCGCAGACCAGGCCGTCGCTGCAGTGCTCCTGCACCAGGCCGACCGCGTAGCCGCACGGCCCCCCTTCGGGAATCACCTGCGGTAGGTCGCAAGGGGCGTGACAAATGTCGTCGAAACCGCATGCGAGGTCGGCGGCGCAGGTCGACATGCGGCGGCCAAACCGCTCGCATTGCTCCCCGATGGTGGCCGTGCCGAAGTAGATCTGGCACTCGTCCTCGCAGGGGAGCCAAAAGAGGAAGTCGGAAGCGTCGGGGGAGCACGCGTCCGAGGCGATGTCGAATTCTTGGGCGCGCTCGAGGAGTCCGTCGATACACGACTTCGCGTACGTGAGCCCGGCCGCCCGCGCAGGCCCGAGCCAACCATCCGTCATCCGCTTACACTCGGACTCGGAATTGAAAGGGCCGCGGCACGGCGAGCAACCTTCGAGTCTCCGCACCCCTTGACAGTCTTCTATTAGCACGTCTGCCAGCAGGCCCTCGTCAACAGACGGGGAGCCGCAAACTCTGATCCCGCACGCGACCAGGACCGCGACCACGGCGAACCGGAGGCCGTTGCAAGCGGCGCCGCTTAGCGCCTGTGGTGATCGCGGTTCCACATCCAGCTCACATAGTTGTCGACGTTGTTGAGCGCGATGAAACCGGCACGCCGCCCCAGGTCGCGCTCGAACTCGCGGTCGACCTGTCGCGCAAGCGCCCTCGGATTTCCACTTCGATATGGCTGTCCCTCGTTCTTCTTTCCGTGATCGGCGTAGCACCTTTTGTTATTGAAACCCTGGCACACCTTGTCCCGCTCATCTCGGGGACTACCCGAACGGATCACGGACGTCGATCCCGTCCAGCCCGCGACGGCGGATCGCCGCCAGTGTCACACGCGGATCTCGGACACACGGCGGTTGCCGCCCCGTCCGCCGCGGTTCCTGTTGCACGATCGACGCCGCATCGTCTCCACCAGCGGTCGGCGTCACCGCAGCGTCGTCGCGACGTCACCGCCGTCGCGAGTTCGTGATCGAAGCACGGCGCGACGTGCCCCAATGGTGACGAATCCGTGCGTGGTTCGCCAGGTTTCCTGCGACATCAACTTCGCGAAGTTCTCACGCTCGCGATCACGCTGCGTCACACACGACCTCTACTGTGGCGAGCAACATGTTTGCACCCGAGCCTCCCGCGGTTCAGATCGTCGACGTCGCCGACCTCGGCGCCCTGCGCTCGAACGTGGCCGTGCGCAAAGGGCCACCGGCGCCCCAGATGTGGTCCGCCTGCTACGCCCGCGGGTCGGCCCTGTTCCTGGGAATCCGGGCGAGCCTGCTGGTCCCGGCCGGCCGGCTGGCCGGGGGCGAATTTCTCGTCGTTCGGGTCCGCCCGTGGTGGAGCCGTGGTGGGCTGAAGGTCGTCGCATCGTTCGGTCTGCCACCGCGGAGGCGCTCTTGATCGCGACCGCCGCGTTGCTCGCCGCGACGCTATCGTCCGACGCCGTGGCGTCTCCCATCGATGCCGCGGCGTTCGTGAGTCCCACCTACGAGGGCAGCGCGTCGCAGCTGCGTCACGCCCTACGGCGGCCCGGGCAGACCCGGCGCATCCGACGAATGTCGTTCTCGGCGCAAGGCGTCGATCGCAATTGCCACACCCAGGCGATCTCGGTCGCCGACGACGTGGTGATGACCTCGTGCGTCGACCGCCGCAACCAAACCGGGTGGTTGCAGATCTTCGGACGCAAGACCGACGAGCCGCGTTCGTTTTCTGACGTCGCTGGCTTGAGGCTCGTGGGGGATCGGTTTCCCCATCCATCCGTGGGACATGCGGTGGTCAAGCGCGGGCAGGAGGGTCGCATCCTGGTGCCGATCGGCCGAGAGCCGTTCGATGTCCATGGCGCGGACGATCACTCGCGGCTCGAGGTTCGCGACCAGGACGGCGCGCTGGTGTGTGCGATCGACAACGATCGCCGTGGTGGGCTCGCGGCGACGGCGCTGGTGGTCTCGGACGACCACCTGTTCGCCGTCGCCGTCGGCTACACCCACCTGCTGATCTGGCGCATCGACGCCGTGGACACGGACGGCAGCTGCGTCGCCGAGCGCATGTTCGACGCGCCGGGACTCGAGGCGGCCGGACGACGCTGGCGACGCTACCAGGGGATCGCGACGATCGTCGATCGCGACGGTGACGTGTATCTCTTCGGTGGCCGGCAGCACCGACTCGATGTGTGGGCGCTCCGGGGTTTCGGGCGGCCCGACATGGTCGTCGAGGAGGTCGCCTCGATGGAGTGGCGTCCAGCCGCGATGCCGGTTCGCGGCGTGTTCCACGAGGGCCTGAGCGTGGAGCCCCGCGCCGACCGGCTGCGGATCTGGGCAGCGCCGCGCGACTTCTGGCGGGGCACTTGCTTGCCGGCGCGGGCCGAGAAGCGGTGCACGCCGGCGGTCTACGTCGTCGAACAGCCGCTCGACGCGCCGCGCATGTCCTGGCGCTGACGCGGCCGATCGCCTGTCCGTTACGCGATCGACGCGGCGCGGCGCGGAGTTTGTTGCTTGTGAGATACGGTGCCAAGCACCACGATGACGCCCGTGGCGTGGGACCGACGACGCTTTCTCGCGGGTGGTGGTGCGACCCTCGCGGCGTGCATGGTGCCGATCGCGATTGCGCGTACCGGTGGGACACGCGGTCGGTCGTTCGGGCCGCTGCGACCCGATCACGAGGGGATCCTCGATCTGCCCCCTGGCTTCAGCTACCGCGTGATCGGCCGCGCCGGCACACCGATGAGCGATGGTTGGCGCGCCCCGGCCAAGCCCGACGGGATGGCGTGCTTCTCGGGTCGTGACGGTCACTGGGTGCTGATGCGCAACCACGAGGTTGCCCCGCACGACACGTCACTGGGCCCCTTCCAGGTCGGTGCCGCCCCCGCCGAGGCGTTCGACGGCGCGGCGTACGGCGGGGTCACGCGCCTGGTGATCGACCCGAAGTCGGCGCAGGTGATCTCGAGCAACCTCGTGCTCGCGGGTACCTCGCGCAACTGCGCGGGCGGGCCCTCGCCGTGGGGTTGGCTCAGCTGCGAGGAGGCCGGCGACGAGGCGGGGCACGGGTACGTGTTCCTGTGCGACGTCGAGGCCCCCCGGGTGCGGGCGCCGGTGCGGCTGGGCGGATATGGTCGCTTCAACCACGAAGCGGCGGCCATCGAGCCATCGACCGACATCGCCTATCTCACCGAGGATCGCCCCGACGGTTGCTTGTACCGCTTCGTGCCCACCGATCGTCGCGCACCGTTCGTGGGCCGACTGCAGGCGCTGCGAGTGGTCGGCGTCGACGGCGCGTCGACGCGCGACTGGGTGGCGGGTCAGGTTGCCGACGTCGAGTGGGTCGACATCGACGAACCCGATCCGCGCGACGACACGCTTCGCCGCGAGGCGCAGGGCAAGGGTGCCGCCACGATCCGGCGCGGCGAGGGCATCTGGTACCATCGTGACGTCGTGCTCGACCGAGGCGAGATCTGGTTCACGGCCACCGAAGGGGGCCCGGCAGGCACGGGACAGATCTTTCGTCTGCTGCGCGGGCCCGGCGGCGACCGGCTCGAGGTCGTCGTCCATAGCGACGACGCCGCGATGCTCGACCTCCCCGACAACGTCACGTTCTCGCCCGGCGGCCAGCTGTTCGTCTGCGAGGACGGCAAGGACGGCAACTTCCTGCGCGCACTCACTTCCGACCGCACGCTGGTGCCCTTCGCCCGGGGCGCGCTGAGCCCCTCCGAGCTCGCTGGCGTATGCTTCTCGCCCGACGGTCGCGTGATGTTCGTGAACCTCCAGCACGACGGCCTCACGCTCGCCGTGACGGGCCCGTTCGCCTGAGGTGATCGCGGTGCGCACGCGGTCGTTGTCGCACGCGGTCCTCGCGGGATCCGTGCTCGGCTGCGGCGCCGACCGACAACCCGGCGAGTCTGCGGCGACGATCGTCGTGATCCCCACCAGCGCCGACGAGGCGACCTCGACGACCGCCGAGATCCTGCGCGGCTACCTCGAGCGCATCGCCGGCAGCAGCGAGGTGGTCGAGGTCGCCTCGATCGATCCCGACGCCGTCACTGACGTCTTGGCCGATCACGCCGCGGCGCTCGCGATCGTGCTCGAGGGCGAGCGCGACGGCTCGCGCTTTTCCGACCAACGCCTCGCGGCGCTCGGCGTCGACGGTTTCGCGATCGAGCACGATGTCCAGGACGAGCGCGTGGTGCTGTGGACGGCCGCCAACAGCGCGCTGTCGCGGCAGTTCGCGGGCTACGAGGTGCTGCGGCGGCTCGGGGCCCGGTTCTACCACCCGGAGCAGGAGCACCTGCTCGAGCTCGACGCCGTCGCGCTCCGGCGACTCGCGCGCGCGCCCACGATCCTACAGCCGGGTGGGCGCGATGCCATCCCCGATGTCCGCTGGCGGTCGTGGTCGTTTCATTCGGCCCATCCGCTCGAGCACCTCGAGTCGTTCTCGGATGGTGATCATCCGATCGACGAGGCCGCGGCCGTGAACGCGTGGATCGTGAAGAACCGAGGCAACCGCTTCCGTGGGCCCGGACGGGGCGTTGCGACCGAGGCCGCCGGTCGGCAACGCGAGACCGAACTCGAGGCATTGCGCGTCGATCTGGGTTTCCCCACCGGGGCGGGAATCACACTGCACAACCAGCAACAGGGGGCATCGGCCGACATCGACCCCAGCAGCGACGTGCCGGTTCAGCAGCAGATCGCCGAACTCGTCGCGCGGCGGCTGGCCGAGCGACCCGATGCCGCGTGGTTCGGCATCCACTTCGGTCCGACCGAGTTCACCACCACGCCGGACACCGAGACGGTGCAATGGATCACCTGGGCCGCCGAGGCCGCCCGCGCCGCCAACCCGGACATCGCGATCGAGATCAACAACCACATCACGGGCGCCCAACCCAGCCCGAACTTCGACGATCTCGGGTGCGCCAATCGGACCAACGCGGACGGACGCATCGACTACTACGATCTGGCCTTCCACACCGATGCGAGCTTCGGGATCCAGGTCCACACGGTGATGTTCTATCCGCTCGAGGGCGAGGCTCGTGTGTACGCCCAGCAGTCGTTCGAGCACAAGTTGTGCCTGATGCAGCGGGCCTCGTCGGAGGGTCGACCGGTGACCTACTTCCCGGAAGGGTCGTGGTGGCTCAGCTTCGACAACGCGGTGCCGGTGTACCTGCCGCTGTACATCGCGACCCGTCACCGCGACACCGAACTGCTCCGGCCGCTGTTGCCACGCAACGGCGGCACGTTGGCGGGGGTTCGGATGTTCAACAGCGGCCACGAGTGGGGCTACTGGCAACAGGACTACGCGGTCGGCCTGATGGCGGTCAACGCCGAGCTCTCGCTCGATGACGTGCTCGGCGAGCTGCTCGATCCGTTGTGCGGCGCGGAACTCAACCCCTGCAGTGCCAAGGCCGAGGCGCTGGCGATCCTCCGCGAGGTCATCGACCACCAACGCGAGACGTTCCTGGTCCGGAGCGACGCGAGGGGGCGGCCGGGCGGCCTGTTCACCTACTTCGCTGGTGAAGACGACGCCGACGTGATCGCCGCGGCGAGCGGTCTCGAGTTCCGCCCGGTGCGTCCGGGCTTCGCCGAGGTCAGCGCCTACGGCGAGGGCGACCGCGCGGCGTTCGAGGCGATCGATCTCGCGGCGCTCGACGCGGCTGCGCTCGCATACGGCGGGTGGACGGCCGCGATGCGCGACGTCGCGGCCGGGGTGCCGATCGCGGCGAACCCGTGGATCGCCGAGATCGTCGACGGTCTCGAGATCGTCGGCCTGCGCGCGCGACACACCGCGGCGCTGTACCGCGCCGCGCTCGCCTATGCCGACGCGCCGCCCGACGATCAGGCCGAGGCGGCGGCCGCGGCGTGGGCCGAGGCCTCGGCTGCACTGGCGGCGGCTGCCG
>CANLQR010000011.1 GCA_947492135.1 Deltaproteobacteria bacterium | reverse complement strand
AGGCACCGAGGTCAGCGCGATGGGTGACGCTGCGCTGGCGAAGTGGCGCTCGCAGACCATCGGCTTCGTGTTCCAGCACTTCAACTTGATCCCCGTACTCACCGCGCTCGAAAACGTCGAGCTACCGCTGCTGCTGACCGGGCTGCCCTCGGGCGAGCGCAAGAAGCGGGCGCAGATCGCCCTGCGCGTGGTCGGACTCGAGGACCGGATGCACCACCGCCCGCAGCAGCTCTCCGGTGGCCAGGAACAGCGTGTCGGCATCGCTCGCGCGATCGTGCACGACCCCAAGATCATCGTCGCCGATGAGCCCACTGGCGAGCTCGATCGCAAGAGCGCCGACGACGTGCTCACCTTGCTCGAGCGACTCAACCGCGAGTTCGACAAGACGATCCTCATGGTCACCCACGATCCCGCCGCCGCCGAACGGGCCAGCATCGTGCGCAAGCTGGACAAGGGCAGGCTGCTATGACGCTCACCTCGCTGTCGGTCAAGAACATCGGCCACAACTGGCTGCGAACGATTCTGACAGTGGTCGGCACCGCGATCGCGATCCTCTCGTTCGTGATGATCCGAACCACCCTCTCGGCCTGGGAAGCTGGCGTCGAGAATGCCGCGCAGGACCGCCTATCCACGATCAACCGCGTCACCTTCGTGATGCCGCTGCCCAAGCGCTACTTCGACGAGTTCAATGGGCAACGGGGAAAGATCGACGGGGTCAAAGCCTCGACCTACATCAACTGGTTCGGCGCCAAGCACCCAACCCGTGAGACGGAGTTCTTCGCGAACCTCGCTGTCGACAAGGACACCTACTTCGACGTCTATCCCGAGATGTCCGTGCCCGCGGCCGATCTCCAGCGGTGGAAGGAAAATCGTCAGGGCGCGATCGTGGGTGAGGCGCTGGCCAAGCAGTTCGACTGGAAGGTTGGCGACGATGTCACGCTGGTGGGCACGATCTACCCCGGCGACTGGAAGTTCAAGATCGAGGGGATCTACGTCGCCACCAAGAAGTCGGTGGATCGGGCGCAGTTTGTCCTGCGCTGGGACTACATCAACGACACGCTGCCCGACAGCCGCAAAGACCACATCGGGTGGGTCGCCTCGACGATCGACTCGGCCTCGCGGGGCGGCGAGATATCGGCAGCCATCGACGCCAAGTTCGACGACCAGGACATCCAGACCCGGACGATGAGCGAGCGGGCCCTGAACATGGAGTTCCTGGGCGGCGCGTCGGCCATCCTGTCGGCGCTCGACTTCGTGTCGCTGGTGATCCTGGGCATCATGATGCTGATCCTCGGCAACACGATCGCGATGGGCGTCCGCGAGCGAACCCGCGAGTATGGGGTGTTGTTGGCCCTGGGCTTCCGGCCCAAGCACATCGCGACCTTCGTGCTGGGTGAAGGCATCACCATCGGCCTGATCGGCGGCGGGCTCGGCCTGCTCATCTCGTATCCGATCGTCGAGCAGGGCATGGGCCGGTGGCTCGAGGAGAACATGGGCGCGTATTTCCCCTACTTCTCGATCCCGACGGGCGTCGCCTTGGTCGCCCTGGCGCTCGCTGCACTGCTGGCGGGCCTCGCTTCTGTCATCCCCGCCTACAGCGCGAGCAAGCTAGACGTGATCGACGCCCTGCGTCGTCTCGGCTAGCGGCAAGGAACCCCGACCATGGTCCCGATTCGCTACAACGTTCGTAATCTGCTGGTGCGCCGCACCACGACCATCGCCGCTGCGCTCGGCGTCGGCCTGGTCGTATTCGTGTTGGCCGCGGCGCTCATGCTCAACGAGGGCCTCGCGCGCACGCTGGATCTGTCCGGACACGACGACACCGCGATCGTGCTGCGCAAGGGCTCGGACTCCGAGATGCCCAGCTCGATCGAGGACAAGGCCATGGGGTTGATCAAGGTCGCCCCCGGCGTGAAGGCGGGAAAGGACGGCCTTCCGGCCGTCATCGGCGAGAGCGTGGTGGTGCTCTTTCAGGAGCTGACCAACGGCAAGGGCAAGAGCAACGTCACCCTGCGCGGAGTCCCGCTCGATCAGATCATCGCATTCCGACCCGAGGTGAAGATCACCGAGGGCAAGATGGCCGCGACCGGCACCAATGAGGTGGTGGTGGGTACGCGGATCGTCGGTCGTTTCAAGGGCCTCGAGATGGGGAACTCCATCGAACTGCGCAAGAACCGAGCGGTAAAGGTCGTGGGCGTGTTCGAGTCCGCGGGCTCATCGTTCGAGTCCGAGGTTTGGGGCGACGTCGACTACATCCGGCAGGCGTTCGGGCGCGAAGGCGTGGTGTCGTCGGTCAGGGTCAAGCTCGAGTCAGCGGCGCTCTTCGAGGGTTTCGAGGCCGCGGTCGAACTCGACAAGCAGCTCGGGCTCGAGGCCGTGACCGAGCCCGACTTCTACCGACGCCAATCCGAGAACACCTCGCTCTTCATCACCGCGATGGGCACACTGGTCGCGGTTTTCTTCTCGATCGGCGCCATGATCGGGGCCACGATCACGATGTATGGTTCGGTCGCGCATCGACGCCGCGAGATCGGCGTTCTGCGAGCGATCGGGTTCTCACGCAGCGCGATCCTGGTGTCGTTCTTGCTGGAGTCGGTGATGCTGTCCTTGCTCGGGGCGGCCGTGGGCACCGTCGCGTCGCTGGGTATGGGCATGGTCAAGTTCTCGATGCTCAACTTCACCACCTTCTCGGAGATCGTCTTCGAGTTTCATGCGACGCCGGAGATCCTCGTCAAGTCGATCGTCTTTGGCGGAGTGATGGGTGTGATCGGGGGATTTCTGCCTGCCGTTCGGGCCGCGCGTACGCCCCCTATCGAAGCGATGAAAGGCTGATGGGCTGATGGGCACGAGAGTCGCTCTTGTTGTGCTAGGGCTTGTTGCGATGGCGTGCAAGGATCACGGTGCCGTGCCCGGTTCGACTCCACCCGGCGCTGCCCACGACGGCCACAGCGACAACACGCATCAGATGCATCAGATGCATCAGATGCATCATCGTTTCGAGGACGCCGAGACCTGGGCGAAGCGCTTCGACGACCCCTCGCGGGACGCCTGGCAGAAGCCCGACGCGGTGACGGCGTCGCTCGGACTCTCACCGAGCGATGTCGTGGCCGACGTGGGTGCCGGAACCGGCTACTTCGCGGTTCGCCTCGCCAAGGCGGTGCCCGATGGCAAGGTCTTCGCCTCCGATGTCGAACCCGACATGGTCCGCTACCTTGGCGAACGAGCGCGTCGTGACGGCATCGCCAACCTCGTCGCCGTACAAGGCAAGGCGGACGACCCTGCCCTGCCCGAGCCCGCGAACCTGGTGTTGCTCTGCAACGTTGCGCACCACATCGGCGATCGCGTGGCGTTCTTCGGGCGGATCCGCAGTCAGCTCGCCGCCAACGGTCGGATCGTCATCGTCGACTTCAAACCCGACGCACCTGACGACGCGCCGGGCCCCCCCAAGGCCCATCGACTCGCGGCGGCCGCCCTCACCGCCGAGCTGGAGCGAGCGGGTTTCGTGCTCGCGGGTGCGGACCACGAGCTGTTGCCCTACCAGTACGTGCTGCAGTTCCGGCTGCGCTAGCGCGCCTCACGGCGCATGCACTCGACGCCGCCACGCTCCATCGCTCCGACGCACTCGTTGCACGGGACGCAGTCCGAAGAGTCCTTGGACTGGCTGGCGAACTTGTTCACCAGGTCAGGCTCGTGGATCAGGGCGCGCGCCATCCCGACCAGCTCGAAACCCTCGGCCATCGCGATCTGAAGGTTCCGGCGGGTCTTGATGCCGCCGAGCAGGACCAATGGAATGTTGACCTTCTTGCGCAGCGCTCTGGCCTCGTCGAGAAAGAACAGCTCTTGAAAGGGATACTCCTGCACGAACAGCCGCGAGAACATGAACACGCCGATCTTGCGCATGATGGTCTTTTGCGCGGCGGCCATCTGCACGACCGGAACCTCTCCACGCAGCATGAACAGCGGGCTCTTGCTCACGAAGCCGCCGCTCATCACGAAGGCGTCGATCCCCTCGGACTGCAGGCGAACCGCAACCTCGATCGCCTCGGCGGTCTGGAGCCCGCCCCTGAACCCGTCGAGCAGGTTGATCTTTGCAAGCACCGGAACCTTGGCGCCCACGACCGAGCGGACCACGCGGGCGATCTCGACCGCGAGCCGGGCACGATTGTCGAGCGACCCACCCCACCTGTCGTCACGACGATTGGTGTACGGCGACAGAAACTGGCTGATCAAGTAGCCATGCCCGAACTGCAATTCGATCGCATCGAACCCCGCCTCGACGGCGAGTCCGGCCGCACGGGCAAAGTCGCCGATCACCCGCGAGATATCGACCTCGGTCATGACCCGCGGATAGCTGCCGCGATAGCGGTTGTAGACCCGCGACGCACCGATCGGGGTCCCTTTGATCACCGCCTTGTCGGCGAAGTCGCCACAGTGCCCCAGCTGGATCGAGGCCGCGCCACGCTCGTAGTGAACCGCAGCGGTGAGCTCGCGCAGGCCAGCAACGGCCTCGGGGCGCATCCACAGCTGCGTGTCATAGCTGCGACCGTCACTCGCGACGGAGCAGTACGCAACCGTGGTCATCGCCGCGCCACCACGAGCGATCTGCCGATGGTGCTCGACCAGCGCAGCGCTCGGCATTCCGTCGGCGCACATGCCTTCGAACGTGGCGGCCTTGATGATTCGATTGCGTAGTGTCAGACCCCGGAGGTGGAACGGCGAGAAAGCCGAGGCTACCGCCACGTGGGCCTCGGTGCGCGCGGCTGCGCGTCAATGCGAGAGAACCCAGGCCACGAGAACCTGGGGCGCGTCCGCGAGTGCGGCGCGCAAGACGAGGCATCCTGCCATCGATCCGTCGGCATGCCCGGCACGATACCCGGACTTGGCCGGCCGCGGCACCACGCCGTGATACGCTGTCCACATGCGGCGCATCGCACTTGTAATGGTGTTTTGGGGCTGCGGTTCCAATTCCGACTCGGGCACGGATCCGGTCGGCACGACCGCGGGCGCGACGACGTGCACGACTGGTATCAACTGCGAGACCAGCGCCGGCTCCTCGGGGGCCTCGGGCACCTCGGCGGCGGCGACGGCCGGCGACACCTCGACGACCTCGAGCGGTGGCGGCACCTCGATGGGGACCTTCAACCCCATCTCGGAGAGCGGGATGGAGGAGTCCGATGCCGATTCGAGCGCGGGCGCAGACTGCAGCATCACCCCCGACTGCGCGTCGTGCTGGGCCTGCGCGAAGGCGGGGCCGTGCGAGTCCAGCTACGTCGGCTGCGCGATGGCCTTCAACTGCATTCCCGCGCTCACCTGCACCGAGACCTGCGCGGCCAGCGGGCTGCTGCAGGACTGCGTGGACACCTGCTGCATGTCATGCACCGACCTGATGACCTGCCCGACGGTCGACGGCGTGATCTCGTGCATCGAGGCCGAGTGCTCCACCCAGTGCGGCATGGTGACGTGCCCCTGACGAAGTCGGCGAGCAAGGTCCGCACCGCAGCACTGGGCGGTGCGCGAGGAGCCGTGGCGTTCAGCGCAACCCGTCGAGCGGATCGCTTCCATCGCCGAGCACGATCGGCTTGCGACCCGGCTCCTTGCCGGTCTCGGTGGGTTGTTCGCGCGGCTGGCTATCAACTGCGGCGTGAGGCCGGGGCTGCTTGGGTCGCGCGGGCTTGGGTTTGACCGACGCTGCCACGGGCGCGTCACCGGGCGCGAGCTCACGGTCGATCTCGGCGACGCGCGCTCGCAACTCGGTGCGTTCGGCGTCACTCGCCGCCTCGGACAGTTTGCGCTCGAGCTCGACGCGCTCGCCCTCGAGGCGCTGCTGTCGAGCCGCCAACACATCGAGCTTCTTGGCGACCTCGGCCATCTGCTGATCGTAGGCCGTGCGCTGCTCGGCGTTCGCGTGCTCGAGACGAGCTGCCGTACTCGTGTCATGCCAGGCAATGCCCCCGGCCAGGGCGAGCATCGCGACCAGAGCCGGAACCACTGCGTAGGGCCACCGCGGCGCCGCTGCTCGCTCGGCCGCGCGCATCTGGAGCTCCAGTCGTTGGGCCTCCTGGCGCAGCCGAGCCTGCTGCTCGATGCGGGCCTGCGCTGCGGCCTCGGCAACCCGACGCTGCTCGTCGAGTTCCTGCAGCGCTCGGTGCTCCCGGGCCCGCTGAAAGCCCGCAGCTTGGGCAAGTGCCGCCTGCTCGGCAAGCTCCGCGGCGCGGCGCGCAGCGTGCTCGGCCTCGGCCTGCCGGGCATGCGCCCGTTCGATCCGTTGGGCCTCGAGCTGGCCCAAACGTGTCGACTCCAGTGCCCTGAGTTCTGCCAGCGCAAGAAGGCCCGAGTTCTCCGACGTCATGTTCATGTTCACGCGCGAGGCCGGCTTTCGTTCCACGCACGCGCGCCCGGCTGCGCGCGGCGCCGCCGCGGGCGTCGATCCCATGACATCGCGATCACGCCAAAGCCAGGGCTTGCTCGGTCACCGGGCGGTTTGGCTCGGAGTGCTTCCACGACGCCAGCCGTCCGACGTAGGATCCAATGCATCCATGAGTCTCCGCCCACCGCTCACGACGCTGTGCTGTGCCCTATTCGTGCTCGGAGTCGGCTGTGGGGACTCCTCGAGTCCCGCGGCCGACTCGAGCACGACGGCGCCCGCCACATCGACCACCGACGGCAGCGGTAGCGCTGGATCGGAAGAGTCGTCGGGCAGCGTCCCTGTCGATTGGCCATATGACCACGGCTACATCAAGGTTCTGTTCTCGTTGCCAGCCGACGCGGTGGACCCAACGGTGCTCGACCGCACCGTGACCGTGGTCGTGTCGATGGCGTACGGTGAGTGCCTCGCGGCCTTCTACGAAAACAACCCGACGGTGCAACAGGCCGGCACGCTCGGTGGGGCGATCTTCGGCGACTCGACCATGGGCGGCGAGGGCTGGGAGGAGCTGCTGTGCTCACCACTGTTCGGCGACCATGCGCAGTGCAGCATCGTGTGGATCACCCAGCGTTTCGACGTCGTGCGGACGTTGACCATCACCTACGACATCACCGCCGACCTCGCCACCAAGCCGGTGTTCTTTGGCCCGATCCCGACCGGCGCCGTGGCCGAGTGCGCCGAGGGCACGCGCGCGACCATGGAGGTCGCCGATCTGATGGCCTTCCGTGGCATCGACGCCACCGGTGCCGATCTCTGGAACACCGCGAGCTATGCTCCGGCCGAGGCCGCGAGCCTCGAAGATGATCCGGTGGTGGTCGTCATCGCGCCGGTCGAGCCCGACTAGATTCGGTCTGACGATCCGGCAGCCGCTAGAACGACGTCGGGGCGTCGCGTTTCACGGCGATTCGCGTCGGTGTCGTGCGACCCAGGTAGACAGCGACGGTACCGATGCCGCGAACCCGGCGGGCCACCCCCTGCAATTCGGCCATGATGAGGCGCAGCAGCCCCACCCCGGCGTGCTCGCCCTGGCTCGAGAAGGCCTCGTCGACGGCCACGAACAACACGACCAACGCGTCGTCCTCGCGGACGTAGATGATCACGCCGATCGGGTGCGGCTCATCGTCCTCTAACTCGACGGCGAACAAGGTCTGTGGCTCGTGCGGATCGAGCCCTATCCGCACGCGCTCGTCGACGACCCGGATCCGCGGGACGCCATAACGCTGGGTGACGAACCCTACGCTGCCGACCACCTTGGCCTGGTTGCCGTTGAAGAACAGCAGCCGCTCGATGTCGTCTCTGTGCTCCGCGGGCAGTGACGATGTGAACCGGACCTCGGACATGGCAGACCAGCCCCAGTCTACCGGACAAACTCGCCGGTCAGATCTCGACCAGCGGAACCGTCGTGATCCTGTCGGTCTCGAGGAGTAGCCCCGACCACGAAAGGCCCACGCCGAAGCCCATCGTCGCCCACTTGGTGGGGCGCTCGAGGTGTGCGCCGCCGCGGGTCACGATTGTCAGCGGGATCGAGGCGCTCGACGTGTTGCCAAACTCCTCGATCGACATCAGAAGCTTGGCCTCGGGCACCTTGGCGCGCTTTGCCAAGAAATTGATCATGAACTTGTTGGCCTGGTGGAACACGTACGCGTCCACGTCGTCCCGCGTCCAGCCGGCCTTGTCGAGCAGGCTTTGCAGCAACCCCGGCACCCGCTTCATCGCGAACGCGAGGATTTGCGGCCCGTGCAGCGTCAGATCGATCGGGCGACGGGTCTCGTCTTCCTCTTCGCGCCGCTCGAACATCTGCGGCGTCCACGGATAGCGCGAGCCACCGGCCTGCACGATGATCTGGCCAAAGCCGGTGCCATCCGCACCAAAGTCCACTGCGCGAACGGAGGTCTCGCCTTCGCTGGTCAACGCCGTCGCGGTCCCGGCATCGCCTATCAGCAGGGTGTTGGCCAGATCCGAGCGGTGCTCGAGTTCGGCGGCGTAGGGCTTCATGAAGCCCGTGACCATCTCTCCGCACAACAGCAAGGCGCGGCGAATCCCGCCGCTCGCGAGCAAGCCCTGGATCACGAGCATCCCGTGGGTCCAGCCCGAGCAGCCGAGGTTCATGTCGAACACCATGCAGCGGTCGGGCAGCCCGAGCTGCTCATGGGCCCGGTGAGCGCTCGACGGCAGGTAGTGGTCGCCGAGCATGGTCACCAAGATGACCGCATCGATCGTCTTGGGATCCCAGCCCAGCGCCTCGATGAGCGGCTTTGCTGCGGCGATGCACAGGTCCGACGCGGTGACGCCGGGCGACGCCTCTCGCTTCTGCAGGACTCCGGTGTTGCCGACGATGCGGTCGACATCGAAGGGCTTGAACTTCTCGTAGGCGAGATCCGGTTTGATGATGTTCTTCGGCACACAGGCCGACACGCCGACGAGTCTCATGGCGGGTTTCAGTGCCTCGGCTATTGGATCTTGCCGCCGGTGAGATCCATCAGATCCTGCACGGTCTTGCAGTCGCGGATCTTGTCCTCTTCGATCTTGATGCCGTGTTCATCGAACACGACCAAGAGGTTGATCACCGCTGTGGAATCCCAACACTCGAACCCGGTGAGGTCGGTGCTGGTGGTCAGCTTTTCGGGTGCTGTTTCGAGCACCTCTGCCAGTGCGCTGATGAACTCGGCCTTCGTCATCGGTGGGCACGTTACACCGTCAGGGTTACTCGCACAAGGCGCCGCGGTGACGTGCCAGGCCATCGGGTCGACCGAGTGAGCGCAGCGGCGCAGAACATTCACACCGGTTTCACGAGCCGACAACGGCGCTGTGATGCATGCTCGCTCGGATGCTGTCGACCAACATCCGCAGGGTTGCCCGACCGAGTCTCGCGGGGTGCTTCGCGCTGGCCGTGCTCGCATGTGCCGAGCCGGCCGCCGCACCTGCGCCAGCCAATCCCGCCGGGCCCGCACTGCCCCCTGGGACCGCGCCCGCGGGCGATTCGCAGATCCCGGGGGCCCCGCAGTCACCGCAGTCCCCGCAGTTGGCCACCGGCGATGACGGACCGACAGCGAAGCTTCGCGCCGGCGTCTGGCGACCCGTGGCGATGGACGCCGTCACCGGAACCATCACCAGCACCCTTGCCGGCGACGAAGACTACTACGCGCTGGAGTTCGCGATGCCGCGTGGCGACGGGCGCACGCTGATGCGGGCGGCGGTCGACGACGCCGGCAGCGACGCCCTGGTGGTGACGCGCACCGACGGCGACGTTCTTCGGGTTTGGTTGCGTCGCCCGACCCCCAGCAAGATGCTCTCGACGTCATTCAGCGGGACGCTGTGGTTTCTCGGCTACGAAGCCGGCAACCAGCGGTGGTACGCCGCGCCATTCACTGCGACCGGCACGCCGACCAAGGACACCGCGCTCGCCGGGCAGTTCGCCGAGGCGCTGTCGACCCAGCTACTCGACGGCTCGAGCACACCGACCACGCCGTTTCATCATTTTGCGGCCGGCCGCATTCACGCGGCGTTGCTCGGCAAAGCGGCTGCCTCGAGCCCCGCGAGGGCCGACGCGCGCGCGCGCATGACCACGACCGATCTTTCTCAGCTGATGTACACGACGACTGCAGCGACCTCGCTGCAGGAGGCCCTGCAGTACGAGAAGGGACTCGGGATCACGAGCAACGATGGGCCCCGCGATATCGCCCTGTCCACACTCGCGGCCCCGGCCCTGGCCGACCATCCGTTCGAGGCCATGCGCGCGGGGCTAACGGTGACGGCAGCGACGCCCACGACGATCAGTGGCGAGCCGCTGGCCGCGGCGGTCCCGGCCGAGTTCTGGTACGTGCGGTTCTCGGACATTCGCGACATGCTGCGCGTGCTGGATGAGGCCAGCACCTGGATCACGCCTGTCGCCCACGCGATGGAGGAGCGACCGCTGGTGCGCGACCTCGCCGAGCGATACCAGCGCGAGCTGGGGTTGGGTCGCAGCGGCCTGGCCAAGGCGCTGGGGCACACTGCGGTCTCACGGTTGGCCATCACGGGCAGCGACCCCTACCTCCGCGACGGCAGCGACGTGTCGTTCATCTTCGAGGTCGCCTCGCAGGCGATCTTCGACACCGAGCTTGCCCGCCACCTGGCCGACTGGCAGGCCAAAGTCGATGGGGTCACCCGCACCGAGGTTCTTCACAACGGGCATGTGATCGCGATTCACGTCGACCCCCTGGGACTGGTCCGCCAGCACCGCGCACAGGTCGGCAACCTCGCGGTGGTCTCGAACAGTGAGGCCGCATGCAAGCGCGTGCTCGATGCGATCGATGGCACCAAGCCCCGGCTGTCCGATGAGCCCGACCTGCGTTACATGCTCGCGCGTGATCCTGGCGAGCATGACGCGTTTGCATTCATCGGCGATCGTTTCGTCTCCCAGGTGGTCGGCCCGCAGCAGAAGATCCAGCAAGCCCGGCGCATGCAAGCACTCGCCGATCTCTCGACGCCCGGGCACGCCGCGCTGCTCTACGGCTGGCTCAACGGTCGCGCGCCGGCTTCGACCGACGAGATGCTCTCCGCCAACGTACTCACGGCGGCCGAGCTACGCCATGGCGACGGCACGCCGATCGCGTTCGCCCCCGGCGCCGCGGCGCGGTCGAGCTGGGGTCGCGCCGATGGGCTCCGCCCTCGCATCGATCTGCCAGACGTGGACAAGGTCAGCGCGGCCGAGCGCGACGCCTACGCGAACTTCTCGCGCGAGTACCAGGACTACTGGCGGCAGTTCATCGACCCGATTGCCGTGCGCATCGATCTCGACGACGACGGCGACGCCGCCTCGATCGACGTTCGCGTGCTGCCGCTGATCGAGGGTACCAACTATCGCGACGTCGAGCAGGTCGTGGGCGCCCAGCACGTCGTTGTCCCCGCGATCGACGATGGCCTGCAGGCAGTCTGGGGCGTCGGCAAGGACACGGAACTGCGGCGGGACCTCGATCGCCTGTCCACGTCCTTCTCCGGCAAGGCAGACCTCGGCCTGGGCTGGCTGGGCGAGTGGGTGATGGTCGGCACGCTCGACCGCGCCGGCCTGAGCGAATCCATGGCAGTGTTCGACGCTCGGGTGCAGGTGCCGCTGGACGACGCGCTGCGCGGCGGTGGAGACGACGCGCTCATCGCCGCGGCGCTGGGCAAGTTGCCGGTGTTCGCTGCGGCTGACATCAACAGCACCGCGGGCCTGGTGGCCGCGCTCGCCGCACTGCGTGCGCTCGTCAACGACGTCGCACCCGGCAACGTGACGTGGGAGAACTTTGCGACCCACCGCGAGATTGCGATTGTCCGCGTCGGCATCGCCAGCAGCGCCCCCGAAGACATGCGCAAGTTCGCCGACTCCATCGCGATCTACTACGCGCAGGCGGGCGGAGCGATCGTGTTTGCGCTGCAACAGCGCACGCTGGAGACCCTGATCGACCGGCTGCTCGACGAAAAACTCCGCCCGACCGCGGCGGACAGCGGCGCGAGTCAGTTCGTGATCGAGGGTCACGTCCGCAGCGGTGGTGGGGCGTGGACTGCCTTGCTGTGGGCGCTGCAGGGCCAGGCCCAGGTCGGGCAGGCGTCGGCCCGGCGGTATGCCGAGGCCATCGTTCGTGGCGACCCGAGCACCGCGACCGACGCCGCCAAGTTCAGGGCACTGAGCCTGGCCTACTTCGGCGGGGTCCCGGTCACCTCGGAGGGGCGCACCGACTATTCCCTGGTCGCCGAAGGCGTCACCGACCCGCTGCACGGCAGCGAGATCACGCCGGCCTTCCCGGAGCTGCCCATCGCTGGCACCACGCCGATCGGCGCCCTGATGATGCGGTTGTCGTCGATGCGCGCCTCGGTCTCGTTCGACGACGAACCGACCTCGGTCAAGCCGCCGGTCCGCAGCCTCCATACGCGTTTCGAGCTCACGCTCGGCGCGGCCGAGGGCTAGCGCCGCGACGAATCGAAGGGGAGCGAAAGCCGCTCCCCCTCGAGCACTACTTCTCGCCCATGAACTTCAGGGCGAACTCGCGCAGCCGCAGCACGCTGGGTACACCGTCGCCGCTGGCGAAGTTCAGCTCGGGTGCGAACTTGACGTACTGCGCCGCCTCCCAGGCCACGAACGCGCGCCCGGCTGCGGTGGCGAGGAGGGCGTTTCGCTTCGCATCGAATTCGCCGCGCACCTTCGCCACCATCGCGTCCGCCTCGGCCTGGAGCCGCGCGCTCACACCGTCGGCTTCGGCGTGGATGCGCTGGTCATACTGCAGGGTCTCGGCCTGGACGTTCTGAACCCCCATCAGGTAGGCATCGTCGATCTTCGCGGCCTCCTCGGGGGTCATCTGCAGATCGGCCGTGGCGGCCTCGATCAGCTTGGTCCGGACCTCCGGGGTCATCGCGGCGAGCTTGGCCCGGGCTCCACCGGCGCTGGTGTCGTCACCGATCTGGATCACGCCGACCTGATACGCACGCTCGAGGTTGGCGCGACGCTCGATCCACTTTTGCTCGCGGGCGGAGGCCAGGGCGTTGGTACCCTGGGTGTAGTTGTCGAGCTTTTGTTGCTCGTTCGCGACCGTCTGCGCCGCCGCATCGAGCAGCTTTTTCTGCTCGTTGAGCTGGATCTGCTGCAGCTGCTTTTCGTACTCCGGACGAAATTGAACCGCGCGGATCAACACGGCAGAGGCCTCGAGGTGCAGCTCGGCGAGCTTCTCGTTGAGCTGCTGCAGGGTCGTTGCGGACACCTGAAGCCGACGATCGGTGGAATAGAAATCCGACGAGGTCAGCTCGGCCAGGCGCTCGCGCAGGACGCTGACGGTGGTCTCCTCGGCCAGCCGCTGGAATCGATGGCGCTTGTTCGCGTCGAGCTGGTGGTTGCCGGTCTTGACCAGCGACCATGCCTCGGTGGGGCGGATCCGATACGGCACCGAGACGTCGAGCACGACGATGTTGTTGTCCTTGGTGCGGATCTGCAGGGGCTGCTGCGGCCCAGCGGCGTCACCTGTGTAGTCGAGATACTCGTAGCGCTTGGGCAGGCTGATGATGGTGTGAATGCCGGGAACCGCCAGCGCCCAGCCCGGCTCGAGGTCGGCCTCGCCGACGCCGGACAGATTGCTCTGGCGTACGCCGATGCGATCGGGACCGATGGTGGTGGTGCAGGTCAGCGGTATGAGCCACAACAACAGCAACGTGACGGCAACGCCGCGAGCAACGCGTAGGATGGGACTGCTCATGGTGCACCGCCGATCTGCTCGAGCTGAATCCGCGAGGGCGTCCCGTCACGGGCGTAGGGTTGGATGCCGATGGTGACGCCCGAGAGCTTGGTCCCGAGACGCTCCATCACGCGCTCGACGGGCTGGTTGGCAAAGGCCTCGATCGACGCCCGCTGGGCTTCGAGGTCGGCGGCAAGCTGTCCACGAAGCTCGGCGGAGCGGCGCTCGGCCGAGGCGAGCGCCGCCTGGCCCTTGGCCACGGTATCGATGCGATAGCCATCGGCCTGGCGCGTCGTCTCGGCCTGCTCGGCAACCGCGGTCGCGAGCGCTGCCTCGAGTTCGGCGCGCTTTTCCTGGATCACGCGGTTCTGATCGCGATCGACCTCGGCCAGTCGGCGCGAGCGATCGGTCCCGGCGCGCGCGAGGTCGGAGCCAATGACGACCAGCTGGTTGTCGGCCTCGTTGCGCGACTCGATCAGGTTCTCGTACTCGTCGGAGAACCGCGGTCGCGGGGTCACGATCTGGGTGACGATGACACCATGGGGCTCGAGCAAGGCGTTGAGTCGGGTTCGAGCCCGCTCGGTGGCCGCGCCGAAGTTCGCGGGGTTCGACACCGTGATGGTCGACTCGCGGCCGAACTCGTCGCGCAGGATCGACCGCGCATAAGGTGGTAGCCAGCGGCGGAACGAGGCGGTCGGCCCGGCATCGCGCACCGCATCTTCGGCCCGGTCGCCCAGGACCTGGAAGATGATGGTGGTGTCGTTGAACAAGAAGTTGGAGCCGTCGCTGGCCCGTACCGTCAGCTCCGAGACATGGAGGTCGTCGATGTTCTTGGGGCCGGTCATCACGAACGTCTGGGGGCTGGCGTCGACGACGTAGATCGAGTGCAGGCCGAACGGCGCACGAAGCACGAGCCCGGGCTGCACGATGGTGTCGCGCTTGCCGGTCAGGTTGTTGATCCGTACGGCGACCTCACCGGGCTGTATGACGACGAACGAGGTGGCGAACGTGACGCCGAGCAGCACCAAGGCGAACGCAATCCACCCTAGCGTGCCAAAGCCCCGCTCGCGGATTCGCCCGAGTATGCCGGCCGCGCGGCCAGCGAATTGGTAGACCTTTGCCATCGCGCGGATGGTAGCGCCTTTTTCTGGCCGTTGTTCAGCGGCCGCATTCGACGTTGCGCCTGTGCAGCGCGATGGCCTCGGCGTCCTCGCATTTCTCCGCCTCGCTGAGCAACCAACGAAACATCTGGTGGGCGTGAACACGGTTCTTGCGGTCGTTCCATAGCCACACCGCGAGTGCGCAGATCGACTCGTTGACGCACGGGAACGCGAGTCGCTGCAGCACCGGCCCGGTCATCGCTACGGCGCTCTGGTAGGTGCCGCGCAGCGTGAGGTACTCGCGCCATTCTTCGTGGATCGCCAGAGCACGCCGCGTGCGGACCCGGGTCTTGAGTGCATCGGCCACGACCTCGAGCTCGTCGAGCAGTCGCTGCCCGAGCGTGCGTCGCACCCGGCCAAGGGTGCCGCGCGCGACCGCGGAATCCTCGCCCAGTACCATGCGAGCGGTGCGAGCGACCTCGACCAGATCGGCGTCGAGCCGCGCACGCAGGGACTCTATCGGGTCGCCGCGCGTGGCCAACTCGAGCGCGCGACGCTGGGTGCGGTGCGTGAACGCTTGATCCGCGAGCGCGCGATCCCAGGCCTGCGCGACCGCCACGAGTTCGACCCGATCGGGACGGGGATGACTCAGCAGGTGCGCGTGGGCCACCAGCGCCGCTCGGTGCGGATCCCGATCGACGACCGGGGTCGCGCGCACCACGGAGTTCGGCGCCGCTGGACTGGCTTGGTGTTGCAGGGCGCGATCGAGCAGCGCTCGGAACTGGGCCCGCTGCGGCACACTGCGCCACGCGGTTTCGAGCTCGGCGTCGGTCGGAATCGGGGCCGCACCGACGAACCGACGGGCGACCGCGATCAACGCAGCGGTGGCGGCATCGACGTCGCGATCGGCGTCGAGCTGGGCCAGTTGCGACCACGCCCCTCGGGTCGCAGCGTCGGCGGCAATCCACTGCAACGCCAGGCGTCGCGCCATCTGCGGGGACGCTTTCCCCGTGAACTCGCACAGACTCCCGATCCAGCGCCGGGCCGCTTCGAGGTCGCCCCGCGCCGCGGCGACGAGCCCGGTGGCCAACAGATGGGCGGCGCCACAATCGGATCGCTCGCAGCGGCGCTCGACGAAGGCCAGCGCAGCCGGCGGTCCACCTGCGCGCACCGCCGCCCAGGCGGCGGCGACGAGCGCACCACCACGGTTGTCGTCGTGCCAGGTCCATGCGCTCGAGCGGACCAGGAACCACGCCGACCGCCAGTGGCCCCGCGGGATCAGCCAGGTGCGCGCGACCGCCCACGGGAACGTCAACCCTGCGACCACCGTGAGGACGGCCAGGCCCACGAGCTCGCCGTCCAGCACCATCGAGCCGCCCAGCACGGCCAGGCCGAACAGCACCAACCACTGCGCCAGCCCAAAGAAGCCCGGTCGGCTTTCCTCGCGGTTCGCGACGCCCACGAGCCACGCGAAGCCCAACCCGAGGGTCAGCACGACCGCGCGCACGATCATCGGCGACTCCACTGCAACGGACCCATCGCATCGAAGCCGGGCTCGCCCTCGCTGGCGGTGGACTCGGGTGGATCGATCACCGAAGCCGGCTCTTGGAGCAGGCACCATGGTTCGTGCCCGGCACGTCGCTCGGGGTCGCGCAGCTCGGCCATCGCGGTACGCACGAGCTCGGGTGTTCGCGCGCGGACACCCAGCGGAGTGGTGTAGATCGCCGCGCGGGCCAGCCCGAGTTCGAGCATCGCGAGCCACTTTTGGCCGGCGCGCTCGACCTCGGCTCGCGAGGCGGTGACCGCCAGCTCGAGCACGAAGAAGGGATTACCGGCCCACCGCTCGACAGCGTTCATCGCACGCCGGAATCGTAGCTCTGGCGCTGCGCGGATGGATCGTGGGGAAGCAACTTCCACAGTTTCTCGGTGATCCGTCGCAGCTCGGCGTAGTCATTGCGTCCGTTGGCCGCCCTGCCCTCGCGGACCAGCGCCTGGGCCTTGGGCAGATCCGTCGCAGCGTCGATGCGGCTGCTGGCAGCGTCGAACAGCGCCGGCCAGGTATCGGGGTCGCGATACCAAGCGGTCTCGCCGAGCTGATTGGCGAGTCGAAGCTGGCGCTGAAGGTCGCGGACGTTGCGCTCTTGGCGGGCGCCATCGATCGCACGCGCGATGTCCTCGAACAGCGCACGCTCGCGATCGGTGCCCAGATAGGCGATCTGGCCGCCAGCCCAGGTGAGCGTACGAACTGCCCGCTGCTCGAGTTCGGGCCATTGCTTGCTCTGCTCGACCTCGTCGAGGGCGGCGTCGATCTCGAGCAAGTTGCGCCGCGCCCGCTGTCCGGCATCGTCGTTGCCACCAAGCGCCGCGCCGAGGTCGCGCGCGACCTCGGCGAGCTCGTGCTCGGCGTGCTCGAGCGTACCGAGGACCTGGGCCATGCCCCGACGGAATGCGTCGGCCCGGAGGTCGTCGACCCGCTTGCGCAGCGTTGCGAGACTCGCCGCGAGCACCTCGGTGTCCGCCGCTGGCACCAGCAGGTGGGCGACGTGCTCGAACACCTGGTCGAGTGCCGGCACCAACGCCCGCGCCGACATGCGGCCGCCCCGGTCGAGTTCGATGGTCAGCTCGATGTCGGATCCCGCGGGCAGAGTCCGCGCGATCGCATGCCCCGGGATCTCGAGCGTGCCGACCAATCGGCACAGATGCGCGCGATCGTGCTCGCCCTGAACGATGGGAATCTTGAGAACGCTGTCCGCCGAGGCCCGCGCGACGCTCTCGACGGTGACATGCGTGAAGCTACGGCGCGCGGGCAATGGCGTGCCGCGCTCGAAGTAGACCTGCACCTGATCACTGGCCAGAGCCACGCCGATCGAGCGTGACAACGGTGGATCTCCGATCGTCATCCCCTGCACGATGGTGACGGTCGGCGGATCGACCGCCAGTACCGCGCCGGCGGCATCTTGGGCGACGATGGTGAAGGTGTTCGCGTGCCGCGACACCAGCTCGACGGCGACGACGAAGGCATGCTCGGCGTCGAGCGTGGTCACTTCGCTGGTGAACCCGCCGTCGTCGCGTACCAGGTGGATTCGCTCCGGCATCGGGCCACTGCCACCTTCGACCACGCGGCCCACCACGTGGGGCGAGAGATCGGTGCACACCGCCGGAAACTGCAGCCACAGACGCGCCCCTCGACGCACCAGCGGCCCGGCGCCGCGACCGTCCAACGCCGACGTCGCGGCATGGATCGCCGCGCCCTGGGCCACCAGCGTCATCGGATCGAGGCCGTCGGCGACCGGCGCACCGAGCACCTGGGCGACGCGCGCGCGCAGCAAGGGTGTGACGGTGGGTCCGCCGACGAACACGATCCGCGCCAGCTGCCCGGGGTCGGTGTGGTGGTCGGCGAGCAGGCGGCGACAGACCTCCAGCGATCGATCCACCAGCGGTGCGAGCAGCTCTTCCAGCGTGGCTCGACCCAGCACGAGTTCGGGATCGAACGCGCCGTGGCCCGCGATCTCGAGCGGCGCGGGCATGGTGAGCACGGCCTCGTTCGCGCGGCTCAGGGCGACCTTGGCCTCCTCCGCCGCGTGCTTGAGCTGGGCGGTCGCGGCCGCGTGCTCGGGGTTGTCACGGCGGATCTTCACGCCGTGTTCGCGTTCGATCATCGCGGTCGCCCAGTCGACGATCGCCCAGTCGACGTCGCGACCGCCCAGGAAGTTGTCGCCATCGTGCCCGACCACGCGGAGAAAGCCGCCGTCGGTCTCCAGCAACGACACATCGAAGGTGCCGCCGCCGAGATCGTAAACCAACCACCGCCCGTCGCCGTGCTCGGCGGTCCAGCCGGCGGCGAGGGCGGAGGCGATCGGCTCGGGCAACAGCTCGACCTTGTCGAAGCCGGCGAGCCGCGCCGCCTCGGCGGTGGCGGCACTTTGTGGGAGTTCGAACAGCGCAGGGACCGAGATCACGGCCGCGGTCGGCAGTGAGCCCAGCTGATCGCGGACGTCGCCACGCAACGCCTTGAGAATCTCTGCCGCGAGCTCGGGCGGGGTGAGTTCTCGACCCGAGGCGCGAAACGGCAGCGGGCGCTCGGTGCCCATCAGGCGCTTGAACTCACTGCGCGTGTTCTCGGGGTCGCGGTCGAGGAATCGTCGCGCCGCCGAGCCCACTGTCACGCGGCCCTTGGCATCGATCCGGACCACCGACGGCGTCAACGGTGAGCCTTGGGCATTGCGCACGACCTGCGTGGATTCGCCGTCGAAGACCGCGACCGCCGAGTTGGTGGTCCCGAGATCGATGCCGACGTACAGGGGCCGTCCAGTCATTGGTAGAACTTACCTCGATTCGCGCGGCTGCATGGGCGAGATACGGACGGGACGTTCGCGCGGCCGAGGCGGGGGCGCCCTCCCGGTCTCACGGACTCTCGTCTTCGTCGTCGCCAAAGAGCGCGCCGACGAGGAGCTCGATCCCGTCGAACGGCTCCGGTCGCACGGTCTCCGAGCGTTCCGCGGCGAGCACCAGCAGGAACCCGTCGGCGGTCCAGCGATACACGGTCAGCGTCTCGAGGTCCGGATCGACCACCCAGTAGTGGGGCAACTCGGCCCGGTGGTAGCCGCGCATCTTCTTCACCAGATCGTTGCGTGCGTTCGACTCCGAGAGCACCTCGCAGACCCAGTCGGGCCTGACGGTCATCGGCGCTTTGCTCGGCAGCTCCGCGAGTCGCTCGCGGCGCCACCCAGCAACATCGGGGCGATAGATCTCGTGGGTCTCGAGCTGGACCTCGACCTCCGTGACGAGCCACCAGCCGCCGGGCAGCCGTCCGCCTGGCCGCCGATCGTACGGACCGCCGATGCGTGATGCCAGTCTCGACTGGGCGCGGCCATGCGGGCCACTGGGCATCGCCTTGCGGACGAGCTCGCCGGCGATGACCTCATGGAAGCGCTCAGCCTCCGAGATCGCCTGCAGGTCGGACCACGCGGCAGTGCGCGCGGCTTGGGCGGCAGACACCATGGAACGAGCATGGCGGCTGCGCGGGGCGTCCGCAAGCCGTCGCACTGGCAGCGTCTTCGAAGCGATCGAGCACGACCGCAAGCGATCAACCAACCCGCACGGCCGCAGCCTCGCAAGCCCCGGCGGTGCGCGGCGCAAAACCGCATACGCGTCCGACCCGGTGGACGCGGCCGGCAATGGCCTCGACCCCAAAAAAACCGTGCTACACGGACAGGGCCCTGGAGGTGAACCATGCGCCAGATTTCGTCGCCCTCGCTCGTCACTCTTGCCCTCGCCATGGCCAGCTGCTTGCTCGTACCCGCGTGCGACAACAAGGACGCGGCGCCTGCCAAGACTGCGCCAGGCGCCGATGCTGCGAAGCGTGACGCGAAGGTGGCGAAAGCGGACGCCAACCTCGCCAAAGCCGACGCCAAGTCCGACGCCAAGGCCGACGCCAAGTCCCCTGCCGCGGATCCCAGCGACCGCGAACCCCGAGGCAAGTCCGACGACGAAGCCAACGCCAAGGCACTCGAAGAGTTTGCCAAGTCGCGCGACACCAAGTCCGTCGAGGTCACCGCGAAGCCCGGAACGCCGGAGTGGTTTGTGCAAGGACTCGAGGCCTTCCGGGCCGGCAACATCGACCCCATCGTCTCGAACTTTGCCAAGGACATCCGCTGGGATGCGGTTGGCTCTCCACTCGAGCCGCCCTCGGTCGGCAAGGCCGCCGTGATGGCGCGCTGGGAAGACCTGCTCATCGGCGTCCCCGACATGAAGCTCCATGCCCGCCGCATCTTTCACCACGGCAAGCTGGTGATCATGCAGGTGGTGCTCACGGGGACCCACAAGGGCAACTTCCGCGGGCTCGCACCCACCGAGAAACCCCTGGGCACCGACGTGCTGGTGTGGATCTGGCACGACGACGAGGGCAAGGCCAAGGAAGTGCGTGTGGTGTACGACGAGGCGAGCCTGCTCGCGCAGATGGGCAAGCTCCCCGGCCAGACCGTATCGCCGATCCCCGCGGTACCCACGGACGCACCGGAGGTCATCACCGGCGAGGACGACGCGGCCGCGATCAAGCTCTACAAGGGCCTGGTGACCGCGGGCAAGAACCGTCAGAAGCTGTGCGAGACCAAAGTGTGTGCGGCGGGGCTCGTCCATCATGATGCCCGCACTGGCGCTGTGATCAACGCGCCCGCCGGCCACCAGGCGCTGCACGACGGCCTGTACGCCGCGTTCCCCGACTTCGCGATCACCGTCAAGGATGTGGCCTCGTTCGGTAACGGCTGGGTCGTCACCTACGGGCTCGGAAAAGGCACGCACACCGGGCCACTGGGCGGACTCGCGGCGACGAGCAAGCCAGTCGAGGTCTCGTTCGGCGAGGTCGCACGGCTCGATGGTGGCAAGGTCGCGGAGTCCTGGGGCTACACCAACGGCCTGGAGATGCTTGCCGAGCTCGGTGTGTTCACCGCGCCACCGGCGGCCGGTCCATAGTCCCGCAGCAAGAGCGCCAATGACTCGCGACGCTCACGGCGAAGACGGGATCTAGATCAGCGCATGGTCGATATTCGTCTTCGCGCAGTGACCAAACGCTTCGGCGACACCGTCGTCCTCGATGGCGTCGACGCAGCGTTTCCCGACCGTTCCTTCGTGGTGCTGGTCGGCAAGAGCGGCTGCGGAAAGTCCACGCTGCTGCGCTGCATCGCTGGGCTCGAGGAGGTCAGCGAGGGCGCGATCGAGTTCGGCGGGCGCGACGTGAGTCGCCTGGCGCCCCGCGACCGCGACGTCGCGATGGTGTTCCAGTCGTACGCGCTGTACCCCCACATGACCGTGCGCCGGAACCTCGCGTTCGGCCTGGAGTTGCGCAAAGAACGGCGTGAGGTGATCGATGCGCGCGTCGCCGAGGTCGCCAAGTTGCTCGAGATCGATGCGCTGCTCGATCGCCATCCGCGAGCGCTCTCGGGTGGACAGCGCCAGCGGGTCGCGATGGGTCGGGCCATCGTGCGGCGTCCGGCAGTGTTCATGTTCGACGAGCCGCTGTCGAACCTCGACCCTGCCCTGCGCAATCAGGTGAGGGTCGACATCCGCCGCCTCCACGACGACCTCGGAGCGACCTCGATCTACGTGACCCACGATCAGGTCGAGGCGATGACGCTCGCAGACGTGCTCGTGGTGCTCGACCGCGGCGTGGTCCAGCAGATCGCGCCGCCGATCGACGTGTACCGACGACCGGCCAATCGTTTCGTCGCGGGCTTCGTCGGCAGCCCCGCGATGAATTTCCTCGAAGGCCGGATCGCCCAGAACAGCGAGCGCGCCGCGGTCGAGCTGGGTGACGGCGCGCGCATCGAGATCCCACCGGGTGCAGGATTCGAACGGCTGCAGCGCGGCGCGCAGGTCATCGTCGGTATTCGCCCCCACGACGTCGTGCGCGGGCCCGAGGGCTCACTGGTATTGCCCGTCGAGTTGGTCGAGACCCTCGGATCGCACGTCCACGTGCACGGCCGCATCGGCGATATGCCCTTCGTGGCCGCCTTCGAGGGCCACCAGGGGCCGCGCAAGGGCGAGCGCTTGCAGCTGACCGTGGGTGAGCTCCACCTGTTCGACGCCGAGCTCGGGGTCTCGCTGGGATGAGCAACCTCGCGCGGTGGGTGCTGCGGCTTGCGCCCCTGCTGTGGGCGCTGTGGCTGCCGAGTCGGGCTCATGCCGGTGCGGCATCCGAACGGATCCGCTTGTGGCACGCGTGGCGCGGCGAAGAAGAAGCCGTGCTCACCGAGCTGCTCACATCGTGGGACGGAACCCCGGTCGAGGTGCTCGCGGTGCCCTACGACGCGCTGTCGTCGAAGCTCGGCAGCGCGATCCCGTTCGGCGAGGGACCCGACGTGTTCGTCGACTCGCACGAGCGGCTCGGCGAGTACCAACGTCGCGAGCTGGTCGCGCCCGTCGGCGACGCGTTCGAGCCCGGGGTTTTCGTTGCCGAGGCCGAGGCCGCGGTGACCATCGATGGTCAGACGCTCGCGGTTCCGTTGTCACTCAAGTCGCTGGCGCTGTACGTCAACGACGACCTCGTCCAGCGCGTGCCCGCCGACCTCGAGGGCATCGCGGCGCTGCAAGGCGCGCTGCCTGCGGGGGTGGTGGCCCTGGCCTACGAGGCCAACAATGCCTACGCCCACGCAGCGCTACTGCACGCCTGCGGGGGCCGCATGCTCGCACCCGACGACGGCTTCGGACTGGTGGGACCCGAGGCCGAGGCCTCGCTCGAGGTCGTGCTGTCGTTGCTCGCGAGCGGGGCCGTGCCCAGCGAAGCCGACGGTGCCCTCGTCACCAATCTGTTCCGCAGCGGCAAAGCAGCCTTCGCCATGAGCGGACCGTGGCTTGCCGCGGATCTCCCGACGTCGCTGCGCTACCACGTCGAGACCCTCCCGGTACTCGCGCGCACCGGCACGCGATTGCAACCGCTGCTGACGGTCGAGTCGGCCATGCTGTCGCCCAATGGCGCCGACAAGCCCGAGGTCCGTCGCTTCGCGCGCTGGCTGGCCTCAGCCACCGCTGCGCGACGCCGAGCCGAGCGGGCGCGCGGCGTGACCGCGCGCAACGATGTACCCAGTGATGATCCGATCGTCCGCGCGTTCCTCGAGCAGGCCGGCTTGGCGGTCCCGATGTCGACGTCGACGGCGATGCGAGCGACCTGGGAACCGGCCAACAAGGCGCTGCGAAAGATCCTGCGCGGCGACGCACCGGTCGCCGAGGCGCTTGCAGAGGCCGAGCATCGCTTCGCACTGGTGATGCGTGCGCCGCCGGCTCCCCGTTCACCGACCCTGCTGCTGCTCGCGCTCGGTGGCTTCGCGCTGATGGGCGCGGTGCTGTTGGGCCAGCGCGCGCGCACCGCTGGGTTTCGCGATCAGGTGCGTCGGTCGATCCCGGCGTGGCTGTGGCTCGTCCATGCCGTGGTCGCCGTCGGGGCTCTGGTCGTGCTGCCGCTGGTGGTCGGCGCCGCCACCTCGCTGTTCGCGGGTCCGCCCGGAGACGTGCACTACGTAGGCTCTGCGAACTTCGTGGACATCCTGACCGCGCGTGGGGGACCGCTGTTCGCGAGCGGGTCGTTCTGGCTCACGCTGGTCATCACCGTCGTGTGGACGGTCGTCAACGTCGCGTTGCACGTCGGCCTGGGGCTCGTGTTCGGCCTCTTGCTCGCACGGCCGGTGCTGCGCATGCGAGCGATGTACCGCGTGCTGCTGATCATCCCCTGGGCGGTCCCGAACTACGTGACCGCATTGGCGTGGAAGGGCATGTTCCACCGCCAATTCGGCGCAGTCACCGGAGCAACGATGGCCCTGGGTGATTGGCTGGGCATCGCGATCGAGCCCATCTCGTGGTTTTCGCGCTTCTCCACGGCGTTCACCGCGAACGTGGCCACCAACGCGTGGTTGGGCTTTCCGTTCATGATGGTGGTCACGGTGGCGGCGCTGGGGTCGGTGCCCAAGGACGTCCTCGAGGCCGCCGAGGTCGATGGTGCGTCGCGACGGCAGCGCTTTCTCTACGTCACACTGCCGATGATCGGCCCGTCGTTGATCCCCGCGATCATGCTCGGAGCGATCTGGACGTTCAACATGTTCAACGTGGTCTTCCTGGTATCGGGTGGTGATCCTGACGGCACCACCGACATCCTGGTGTCGGAGGCGTACCGCTGGGCCTTCACCCGCGATGCGCAGTACGGCTATGCGGCCGCCTACGCGGTGCTCATCTTCGTGTTGCTGTCCGGCATCACCCGCGGGCTCGATCGCATTGGTGCGCGGGCCAAGGCCAAGGCTGCGGTATGAGCCCGCAGGAAACTCCGTCGCCCCGCCGCAAGGGCTGGCTCGGCGCGTTCGCCATCCACGCCGTGTTGCTGCTGGGGGTCGCGTTCGCCCTGTATCCGGTGCTGTGGGTCGCTTCGCTCGCGTTCTCGGGCAGCGCGACGCCGGAGCCCCGGGTCATCCCCTGGCCCAGCGAGCCGACCCTCCGACATCTGCAGGAGGTCGTCGGCGCCACCGCCGACGACGGCGGCGAGACCGTGTGGATCTTTGGCCGCCAGTTGCTCAACTCGTTGGTGGTCGCGACGGCCACCGCGTTGGTCGGGGTACTGATCGCGATCCCGACCGCCTACGCGCTCGCGCGCTTCAACTTTCTCGGCAAGCGCACCGGCATGGGCGTCTTGCTCGCGACCCAGATGTTCCCTGCCGTCGCGAGTGCGATCCCCCTGTATCTGATTCTCGAGGCCTCGGGCCTGCTCAACACTCGCACCGGACTGGTGCTGTGCTACGCGAGCACCGCGGTCCCATTCGCGATCTTTCAGCTTCGCGCCGCGTTCGAGGCGATCCCGGTCGATCTCGAGGAGGCCGCGATGGTCGACGGTGCCACCCGCCTGGGCGCATTCGTGCGGGTCGTGTTGCCGATCGCACGGCCCGCGATCGCGGTGACCTCGCTTTTCGCGTTCATGAGCGCGTACAACGAGTTCATCCTCGCCGCCACGCTGCTCGACGACAGCAAGATGTTCACCCTACCGGTGATGCTGCAGCGCTTCGTCGGAGAATACGACGCGCGGTGGGAGGCCTTTGCAGCCGGCGCGCTGGTGGTGTCGCTGCCGGTCATGGGCTTGTTCTACGTGGCCCAGCGGCATCTGGTGGAGGGGCTCGCGTCGGGCGGAGTCAAGGGTTGAGCCCGACCTCGCGAGGCCCGAACTGCAGCTCCCGCGGCAACGCTTGAGTCATTGCAGCCGATCGCCCCGGCGATCACCGCGCTGGTCCGTCGTCGTCGTCGAGTGCACCCGCGATCGCAGCACCACCGCGACTCGCCCCGAGCACGGTGAAGTGCCATTGATCATAGAAGCACGGGCCACACGACGACAGGGTGTGTGCGAGGTCGACCAGCGTGGCGCCTTCGCTCGCCGCGACCGCACGCGTCGCCGCGTTGAACCGCTCGACGAGTTCATGCATCAGTCGCGGCGTGGGCAGCACGCCCTGGCCCGGCTCCGCGTGAAAAAATGGTGCCCAACCAGGGCTCGCGGCGCCGGTCGTCGCATCGAAGGCGATGGGCTGCGTGACGAGGACCACCCGCGTGCCCCGATCGACCGCGGTGCGGACCACCGCGGTGAGCTGCGCGGTGAACTCCGCTGTCGCCGTCTCGACGACCTGGCGCTGGGGTGGCGTGAGCTGGTCTCGTTTTGGCCCGGTCGCGTAGGCTTGTCGCGGTCGGACGAGGAATCGTCCGTCGCCGTTGGCGCGGTACCAACCCGCAAAGGTGGTGGCCCAACTCGCAGGCCCGTACGGGCCGTCGGGATCCCACGCGGGCCCATCAGTCCACGGCAGGTGATTCATGAGGAGCTCGACCTCGTTGGCGCCGAGCATCACAACGATGGCACCGGGCCGGAGGGTCGGCGTCGACAAGACCTTGTCGATCAGTGGAAGCAGGCGCCCAAGCGGATAGCCTCCGCGTCCAAGCGCCGCGAGCCGTCGCGGCTGCACCACCGCGTGCTCGATCGCGGCACCGAGCGCGTCCGCCTCGTCGAGCAGTGTGCAGGCGACCGTGCTGCCTCCGACCAAGAGCACATCGTCCGCAGCGCCCGACACGATGCGACCACGGAGGCCCTGGGCGTTGCGAAAGAACCGGGCCACACCGGACACACCGGGCACCACCGCGGGATCGATGTGATAGGTGGTGCGCGCGAAGGGCTGGAGATCCTCCCCGAACTCCTCGAACTCCTCGAACGGAGGATCGAGCTGCGTCGCACGATCGAGCGCCAACAGAGCCACGGCCAGTCCGAGGGCTGTCAGCAGCGGCCCCCGACCAGAACTGGGATCAGAACTGGGATCAGAACTGGAAGTAGATGAACGGTCGGTCATCGGCGAACGCTCCATCGGCCAAGCTGCGGGAAATCGCGTAGACGGCCAGCACCACCAGCACACCCCGGGCAGCGCCACCGCGGAGCTGCTCGGGCCAGCGATATTGAACGCCCTGAATCACCACCCCGAGCCACGCGAAGCGGAACAGCCACTGCAACTTGGCCCACTGGTCGGGCCCAAACCCGGGGTTGCCCAGCGCGCCAAACTGTAGCGACGCCGCCGCGAGATCCTCGGCACGAAACAGGATCCACGTGAAGCACACCAGCTGAAACGTGACTGCAACACCCAGGATCCGCAGCGGCCAACGCCAGGCCGCCCCCATGCCCCCGACCCGAGCGAGGACCCCGACGAGGGCCCGATGAAGCAGCAGCCACAAGCCGTGGGCGGCGCCCCACAGCACGAACGTCCACGCGGCACCGTGCCACAATCCACCCAGTACCATCGTCAGCAAGAGGTTTCTCGCGGTCAGCCACTTCGAACCCCGTCCGCCCCCGAGCGGGACGTATAGATGATCGCGCAGCCACGACGACAGGCTGACGTGCCAGCGCCGCCAGAACTCCTGAGGATTCGCCGCGAGGTAGGGCCCTCGGAAGTTGTCGGTCAGTCGCACGCCGAACAGCATCGCGCTGCCGATCGCCATATCGGTGTAGCCAGAGAAGTCCCCGAAGATCTGGAACGCGAAGGCCCAGCTACCGATGAGCACGTCGGCTGCGACCAGCTCGCCGGGTCTGGCCGCGAAGGTCTGATCCACCAGCGGCGCGAGCCGATCGGCGATCACGACCTTCTGGGCCAGGCCCACCGCGAAGATCAGCAGTCCGTCGAGTTGGTCGCGCCAAGCGAACGGTCTCGGCGAGCGCAGCTGCGGCAAGAGTCGCTCGGCCCGCTCGATGGGACCTGCGACGAGTTGAGGAAAGAACGCGACGTAGGCCGCGTACAAGATCGGATCGGGCTCGGGCTGAACCCGCCGCCGATAGACGTCGAGCGTGGTTCCGAGGGTCTGGAACGTGTAGAAGGAGATGCCGACGGGCAACAGCACCTCGAGCGTCCACGGCGCGACGTCGAGACCCACGCGCGCGAGCATGGCCGCGAAACTCGACGCGAAAAAATCGTAGTACTTGAACGTCCCGAGCAGGCCGAGGTTGCCCGCGACGGACAACGCCGCGAGGCGTCTGCGCCGCACCGGATCGTCGGTAGAACCCAGCGCGACCCCGCAGAAGTAGTCGAGCGCGGTGCTGCCGACCAACAGACTCAGAAAACGGACGTCCCAGGCGGCGTAGAACGTCCAGGACGCCAGCAGCAAGATGCAGGTACGGACTCGAGGAGAGCGGAAGGTGGCCCAGTACGCCAGCCACACGATCGGGAGGAAGATCGCAAACTCGATGGTGTGGAACAGCACCGCCGGCGAGGTTAGCCCGAAGCGCGACCGCCCGCGAATCGCGAGGCACTAGGCGGGCACCGCGTCACTGCACGCGTCGGAGGTCATCGCCTCGTCGACGGTCGTGCCGCTTCGGCTCACGGGATGACCGGCCCGCCCTTGGCGAGCGCACGCTGGTAGGCAGGACGCGCGCGCATGCGCTCGAGCAACGCACGCAGCCGTCCACTCCCGGCGTGTTCCGGAACGCGAGCGACCAGGGCTTCGACCGGATAGCTCATCTGCACGTCTGCGGCCGTCAACTCGTCCCCCGCAAACCACGTCGACTTCGCGAGCTCGCCCTCGAGAAACGCGACGTGAGTGCGCAGGTTGGGCTCGACGTATTTCTCGCCGACGCCATCGGCAATCCGGCGGGCGATAGGCTTGACGAAGAACGGCAGCGGCGCGGTCTTGACCCGCGTACACAGCAGCTTGACCAGCAGCGGGGTCATCAACGATCCCTCCGCGTAGTGCATGAAGTAGCGATAGCGCCGATGCTGTGGCGTGCCGAGCTCGGGCACCAACCGGCCTTCACCGTAGCGTTCCAGCACGTACTCGAGGATCGCCCCCGACTCGGCGACCGTCACGTCGCCGTCGGTGATCACCGGAGATTTGCCCAGCGGATGGATGGCCGTCAACTCGGGCGGGGCGAGCATGGTCTTGCGATTGCGGGCATAGCGGACCATCTCGTAGGGCAGCTCGAGTTCCTCCAGCAACCACAGCACTCGGTGTGAGCGCGACTGTTCGAGATGATGGACGGTGATCACGCCCCGCTCTACCACAGGGTCGATGGGTATGTGCGGCCTACGGCTGCCCAGGACACGCGCGGCAGGCCACGAGATCGGAACTCCACATTTTTCGCCGCCGTCGGGTGGATCCCGGCGATCAGGTCGTCGCTGGCGATGACGAACCCGCTAGGCGGCTGCGACGTGCGGCGCCCGGCCGTTGGCCCGCTCGACACCGAGCGCCTCGGCGATCGAATGGTCGTGGACGACGCGACGACGCAACACCAGTGGCTGGGCGATTGCCCGCAGCACGATCCCGCGCTCGCCCACGGCGACGATCACCACAGGCTGATCGACGCGCACGCCGCCATCGTCGACGTCGATGCTCAGCACCCCGGAGGCCCCGGGCACCACCGTGATCGCCGCCGGCGAGACCATGAACAGGCGGTCGGCGACGGCGGTCACCGTGGTCGCGCCGGTGCGGCCTCCGCTCTTGAGCGAGATCCGCGCGGAGCCGACGAGGGAGCCGACGGACAGGGCGGAGGCGAGGAATTGGTCGGAGGGGCTCACGGTGTCGGTCGCTTCGGTGTGGGGTGCGTGTCCGATACGGCGGTTTCGCCACCGCGGATCGCCTGCACGACACATCCTTCGTATCGAACGCCGCAGGACCCGGCGCGGTTACGCGGCGCTCACGGCTGCGAGTGACCGGCGAGCCAGCCCTCGATCTCGGTGATCCAGTAGCTCCAGTCGCCCGGAAGCTCGCGATACTGCGCCGCTGCCTGCTCGGCGAGACGTTGCGCGCGCCCGCGCTCGCCGTGCCCGTCCCATAGCGCGCGCGCGAGCGCGAAGCCAGCCGCCGCACGGTTTGGCCGGTCACTCTGGCTGCGATCGAAGATCAGGACGGCGCGCTCGAGCAGGCCGATCGCCTTGACCGGCTGTCCCCGAAGCATGGCGATCTCACTCGCGCCGACTAGCGGGGTAGCCACGTCCACTCCATACCGGCCACCCCACCCCTCGGCCAGCCTGACCGCACGGTCGAACAACGCCGCGCTGGTCTCATACTCGCCCAGACGCTGGTGAATGGTGCCGAGGTTCACCAGATGTTGGACCAGATAGGGGCTATCGGAGCCGCGACCTGCCTCGATCACGGCGATCGCCCGCTCGAGCAGTGGCCTGGCCCGCGCATGATCGTCCTGCGCCATCGCATACCCTGCCAGGTTGCCAAGCGCGAGCGCTACGTTGCTGTGCCCGGGCCCGAGCCCAAGCTCCCAGATGCCGAGCGCGCGCTCGGTCAAGGCGATCGCCTGTGCATTCTCGCCCCGCGACGCATGCGAGTGGGCGACGTTGATCAGGCTGTTGCCGACGTGCGGATGGTCGGGGCCCAACGCGTGCTCGCGAATCGCCAGCCCGCGCTCATGGTGGACCTCGGCCTCGGCATGCGCGCCGACGCTCTCCAACGCAGCGCCGATGTCGCTGATGGTCGTTCCGACCATGGGGTGGTCCGAGCCCAACCGCGACTCGAGGATCGCCAGCGCTCGCTCATGGAGAGCCAGCCTCTCGCGGCCGTCCGAGGTGCCCAGTGCGAGCGTGGCGAGCAACTCGGCGCCACGAAGGTCCTGTTGCGCATCGAGGCGGTCGACCAGCATCTGCGCCAGCGACATCCACCAACGCCGCCGATCGCGGTTTGCGGGCTCGCGCAGGACTTCGGCGATGCGCATGATGGTGTCGAACGCGAGCTCGTCGGAGCCCTGCCGCATCGCGAGCAACGTGGCCTGCTCGCCGCGCTCGAGGCTGCGTTTGGAATCACCCACCTCGGCGTAGGCGGCTGCCGCCAGGGCGAGGGCCTCGGCATGCACGACCTGAAACTCGGGCGCCGAGGTCTCCTCGATCACAGCTTCGATCAGCGCCACACCTTGGGTCGATCGACTCGCCGCAAGCACCGCCGACGCCGACGCCAGTCGCCGACGCCACGCGTTGGTCGCCGCTCGCGCGGCGGGACCATCGTCCGTCACGCGCCGTCGTAGCTTCGCCTCGTCGACGCAGTCCTCGGGATCGCCCAGCGCCGCGATCGATCCAGCCGCGCTCTCGAGGACCTGCTCGTCCGCGGCAACGAGCATGCCCGCCAAGCTGTCGAACGTCTCGCGTTGCTCGTCGAGGCACTCGACAGCGAGTCGTTCGAGCTCCACCGTGCGCGTGCCGGTGACGCGCGACGCCAGGCAGTTCTGCTCGCGAATGCGTGACCACTGGTCGGCCCACTGGTCGAGTCGAGGCAGCACGCGCTCGACGGTGGAGGCCGCGTAGCGCGGGCCAACCGCAAGCAATGCGTCGCGTACCTCCGCGCGCGCGTCCTCGGTCCACGAGGACGAGAGCTGCTCGCCCTGTTCTGCGCACGCCGCCACCTGCGACCGTCGATGCAGGCCCCACGCGCCGAGTCCCAGACCGACCGCCGCGACCGCAGCGATCGCCGCGCCGACTCGCCGACGGGCCTGGGTGGGATCGCGACCCAACGCGGTGAGCAGCGCCTGCATGCCATGAAATCGACTCTCTGGACGCACTGCGAGCCCGCGCTCGACGACCGCTCGCACCCACGGGGGTACTCGCGTATCCCGGGGCGGCTCGTTGAGCTTGCCGCGCGTGACGGCGGCAGCAAGCTCGGTCCGAGTCGTGCCGGAGTACGGTCGCCCAGAGTAGAGCGCTTCCCACAACGCCACACAGAAGCTGAACTGGTCGGCCTTGGCGTCGACCGTTTCGCCGAGGTGCTGCTCGGGGGCCATGTACGCCGGCGTGCCCATCACCGAGCCTTCACGGGTCAGTGGAGTGCGCAATGCGTCATCGCTTGGTGCCAAGCGATGATCGACACGCTCCTCCGGAGCGGTCGGCTCGTGTTCCTCCGCGCGCGCCAAGCCGAAGTCGAGCACGCGGACCCGGCCATCGTCGCCAATCATCGCGTTGTCCGGCTTGAAGTCGCGGTGCACCAATCCGACCGCATGGGCGGCCGCGAGGCCGAGCCCCGCCTGATGATACACGGCCAGGACCTCGCGCCAGCTCGGCTGCCGGCGCTGGCGCCAGCGGCTCAAGGTATCGCCGCGAATGAACTCCATGGCGATGAAGGTCCGGCCATCTTGCTCGCCGACCTCGTAGATCTGCGCGACGTTGGGATGGTTCAGCTTCGCCATCGCCTGGGGCCTCGCGGACGATGCGACGGCGTACCGCCGCGTCGCTGTACTCGGGGCGCAGGACCTTGAGCGCGACCCTGCGGTCGAGCTCGGAATCATAGGCCGCGTACAACAGGCCCATGCCGCCGTGCGCGAAACACTCGAGCACCGCGAAGCGTCCGACGGTGGTGGGCGCGACGTTGGCTTCGCCCAGCAGGCGGGCCTGAACGAGGGCCTTGGCGCGATCCCGGTCGACGACGTCTGCAGCCGGCGGCCGTGAACCCAGCTCCTCGCTGGTCGGTGCCGTTGGCTCGGGCGCAAGCCGGGCCTCGAAGGGTCGATGGGGCATGTCGGGTGATGGTGTCGCCTTGGCTGCGATCCGTTCGCAGGATCGGCGACAAATCCGGGGTCGACCTCGATGGATGAGGGTCCAGGTCCCCGATGTGGGTATTGGCCGGGGCTCGGGGAACGATCCTTTTGTCTGTCACAAACCAAAGACCGCCCGTCCGTCGGGCTGGCCAGGGCAAGCCGGAGGTTCCGGAGACCGCCTTTGGACCACGAATCCGCGCACCCCGAGGATCACGAAACATGGCTCATTCCACCTTCAGTTTCCTCCCACGCCTGGTCGCAGGCTTGCTCCTGGCCACACTTGGTTGCGACGCACCCGAGCCCGAGCCCCAGGTCGAGCTACGCGAGGGCCAGACGGCGCAGTTCAAGACCGCCAATACTGACCACTCGTTCACCTGGAAGGGCTGCGAGCCGCCGTGGGGCCCGGATCCCTATAAGTCCGAGCCGACCGAGCAATGGATCTCGGAGCTGGACTCCCGCATCGCGCGGGATCTTGGCGCCGGGGTGTTGGGCGAGTGGCAGGACCGCGCCGGCGGGCGCGAGTGTGACGAGGGCTGCGCCTCGCTCGATCTCGCGTGGAGCGGCAACGCTCGCGTCGACGAGGCACGCGGCCGGGTCGGCAGGGTCACTGCCATCGGCGAATGCGACGCGGAGGCGATCGCGTGGTCGGTCGAGGTCGAGGCCTCCTCGAGCATGCTGTGCGCATGTGAGTAGGTGCGCTTTTGGGGTGTCATGGCGTCATACCCCCGACTTCCGACGACGCTGGACGTGCCACCGCCGATGGTCGTGATCGACACCTTCGATGACGACGAGGTGTCCGGCGCTCCGACCCCTGCGCCGGTTCGCATCGGACGCTACGCGCTGATCGAACAGGTCGGCCGCGGTGGCATGGGTGTCGTGTTCGCGGCATGGGATCCGCAACTCGACCGCAAGGTCGCGATCAAGCTCGTCGACGACGCGCGCGTGGGAAACCGCGACGACGGGCGACACCGCCTCGAGCAAGAAGCTCGCGCCGCCGCCACGCTCAACCATCCCAACGTGGTGACGATCTACGACGTGGGCGTCTACCAAGGACGTGTGTTCCTCGCGATGGAGTTCGTCGAGGGCGGCACGCTGCGGAGCTGGTTGCGCGGCGTGATACGGCCGTGGACCGAGGTGGTCGCGATGTTCCTCGAGGTGGGTCGTGGTCTCGCGGCGGCCCACGCGGTGGGCCTCGTGCATCGCGACTTCAAGCCCGACAACGTCTTGGTCGAGATCGACGCGCGCAAACCCGATGCCACGGGGCGACCACGGATCGCGGACTTTGGCCTGGCCTATTCGCGCGAGGTTCGGCACCGACCAACCTCCACGACATGCCCAGGAGAAAGCGACCCCCGCGGGTCCGGGGGCAGCGCGACGCCTGCAGTCGCGGGTACGCCCGCGTACATGTCCCCCGAACAGTTCGATGGGCTGGAGATCGGACCGGCAGCCGATCAATTTGGGTTCTGCGTCGCGCTGTTCGAAGGGCTGTTCGGTCGCCGCCCCTTCGTTGGCAGCAGCTTCGGGGCGCTGTCGATCGCGGTGCATGCCGGCAACCTCGAGCTGTCTTCTCCACGCCCGGGGCTGCCACGCGGGCTCATCGAGCTGGTGCGGCGAGGTCTCGATCCTGATCCTGCCGCCCGCCATCCCTCGATGGAAGTGTTGCTCGCGGGACTGGGCCGCGTGCTGCATGCCCGCAGGCGCCGGTGGCTCGTCGCTGGTGGAGTGGCGGCCGCTGCACTCGCGCTGACCGTGGGTTTTCGCGCGGCGCTGGCCGTCGCACCCCACCCCTGTGAACAAGCCGACGACCCCGCCACGCTGTGGACCGATGAACAGCGCGAGTCGGTGCGCGTGGGGCTGGGTGCTGGGCGCGGCGAGACGGTGGTGGCAGCACTCGATCGCTACGCCGATGCCTATACCACCAAGCGCCGCGAGGTCTGCGAGGCGTCACGCGTGCGCGGCGAGCAGTCGGACGACACACTGCGGCTGCGCATGGCCTGCCTCGATCGCGTCGCGGGTCGATTCATGGGACTGACCGACGAGATCGGCCAGGGCTTCGACGCCTCGAGCACCCAGCCCGAGGCGCTCGAGCCCGAAGCCGTCGAGGCCCGGTTGCCCGAGCTCGCGCCGTGCGACGACGTCGAGACCCTGGCGAAGCTGACCAATCGTCTCGCGGTGCGATCGAGTCGCTCGAGCGTCGCACAGGACCAAGCCTGGGTCCTTGCGGTCGAACTGGTCGAACGATCGCTGACCCGACGTCTCCTGGGTCGCAGTGACGCCCGCGAGCCGGCCCAACGCGCGGTCGAACTGGCCGAGCAACACCAGCTACCCGGGGTCCACGCGCGAGCGCTGTCGGTGCTCGCCGATCTCGAGCTCGACGCGGGCAACCATTCGGCCGCCGAGCTGCTGTGTCTCGAGGCCGTCAGGCTCGCGGTGGCCGACGGCCACGATGATGCCGTGGTCTACTTGGTACTCGATCAGGCGGACGCGGCGTTGCTCGACGAGCGGGTCGCCGAGGCGGTGCTGCACCTCGCCTACTTCGATGCGTTCGTCGATCGCATGACCGATGCCCAGGTGCGAGCCGACGTCGTGCAGCGTGCAGAGATCGTCCGGGCACGGGTGGCCCTCGCTCGCGGAGATGCCGAACAAGCCCAGCGCAGGCTCGCGGCGCTGCCAACCGCGGGATTGTCGGACCTCGATCGGCGTGCAGCGTGGATGGCTCTGGGTGCGGCCCAGCGGGCACTGGGCCACGATCGAGACGCCCACTCGACCTGGACCCGCGTGCTCGCGCTCGTCGAAGCGATGCGGGGCGATCGCCATCCCGACGTGGCGGCGGTGCTCAACAACCTCGCACTGATCCACCTCGACGACGGCGACTCGGCAGGCGCTGAAACGCTGCTGGTCCGCGCCGAGTCGCTCACCCTCGCGGCGAGCCAAGGCCAGCGCACCGCGCTGCTCGCGACGATCGCGACCAACCGCGGCTGGTCGGCACGACTCGACCGCCGGTTCGATGACGCCCGGCATCAGCTCGAGCGTGCGCTCGAGATCGGCCGCGCCACGCTCGGCCCTCGCCATCCGTCGCTGGCCTACGCGCTGGATCAACTCGGCGGGCTCGAGCGCGAGCAGGGGCACTACGACGCCGCGCTCGAACGCTTCGCCCAGGCCGGCGAGCTGCGCGATGCCAGTCTCGGCGTGAATCACCCCGAGACCGCCAGCACGCTGGTGGGGATGGCCCGAGTCTTCTTGCTCCGGGGCGCGCACGAGCGAGCCCGTGCCGCCCTCGACGCTGCGCTGCGAATCGTCGATGCCCGGCCGGGGCCACCACGGCGGCGAACCGAGATCGAGTCGCTGCTCGCCCAAGCCACCCGACCGCAGCCCTTGGCGAAGCCATAGTACGAGCCGTCGGCGACCTTGCCAGCAGTGTGATCCGGTCAGCCGGGGTGTCCGTCGACCCGCAACTGGTAGAGAAAGTATGGCGGCAGACACACGCCCTGGGCAGCCTCCGTGCGCGCACAGATATAGTCGTCGCGACACGCTCGCCTCGCATCGCACGCGCGCATGCCCGCAGGACGGGCGCTGACGCGCACACAGTCGGCGAACGGCCTCCCCGTCGAGAGGCAATCGTTGAACGCCGTCAGCCGCGGAATCCCGCCGCAGCCCTCGTCGGCACCGACGTCCGCGCACGCCACCACGCACATGCCCCCGGGAAATCCGACCCGATTGTCGTCGCACACCCCATCGCGGGCGCACGACTGCGAGGTCGCCGTTCGCACGCGATCGCGACGCGACTGCCGGTGCGAGGTGAGCAAGCCGACCTCACACGGAGCTCCGGCACCGTGCTCCACGGGCAGGCACACACCCACATGCTCATCGTCGAGCTGCGCGCACGCCAAGGGTGCCGTGCAACCCATCCACGCAAAGCCGGGATCACCGAGCCCACAGTGGCTGCCATAGCCACCGGGCGCCACCGCGACGTCAGCGGGCGGCCGGTGCTCCTGGGGCGGCGAACCATCGGCGACGGCCGTGACGTAGGCAGCCCGCCGGATCAGCTCGGCCTCGAGATGCGGCGACGTGCCTATGGCCAGCGCGTCGACACGATCGGGATCGTCGAGTTCATCGCCCAGCAGATGGAATCCGGCGACGCTTCGGCTCTGGTGGCAACCGTTGCAAGTCAGTCCATCGAGCCGTCGAACCACCGCTGCCGGGCTCGCGATCGTCGAGTACGTCGAGAGATCGAGATCGGAAAATGCCGCGGCGGTGTAGATCGACGACCACGGCCGGTTGGCCAGCCGGGCCAGGCCGCGCGGCGTCACCGACTCGGCCTGCGTGGCGAGGAACTCCGTCGGCGTCACGAGCACGCCCTGGTCGAGCGCAGCGAGAGCAGCCGGGGTGCGCAGCCACGCCAGCAATGCGTCGCGGCCAGCCGCATCGCGCTCCATACGCCCGACGTCCGGCGTGTTCTCGAGCGGTTGCGGAACCATGGCGCCGCGTTGTTCGTCGCGGGCGAACACCCGCAACACGTAGCCTGCATGTCCCGCGAGATCGGGCCGGATCGTCGACGGCCAGCGCTCGGTCTGGACATCGATCTCGATCGACTTGAGCTGCGCGAGTGTCAGGTGTTGGGCTGCCAACGGCCCGTCGTCGGCCCGCAGCGCCGTGACGTCGACCTCTCGCCACGCCGCCGCGCGGGTCCGACACCCTGCGCCATCGTCCGGCTGCCAGAACACCACGTTGACGGTCATCGGGAGCCGCGAGGTGACCATCGCCCCGGCCTGCTCGGCGCGATGCGCCAGCCGGTAC
>CANLQR010000010.1 GCA_947492135.1 Deltaproteobacteria bacterium | reverse complement strand
AGGTAGCCGAACCGCGACGTGCTTTGTACTTCCTATGGTGCCCATCGAAGACGCGAGCGTCGACTGGCCCGAGAGCTAGGCGCCCTACGTCGATGTTGCCCGCCTCACCATCGCACCGCGAATGAGTCGGAGCTGCGACGGCCGCCCTGCTACCAACTTGGGGCGAATCGCTCGCCCGGGTCTTGCCGCGAGGACGTGACCGGACTAACCTAGTCAAGTTGTCTGAACCCGTCAATATCCACGACGCGAAGACGAATCTCTCGAAGCTCCTCGAGCGGGTGGAACGCGGGGAGGAGATCGTGATTGCACGTGCGGGGACTCCGATCGCGCGGCTGTGTCCGATCAAGCCGCGCCCGCGGCGGCGTCGCCTGGGCAAGTACGCAGGTCAGATCGAGATCGCCGCGGATTTCGACGTGCTGCCGCCGGACCTCGCGCGCGCGCTCGGCCTCGACGGATGAGATTGCTCCTCGATACGCACGTGGTGCTGTGGGCACTGGGCGATCCCGATCGCCTGGCCCCGGTCGCACGCACCGCCATCGCGGACGCGACGGTGGAACTCGCGGTGAGCACGGCGACGGTGTGGGAACTCGCAATCAAGGTGGGCCTCGGCAAGCTCCGCCTGCCCGGATCCGTCGCGCAGTGGTTCGTCCCCGCCGTGGTCGAGCTCGGTGCGCAGTGGCTCGAGGTCACCGCCATCGAGGCGGCGGCGGTCGAGACGCTCCCCACCCATCACCGCGATCCTTTCGATCGACTACTCATCGTGCAGGCGCTGGCGGGCGGATGGACGCTGGTGACGGCCGACGCCGCGTTCGCGGGGTACGGCGTGCCCGTGCTTCACACATGATCGCGTGGGCTTGGCGACTGGGGCGACAGCCCCGGACCATCACCGTGGCTTGGGGTCACCCGTCACCAGTGTCCGACTCCGGGGGCGCGCGTGAGGGCCACGCCCCCACGTCTTGCGCCACGTGATGCGGCGGCCGCAGGCGAGGCAGGTCTTCTCCGGCACTTGTGCCGCCGTCATGGCTCGGCGGGCGTGTGGTCCTGCGAAAGGCCCAGGATGCGGCCCGCCAGCGCGACGCCGGCCAAGAAAGCCCCCTCCACACGGCCACCGGCGCTCCAGTCCCCGCCCACGCCGAGCTTGGCTTCGACGTCGAACAACGGCGCGGATGGGGACGACGAAGGTGCGCGGGCGAACGCCCATCGACGAAGGGTCGTCGCCCTCACCCCGAACCGCGGAACCTGCAGCACGCGCGAGAACTCGCTCAACAGCTGCTCTTCAATCCACTCGCGCGGGTCGCCGAGGTGCGCGCGAGACCACTCGGGGCCGGCGTGAATTACCCAGCTGTCATCGCCGCGTCGCTTGGGCTTGCTCGAGTCGCGGACGAGCCAGGCGAGGATGCGGTCCGGATCCCCCTCACGTCCAACGAACAGGCCGTCGAAAGGCAGCTCGCGCAGGGCTTCGCCCTGTGGCGCCAAGCCGAGCGCGAGACAGGGCTCGCATGCGACGCGGGCGACAGCGTCCGCGAGCGCGGGGCTCACGACACGGACGAGCGGGTGGGCCTGATCGGAAGGCAGACAAACGACCAGGGCCTCGAACTCGCCAAAGTCGACCTGTGGCACCTCGCTGGCGTCATTGCGCGGGCCGAGGGTGACACCAGGAGCACCGATCGTCCCGGCGAGCACGAAGCAGCCTGCACGCCGTTCGATCGTGTCGACGCGGTGGCTGGTTCGAACCGCGACATCGTGTCCGAGGTGCCGGGCGATGGCGCTCATGCTCGGCGTGCCGACGAATCGCTCGATGGGCGGCGTGTCGACGGGAACCGCCGCGCCACTCGGGAGCGCGCAGATGCGCCCCCGCCACGGCTCGATCACACCGTCGTCGATCCACGACTGCAAAAACCGGCCAAAGCGTTGGTCTCGCACCGTGAAGTACGGCGCTCCGACATCGACCTCGAGCTCGGGTGAACGATGGCTCGCGAGCCTTCCGCCGGGCACCCGCCCCTTGTCGAACACGACGACCTCCACGCCGTGGTCTTGGAGCGTCCGGGCACACGCGAGTCCAGCGACGCCGGCGCCCACCACTGCGACGCGCCCCACCGAGCGCCCGGCCCTCCGAACACGCGTGGCGTAGGCCTCGAGATCGAGCCGGTTCGCGTGCGCTGACGTCGGCCGCTGGCGGATCGTACCGAGGATCCGCTGCTCGGGGGTGAACGGCCGATCGAACAGACCGAGGCACCAGTACAACCCGCCGTACGACGCGGGGTCCCGACCGTCGAGCGCGTAGCGATGATTGAGCGCCACGAGCATGCGCCGCGCGTCCTCGGGCGTGCGCGTCCACAAAGGGATCGACTTGCCCCACGTCATGCGCACGTTGTTGTGGAGCTCGCCATGGATCAGCAGCGACTGCTGCGCGAGGTCCCAGAGCCGATCGCCAGTGCGACCGCGCTCGAGGCGTTCCATGGAGACGAGCTCCCGTGGATCCCGGGCGTGGGCGTCGAGCGTCTCGCGTGCCCAACTCGGCAGGACCTCGAGGGTTTCGAGATCCGGGGTGTGGGCGGCGAAATGCCAGGCCGCCTCGCGCCAGACCAGGAACTCGTCGAGGAACTTGTCCGTGCCCGCGCTCGAGGGGAGCATCGCCACGTCGCGCGCGATGCGAAGCGGCGAGACGTGTCCGTAGTGAAGCCAGGGCGACAGCCGGCTCGTGCCGTCGATGGCGGCGTCGTTGCGCCGCTCGGCGTAACGCGCGAGCCCCGTGGCACGAAACGCGTCCCAACGCGCATTACCGGCCACCGAGCCGCCGCGAAGCGTCCGAACCGGCCCGACGGCGTGATCGATGGCGCAGGCGGCGACGAGCGCTGCGATGGTGCGATCGTCGAGCGACTCGGCCTCGACGGGTTCGAACGGCAGCTCGGGTAGGGCAGCCGAGCGCGTCGGCGCGACGTCGCACCACTCGCGACCGAGCACGCTCGATGCGAGGCGACGCGAGGCCGTGCGAAAGGCGTACGCGCGATCGTAGCGCTGCGTCACCAGCGGCATCGGAACCACGCACGACGCGTCGACAGCGACGAACGGTACCCGTCGAGCGGCGAGGTGCTCGGCGAGCCGCCGCGTCCACGCCGCCAGCGGTGGAAAGGGTGCGTCTTCAGTCACCACCAGGGCCGCTTGCTCTGCAAGCAAGCGCAGAAAAGGCCCACGCGCGCCTGGCCGCTCGACGTGGAGCGCGTAGGCGATGCCGCGCCGTCGAAGACCGCGCGCGACGTCTCGCGCGCCCTCGAGGATGAACGTGTGGTGCCGGTCCGACGCGAACGGATAGCGCTCGGAGACGGCGTGGTAGACGACCACGGTCGTACCCAGCGCGTTCGCGGCTGCCACCGCGGCGTCGAGGGCCGGGTTGTCGTGATCGCGCACGGCCACGCGCATCCAGTAGACAACGCACCCAGCGCGGGGCGCCTCGTCCACGAGCACCCGCGCGCGCGCGCGCACCTCGTCGGGCCAGGCGTCGAGGTCAAGCATGGCGCCTCGCCGACGAGGGCTGGATGGGTTCGCACGATCGGCGAGGCGTCTTGCGATCAGCGTGGCCACCGGCCTCGACGAGGGGCTGGCATACCCCGCAGTAGTGCACGGTGCGGGCGCGAAGCGAGTAGGTGAGGACCTCGGCCTCGCACGTGCGACACGTCGTTCGTCCGTAGACGTGGGTGCTCTCGGCCCGCGAGACGCGTTCACGCGGTTTGCCGAGCCGAAGACCGCGCGTCGTGACGATGCGCTTCTCCTCGACGCCGCGGCGCAGCAGACCCACGACCAGGCGCCACATCGCCTTCACCTGGGCCGGCTCGAGCGCCGAACCTGGTGTCTCGGGGTGGATGCCGAGCAGGTGCAGCACCTCGGCGCGGTAGACGTTCCCGACGCCGCAGATCCGGCTCTGATCGAGCAAGATCGCACCGATCGGCGTCTTCGAGCGTGCGACGTAGGCGTAGAAGTGACGCGGCTGTGCGTCGGCACGCAACGGGTCCGGTCCGAGCCGCGCCGTGATCGCGAGCATCTGCCCGGGGGTGACGACGTCACAGGCGGTCGGGCCGATGAGATCGATCGTCATGGCATCACCTTCGAGTCGCATGCGCGTGGTCGAACGCGGTGCCGGAGCCGGTGAGCGCCGCCGGTAGAACCGCCCGAACAGACCGAGGTGGACGTGGACGATACCGCCAGGCTCGAAGTGGTAGAACAGATGCTTGCCAAAGGCTTCAATCCGCGCCAGATACGCTCGTCGGTCGGTATCCACCAGCGCCTCAGCGTCGAACCGACCCTGCGGTGAAGAGACCACCACGGGCCGCCGGGCGAGGTCGCGTTCCTGGTCGCGCGCTGCGCGATGAATCGTGTGTCCCTCGGGCATCTGCGGCGCTTGGTGGGGGGCAGGGCTCGACGCGGCGGGAGGCTAGCACTGCTCCGAGAAATCGCTCGTTGCTGTCCGGGGCGCGTCGAACGACCGCAGTCAGTCCAGCTGCACGCACCCGGCAAGCGTCCTCGTCCACGCGGCCGAGTCGGCGATCGACAGTCTGCAGGACCTGCGTGAGATCGTGCTCGAAGGCCACGGACTCGGCGAGCGCGCGCATCAGATCGATTTCATGCAGCGCTTCGTGAAGTGGCTCGACACCCACGTCAGCGGCTGATGCCGTGACGGCGACGACCGTGTTTTCTGCACGCCTCGACGACGTACGCATCTACCACGCGCGATGACGCGCACGAGATCGCACAGGTCGCCGCCGAGCCCGGTATCGCCAAGACCCGCACTAGGCCAGCTGGGCGCTGTTCTTGGCGACCACGGGAACCAACCGTGGGACCCACGGACTCCACCACGGCGCTGGCGATCGACCGCGCGCGGACTCGCCTGTCGGCCGCCCGGGTCTTTCGCTACGCCGGGCTTGCTCACGATGCGCGGGCGGCCGTCGAGGACGCCGGCATCGCGGTCAGAGGGATCGACTACCCACCCATTGCCGCCGAGATCGACGCGCTCGCGTACTACCGTCGGGCGCTCGCGACAGCCGAGCACAACGAAGGTCCGATGGCCGCCGAGACTGCGACGCTGGCCTCGGATCTCGGCGACCTCGAGCGGCAGACGGGCCACGTCGACGACGCACGCGCGCACCTGGATCAGGCGATCACGGCGCATGAGCACATGCTCGGCCGCGAGCACGCCTTGGTCGCCCAAGCGAACCGGAGAATGGCAGAGCTCGAGGTCCAGGCGGGTTGCCCCGCCCGCGCCCGAAGGTTCGCGCGCGAGGCGATCGCAATCCTCGAGGGGCTCGCCGCCACACCCGAGCAGCTCGCCGAGGCTCGGCGGCCACTCGACGCGGCGATGCTCGCCATGGCCACCGAGCACGGCGCCACGGACCGCAGCGCCGATTCACGCGCAGATCAGTGACGCCGGCGGGGGTTCGGGCGGTCGGGCGGTCGGGCGGGCGATCGGGCCAGCAGCTTGACGCTGCCGCTGCGGCGCCCTACAAAGTGAGGCCAACCGCCTGCGGGGCAAGAGCGCGAAAATGGATCAGACTCGAGCACGCGTCGGCGTAGTACTGATCGGACGCAACGAGGGCCAGCGACTCGTACGTTCGCTCGACTCCGTACACGGTGGCAGCTCCGTGGTGGTCTACGTCGATTCGGGCTCGACCGACGACAGCTGCAACGCGGCCCGACAGCGCGGCGCGGTGGTTGTCGACCTCGACATGCGCCAACCGTTTACCGCCGCTCGGGCCCGCAACGCCGGGTTCGAGCAACTGATGCGCGACCACCCCCAGACCGAGCTGGTGCTGTTCGTCGACGGTGATTGCGAGGTGCTACCGGGCTTCGTCGAGGCCGCGGCCGCCGAGCTCGACGCGGACCCCGGCCTCGTTGCCGTGTGTGGTTGGCGCCGTGAGCGTCATCCCGAGCGCACGATCTACAATCGTCTCTGCGACGTCGAGTGGCGCTGGGGCGTGCTGGGCCCGATCTCTTGCTTTGGTGGCGACGTGCTGGTTCGCGCGGCCGCCGTCCAAGCGATCGGTGGCTACGACGCTGGCATCATCGCCGGCGAGGACGAAGAGATCGGTGTTCGCCTGCGCAAGCTGGGTGGACGCCTGATCCGGATCGATCGCGACAGCACGCTGCACGACGCGGACATGCACTCGATCAAGCAATGGTGGCAACGCGCCAAGCGCTGCGGCCACGCCTACGCCCAGGTCAGTGAGATCCACGGTGCACCACCCGAGCGCAAGTTCGTCGACAACCTGCGCCGCTCGCTGCTATGGGGCCTCATTGCGCCCGGGGCCGCGGTCGCACTGACCCTGCCGACCCTGGGGCTGTCGTGGGCGGTGTTCGCTCGCTACCCGGTGGTTGCGGCCAAGGTCGCCCGCACCGCCCTTGGCCGGGGCTTCTCGGCGCCCGATGCCGTGGCGTGGGGGGTCTCCTGCGCCCTGTCACCGTTCCCAGAGGCGCTCGGCGTGGCCAAGTTCCACGTCGACCGGCTGCGCAACAAGCGACCCCAGATCATCGAGTACAAGTAGTCCTTCTCTCGGCACGCCCCATGGCCCGCAATCTGTTCGAGTACCACCCCGTCATCGGCTACCGTTTCATCCCGGGTCTTCGCGCGCGCGTGCGCCACGAAGGCGGCGGTTACCTGGTGCAGTGCAATCGCGCCGGTCTTCGCTGCCGTCACGAGGTGACCCTGGCCCGGCCCGCCGACACCGTCCGCGTGGTCGTCGTCGGCGACTCGTACACCGCCGGCGACGGCGTCAGCAATGCGTTTCGCTACACCGACCTGCTCGAGCAGCGCCTGCTGTCGGCGTGTGGCGGCTCGGGCGTGCAGGTGTTGAACTTTGGTTTGCCCGGCTCGGGAACCGATCAGCAGCTACTCGCGCTGCGCGAGCTCGGTGCGGGCCTCGAGTACGACATCTTGGTGCTCGCACCCATGGTCGAGAACATCGTCCGCAACCTCGACAGTCATCGGCTCGCGACCTCGGCGTTCTCGGGTGAGCTGGTCGAGCGACCCAAGCCGTACTTCACGCTCGAGGGCAAGACCCTGGCGTTGCATCACGTGCCGGTGCCCAAGGACGCCCGCGAGCCGGCGGCCAAGTCGGACGCAGCCGCCAAGCCCGATGCCGAGCCCACCGAGAAGGACAAGGGCGCGGCAGGCCTCGTGCGCGGCATCTTGCGGCGAGTCACCGCCAAGGTCGACGAGAAGGTCCCGGGCTTTCGCGCGTTCACCCAGCGCGTCCGCGGCGTGACCCACCCGCAGGAGTACGACGACGCGCAAGATCCGGGTTGGCTGCTGATGCGAGCGATCCTCACCGAGTTCGTCCAGGACGCGCGGGTCGGTGCTGCCAATGCGCGCCGCAAGGTCATCCTCGCGCCCTGGCCGACCTTCGGTCACATCGAGGGTGGGCTCGATCCCAAGCCCTACCTGGCCCGCTTTGGCGAGCTGGCCGCGGCCACCGAGATCGACCTCGTCGACATCTTGCCGCGTTTCATCGACGAGCCGCGACAGGTGCGTGATCGCTGCCGCTTCGTCCACGACGAACATCCCACTCGGCTCGGCCACTCGCTGTTCGCCGACGCCCTGTTTCCCCACCTGCGCAAGCAGGTCGAGGCCGTTCGCGGAGTCCACTCATGAGTCGCGCTCACTACGTCCTGGGAATCTCCGCCTTTTATCACGACTCCGCCGCGGCCCTCGTGCGTGACGGCGAGATCGTCGCGGCCGCGCAAGAAGAACGCTTCTCGCGCAAGAAACACGATCCTCGCTTTCCCGGTCATGCGATCAACTACTGCCTCGAGCAGGCCGAGATCGAGGCCGAGGATCTGTCGGCGGTGGTGTTCTACGACAACCCGCTGCTGAGCCTCGACCGCATCGTTCATACGCTGTCACAATCGGGCGATCGTGGGCTTGCGGCCTGGCTGACGGGCGCGCCGGGCTGGATGGCGGTCAAGCTGTTCGTCGAGCGCCTCGTGCAGCAAGAGCTCGGCGTGAACGTGCCGCTGTTGTTCGTCGAGCATCACCTGTCGCACGCCGCCAGCGCGTTCTACCCGTCGCCCTTCGAGGAAGCCGCGGTGCTCACCCTCGACGGTGTCGGCGAATGGGCCACCACGACGCTGTGCAAGGCCGACTCCGATCAGATCCAGATCATCGAGGAGATCGAGTTCCCCCACTCGTTGGGCCTGCTGTACAGCGCGTTCACGCAGTTTTGTGGGTTCAAGGTCAACTCGGGCGAATACAAGCTCATGGGCCTGGCGCCCTACGGCAACCCCATCTATGCCGATCGCATCCGCGCCGAGATGATCGACGTCAAGCCCGACGGCTCATTTCGGCTCAACCTCGACTACCTGGGATTCCTCGACGGTCAGACGATGACCAACGATCGGTTCCACGAGTTCATCGGTGGTCCGCCGCGCGAGCCCGAGTCGCGGATCGGGCGCCGCGAGATGGACATCGCCGCGTCGATCCAGAAGGTCACCGAAGATGTGGTGCTGCTGATCGCCAAGCACCTGCGCGACGAGACCGGCTCGAAGAACCTCTGCCTTGCGGGCGGCGTCGCGCTCAACTGCGTGGCCAACGGCAAGCTGTTGCGCGAGAAGATCTTCGATCGCATCTGGATCCAGCCGGCGGCCGGCGATGCCGGCGGTGCGCTCGGTGCAGCGTTGCTCGGTGCCCATCAGTACTTTGGCGTGCCACGACCGCCCGTCGATCCCACGCGCGATCGGATGAACGGCTCTTATCTCGGGCCGCTGTACTCGAACGAGGAGATCCGGTCGTTCCTCGACTACTACGCGTACCCCTACGACACCGTCAGTGACGACGAGCGCGCGCGGGTGGTGGCCAAGGCGCTGTCCCAGGACAAGGTCGTCGGTTACATGGTCGGACGCATGGAGTTCGGGCCGCGCTCGCTCGGTGCCCGCTCGATCCTCGGCGACGCCCGCAGCGAGACCGCGCAGCGCACCATCAACCTGCGGGTGAAGTTCCGCGAGTCGTTCCGGCCCTTCGCGCCGTCGGTCCCGGCCGAGGCCAGTGGCAAGTTCTTCGATCTCGACGCCGAGAGCCCGTACATGTTGCTCGTTGCGCCGGTCCGCGAGGAGATCCGCACCGACGTCTCGCAGGCCGCCACCGACGACATGCTGGAGATCGTCAACCAGCGCCGCAGCACCATCCCGGCGGTCACCCACGTCGACTACAGCGCGCGCGTGCAGACCGTCGACGGGGTGGCCAAGCCCGACTACAAGGCGGTGCTCGACGAGTACGGCAAGCTCACGGACACGCCGGTGATCGTGAACACCTCGTTCAACGTGCGTGGCGAGCCGATCGTGTGTACGCCACAAGATGCCTACAAGTGCTTCATGCGGACCGACATGGAGCTGCTCGTGATCGAAAACCAGATCCTGTATCGGGATCGTCAGCCTGAGTTCAAAGACAAGGAGAACTGGCAAGATGAGTACGGACTCGATTGACGACACCCAGCGCCAGGCGCTCACCGAGTTCTATCGCACCGAGCTCGCGCCGCTCGCGAGCCGGCGATTGCTCGATGCTCGGGTCGCGCCCAAGGCCGACCCTGCGGCGTCCAGCTACTACAAGAAGCGCGAGTGGCGACGCCTCGAGGCCCGCGACTTCGAGCTGAAGCTCGGCGACGCCGCCCAGGTCGGTGCGACCCTCGACGCGTTCTGGGCCGGCACCGCGTTCGCGGGCATGGGCACCAAGCTCGCCGCGCTCTCGGAGAAGTTCCCCGAGGTCCAGCAGCGCGAGGATGTGTCGGCGTTCATCTACGAGATGCTCTGACGGGCGAGTTTTCTCGATCGACGTGTTGCTCTGCACGAGTGCGACGCGCCTGCCGTGCGCCGACCGTCGACCTCGACTGTCCGCGTTTCACGGGCAACTGACGGTGTCGACGACCTCGCAGTCGGTCGCCCAGTCGCTGAAGCTCGCGCAGTCGTTCTCGCCGAATGGCTGTCCTTGGCATTGCTCGAAGAACATCGGCCCCTTCAGCGTGCAGCGCATGAGCTCTTCGTAGCTCGTGACGTCGGTCGTGGTCCAGGTCTGCAGGTAAAGGACGCTGCCTCCGACGAGCAACACGTCGGTGCCGGAGCAGCCGATGTCGCAATACGACGCGGTCAGCTCGGCGACGCTGTTTTCGAGGAACGTCAGGTTCGCCTGCTGGATCGCACACTCGAGGTTCGGATCGACCTCCTCGAAGTTCGAGCCCGGGTCGTGGGAGACCGGCTCGCACGGCGCGGGCGCGTCGCACTGCTCGAGGAGCGAGGCCTGCGGTGGATCCCCCGTCGTCGGGTCGTCGCCCGTGCTCGACGTCGCACCGCTCGAGGCGCTCCCGCTGTCCGCGGTCGTCTCCGGCCCGCACCCGAGCGCGAGCAACCCCATCAGCCAACTCCCAACGACACCTCGAGCAACCCATCGATCAACCATGCGTCGGAGGCTAGCACGTCCGGATGACTTCTCGACCTCGGCCGCCGAGAGGTGCGCGGAACCTCCGCCCCCCGTCGCGCAACATCGTTGCCTAGCTCCTGCCGATCCGGTGCGAGCAGGCCGACGCGGATCGTGTGGCGATCCGATCCGCCCGCCTCCGCCCACGCGTCCCACACCGCGCGCGAGGAGCCCGGCGCGACGATCGTGAGTGGCCCGTCTGCTTCGCCTTGTCGGCGATCTTCACCGAGAGCATCCTCGCGGCGGGGCTTGGGCTAGCGGTGTGAAATTCTCGACGCCTGCTCGTCACACGCCGGGGTCGCGACCTCTACAACTTCGGGTCGAGTAACCCCCGAACACCATGCCAGCACCCGCACTCGCATCGATACTCGCCTTCCTCTCGGCGTTCGCCACGGCCCTTCCCCACGCAGCGCTGGCCCCGACCGCTGGGCCCACCCATCCGCCGCTGGAGGTCGGCAAGAAACCAACCGTGAAGCCGAACCCATGCTGGACGGTGGCTCCCGACGCGGAGGCGACACTCACGCGTGGCGAGGCGTCGGCGACGGTGTCGTCCGCGGGCATCGCCTATGGCACGTCCTTTCGAGCCTGCCGTCGTTTCATCGGCGAGATCGACGTGCCCGCCGACGCCAAAGGCCCCCAGGGCGGCCTCGGCGGAAGCACGCCCCACTACACGGTCCGACCTGGACTCGTTCAGAGCCCGAACCAGGCGACGTGCGCAGCGACCAGGCTCACGATGGACGCCTACCTCGAGGCCGCCGGTAGCAACGGTTTCGTGCTGCAAAGCAAGTCGGAGTACGTCGGTGTCTGGGACGCCGCAAGCTTTGTACCGTGGTGCGTCCTGACGCTCGTCGAAGGTTCCACGCCGGCGCCGCAGCGCGAGCCCAACTCGGCGGGTCGCGAGACCTGGCGTTTGCTCGTCGACGCGAGCCGCGGAGACCTGCAGCTCGGGGTCACTGCGCGAGCGGCCTTCGACCCCATTTACTACTGACCGCACCGCTCATCGACGGCGCGGTCACTCGATCGCCAGCGACTCCCGGCCGTCGCCGCCGAGGGTCCGCTCGTCTGCTGCGCCCACGCGTCGACTCTACGGGAAGATTCGGACGTGCGGACTGCCGGCCGTGCGCGCGTAGGCTTCAGCGATCGCGGACGCGGATCGGCACGCCGCCGCTGGGCGACATCGTGACGTTGCGACGCACGGGCCGCGCGGGCTCGTCGTCGAGCAGGGTCAGCCTATGGCGCGCGAGCGCGACGCCGAGGACGATCTTCATCTCGAAGCTGGCAAACGCTGCACCGATGCAGCGCCGATGCCCGCCGCCGAACGGCAGGTACTCGAACGGTGAAAAGCGGCGTTCGAGGAAGCGCTCGGGCCGGAACTGCTCCGCGTCTGGGTAGAGCTCCTCGCGGCGATGCGCGAGCAACACGCTCGCCGAGACGCCGATGCCCTTGGGAATCTCGATCGCACCGAGCTGCAGCGGTGCTCGCAGCACCCGCAGCACCTCGGTCACGACCGGATAGAGCCGCAGCGCTTCTTTGCACACTGCATCGAGGTACTCGAGCTTCGCGATCGCTTCGGGATCGGGATCGGGACCCAACGCATCGATCTCGGCCCGCAGGCGCTCGAGCGTCGCGGGATTGCGGTGGAGCAGATCGATTGCCCACGAGATCGTGATCGCGGTGGTCTCGTGGCCGGCGAACAGCATCGTGCGGAGCTCATCGCGGATCGCGGCATCCGGCATCGCGTCACCATCGTCGTAGCGCGAGGCGGCGAGCAAGCTGCACACATCGGTGCCCGGACGCTTGCGCACACGGTCGATCTGCTGCTGCAGCAGCGCGTCGAGCACGACGAACTTGCGGCGGAACCGCGCCCAGGGTCCGATCCCACCGAACTCCTTTTGCAGAAACGGCATGAAGAACATCAGCGGCGACGAGGCCTCGACCAGGCCCAGCACCCCAGCCTGCAGCGCGAGCGAGCGCTCGTCGTCGTCGGCACCGAAGATTGCGCGCGTGATCACTTCGAGCGAAATCTGTTGCGCGAGATCGAGGGTGACGACGCGCGAGGCATCGGCGGCAGCGGCGAAGCGCCGTCGTGCGACGCCGGCGATCACGTCGGCGTAGGCGCGCATGCGATCGCCGTGCAGCGGCGGCGCGAGCAGTTTGCGCTCGCGCGAGTGTGCCGCGCCTTCGAGCATGAACACCGAGCGCTGACCGAGCGTCGGGCCGAGCGCGTCGACGGCCCACGGGCCGTACAAATCCGGATCCGCGCCGAAGATGATCTTGATCAGCGCAGGATCGCCGGTCATCACCACCGTGCCGTTGACGGTCGGGATCGTGAACGGGTCGCCGTACTGCGCCGACCAGCGCGGGAAATCGCGGAACGGGCTCCGCAGCACGCGATACGTGCTGCGCAAAACACCGGAAGGCCCCGGAGGAAGTGTCACTGCGTTCACAGACTACTGTCCTTCGCGGGCGAGCGATAGCGTCGAAGGCACTGGCGCGCGCATGATCATCGGCGCAACTCGATGTGTGACGTACTTCCCGCACGCGTCGCACTCCGCGGGTGCGGTTGCGCGGCGATGCGTCTCGGCGAGCAAGCATGCGCCGCTGCACAACAGGATCGGCGCGAGGACGAGGATGAACGGTCCGACGAGCGAGGCGCCAGCGACCGCGCCGGACACGTAGATCCAAGCGAGCCCGTTCGCGACTCGCCACGAGCGGTTGGAAGGACGGACGGCGAGGGCCTGACAGTGGGGGCAGCGGTTCATGACGTTGTCTCCTATCGTTTGATAGTCTGATAGCCTATCGTTCGATAGTCGTCCAAGGACTCTGCGCATGTCTCGTGGAATTCCGGTAACTTGCCCGCCCGTGGCCGGCCCTCGCCCTCGCCCATCCCCGTCACGCGCTGACCCCGCGCTGCGACGACGTGAGGTGCTCGAGGCCGCGCTCGCACTGATGGCCGAGCACGGGCCCGCGGGTGCCTCGCTGCGCAAGCTCGCCGCGCGTCTCGGGATGCAGCAGCCGAGTCTCTATCACTACTTCACGAGCAAGGACGATCTCATCGAGCAGCTGATCGCGACGTTCGCCGGCGACATGCTCGTGCCCGATCCGCGTCCGTTGCCGACGCAGCTCGAGGACGTGCCGGCGTGGATCCGCGACACCGTGATCGCGCTCTACCAACGACCGACGCATCCGCAATTCGTACGCGTGATGTTCTCGGTCGCGCGGCTCAAGCCGCGCTACGGCAAGCTGCTGCGCGAGATCTTCGTCGAGCGCGTCGAGCTCGCGATGCGCATGTTCGCGAAGCCGTTCGTCGATCGCGGCGAGATCGATGAGACCGTCGCGGTGTTCACCGCGCGCATGACGATCAACGCGATCGGTCTCAAGCTGATGGAAGAGATGGTGCTGTTCGACGAGCGGCCGCTCGGGCCCGATGTGATCGCCTACGCCGACTACGTGGTCGACGCGATGCGCGAGCACCTGGTGCGCAGCCGCTTGCGCTGATTCTCCCGCGGACTTTCAGGGCTCGCAGCCCAAACCGTCGCCGTCAGCATCGAGACCGTAGTCGTCGGGACCCGTGACCTCGACCGGCGCCAAGCCGAGCGCGACGATGTCCGGACAATCGAGATCGTCGGTGATCGGACCAGGGCGTCAGGATGCGGATCGCCCGGCAGCGGCAACCCGGGGCCAGAAAATCGGGATCGGCCGCTCCGGCGTGAGGGCCGACGGACGATCGCATTCCCTCCGAGGAGCGCTCAAGCGTCGACCATCGCGGAGTCACGTCGAGATAGTCCGACCCAGATCAAAGATGGATCCACCGGCGTTGCTGTCCGCGACATGGCATCGGCGCGACCGCCCAGCCCAGCGCCGCGCCGGTTGGGGCCGAACGGCACCTCGCGACCGGCCATGCCCGCGACACGAGCATCTGGTCCACGCGGTTGCTACACTCGGCGGATGGCGTCCGCGAAGAACGTGCTCGACGAAGGCCTCAAGCTACCGGCCGTTGAACGCGCGGGCGTGGCCAGGGAGTTGATCGCGAGTCTCGACGGCCCGGCCGAGGAAGATGTCGACGAGGCGTGGTTGGCCGAGGCAGAGCGGCGGCAGATCGACGCTGCGGACGACCCGAGCGCGTTCGAAGACTGGACTGACGTGCGTGCGCGCATCGCAGAACGACTCCGCGCGGCGCGCCCGTGAAACTGCGGATCCATGTCGAGGCCGTCGCGGAGATGGATGCCGCTGCCGCGTGGTACGACCACGAGCAGCAAGGGCTCGGTGACGAGCTCCTCGAGGAAGTGTCGCGGGCGCTCTCCGTGATCTCCGCGAGCCCGACCACCTGGCCGATCGTGCGTCGAGCTGGCGGCCTCCGGAGGTTCCTGCTCTCCCGTTTCCCGTACACGATCATCGACGTGGAGGTCGGCAGCGACATCCGCGTGTTCGCCTTCGCGCACCACAAGCGTCGACCGGACTACTGGCGGAAACGCCGCTTCCAGTGAGTCCTGTGTGGCCGGCGAACCATCCGTTGCAACGGACGGGCTCATTGAGCTGCGCTCAATGCTTCCGCGGCTCAGCAACGACCTGTGCGGCCGCTGCCCCTGGCGCCCACCCCAGCGCTTGGGCCCGTGCGACGACCGACTCCGCGAGGGCTGCTGCGTCGCCCAGGGAGCCACCGCGGGCCTGCGCCGACGCAGCACCGAGATCGGCGGCGAGCCTGCGTGCCTCGACGGCGGACTCACCCGGCGACGCTGCCCCCTCATCGCGGCAGCAATGCTGGCCGGTGCCGCGGCATGATACGGACCCGCGCGGGCCGTCGCGCTACGTGGTGCTACGCTGACCCGGCGAATGGGACTTGACGCCCCCGTAGGTGCTCCGCACAATTTTCTCGACGACCCGTGACGAATCGGGGTCAGCGGCTCGCACTCACGCATGCGCCAGCCGCATGCGTGAGGATAGCAACCATCCGTTCACCGCACCGTCGCCGCCTGAGAACGCGGACTCTCTCGACTACGGACCCCCCTTTGTTTGGCCTAGGCGGACTGGGACGCTGCGGCTTTCAAGCGGCTCTGACGGGAGCGAAGATCTCCCTACTGCCCGAGGAAGACCATCCAGTACTGCTCTTGCGATCCAAACCCATGGACCGCATTGCCGTTGCTCGTGTCCCACGGCGACACCAAGTCCACCCTGCCGTCGCCGTCGATGTCCAGCGTCGACCATCGCTTGCAGTACGATCCGAACACCGCATCGAAGCCCGCGTCGGCGCCGGTGCAGCTGCCCATGATGGACTCCGCGGACGCGCTCGAGATCGGCACGCTCCACTCGGTCGGTTCGGACGCGAAGCCGGTGTCGTTGCCGAGAAAGACGCGCCAGTGGTGGGCTTCCGATCCGAAGCCGTAGACCGCGTAGTCGCCGTTCGTGTCCCACGGCGAGACCAAGTCCAGCGTGCCGTCGCCGTTGATGTCCAGTGTCGACCATCGCTTGCAGTCCGTGCCGGACAGCTCGTCGAAGCCCGTGTCGGCACCGACGCAGCCGCCCATCACGATCTGAGTCGATGCGCTCGAGATCGGCACGCTCCACTCGATCGGCTCGGATGCGAAGCCCGTGTCGGTGCCGAGAAAGACGAGCCAGTAGTGGGCCGACGATCCGAAGCCGTGGACTTCGTTCCTCGCGTGATCCCACGGCGAGACCAAGTCCAGCCTGCCGTCACCGTTCAGATCCAGCGTCGACCAGCGCTTGCAGTCCGCTTCTGCCAACGAATCGAAGCCCGAGTTGGCGCCGACGCAGCCGCCCATGACGATCTGAGTCGATGCGCTCGAAATCGGTACGCTCCATTCGACAGGCTCCGCCGCGAAGCCCGTCGCTGTGCCGAGAAAGACGAGCCAGTAGTGGGCTTCCGATCCGAAGCCGTAGACCTCGTCGGTGGTGCTGTCCCACGGCGAGACCAAGTCCAGTCTGCCGTCGCCGTCGATGTCCACCGTCGACCACCGCCTGCAGTCGGACCCGGACAACGCATCGAAGCCCCTGTCGGCACCGGTGCAGCCGCCCATCACGATCTCCGCCGATGCGCCCGAGATCGGCACGCTCCATTCGATCGGCTCCGACGTGAAGCCCGTCGCGGTGCCGAGAAAGACGAGCCAGTAGTGGGCCGACGATCCGAAGCCGTGGACCGCGTTGCCGTTGCTGGTGTCCCACGTGGAGACCAAGTCCAGCCTGCCGTCACCATCGATGTCCAGCGTCGACCATCGCTTGCAGGACGAGCCGAACAGATCATCGAAGCCGGTGTCGCCGCCGGTGCAGCTTCCCATGATGGACTCCGCCGACGCGCTCGAGATCGGCACGCTCCACCGGATCGGCTCGGACGCGAACATGGTCGAGGGCTCGACGTCCGCACCCGTCTCACCGGTGCCGGTTTCGTCGGCGCTCTCCGAACCGGTGCCATCGTCGGCGCTGCTGCTGCCGCCGGACACGTCGCTGGTATCGCCGTCGGTGTCGGCATCGCTCTCGGCTTGGGCGCCGGTGCTCGGTCCCGAGTCGCTCGACGCTCCGCCACATCCCACGGCCAACACGCAGGACAAGAACACCGCACGCCGCGTGTGGACTTTCATGCAGGACCAGACGTGCGTCCCGCACAGCGGTTGCGACGGACGCCGGGCAGGGGTGATTCGCGCGCTTGCCGTTGCGCACGATCGGTATCTTCGTTCATGCCCGTCGCCTCCAACGCCCGGGAACCTGCTTCGGCTCGCTTTTGCGCCCCGCGAGCGCCGAGAACAGTCGCTGCAGCATCGCCGTGGTACATGACTCACATGATCCGATCGTCGGTATATCTCCGGTTCCGCCGCCAATCACCCCTTCTCCCGTTGCTGCTGGCGTTCGCCTCAGCGTGCGGCCCAAAGCCTGCGTCGACGCCGACAACGTCAGACCCGCTTGGCAAGCAGTTGCAAGGCAACGGACAGGGCCCCGATGTGAACCCGGATGCACCCGTACCGGCCGACTCGCCGGATTGCGGCTTCACGGTCGGCGCCACGTGCTTCAAGACTGCGCAGGCAGCATGCGAGGCGGCGGCGTGCGAGCCCGGCGAATGCCTGGAACTCGAGACGATGCCGGTGCAGGTGCAGTGTAAGAAGTAAATACCGGCCCGACTTCACCGAGCGACTCGGCTGCCCAGGACGCACGCCGCGGCGAAGTCCTTCCGGGCGCCTCGTTGCGCGACACAGCCTCCGGGTGTTTAAATCGGCCAGATGGGAAGACGTTCGCTGCTCGTTGCCATCGCGCTCCCTCTGGGATGTTCCTCCGCGGGCAAAGACTCGGGCAGCGGATCGTTCGAGGGGTCGGCAACGCTGACCACCGCCGCGTCGAACGAGAGCTCGGAGGGGTCGATGTCCGGTGTCTCGACGGCGAGCGCGGATACCAGCAGCGGACCGCCGTCGAACACGAGCTCCGTCGACAGCACCGGCGAGGCGCCGAAGTTCGACATCGGCGGCGGCCCGGACGTCGGCACCACGGGCGAGGACTGCCCGGACGACGCCTTCAACGCCAACGACAACAACCTGTGCGCTGCGGCGCCCGTCGTCTACGACCGGGAGGCGGGGGTGCTCACCCTGTCGATCACCGGCGGCGTCCCGTACCAGCTCACGGACCCCAGCGTCGAAGTGATCTTCACGACCGATCAGCCGGGCTACGAGGGCTTCTTCACGATCGCCCGCGAGATGTCGGAGCCTGACGTGTACTACATGACGATCGCCGACGACGACTTCATCGAGGTCTCGTACCAGGGCGAGTGCGGCACCGTCGACACGCAGTGTGAGACCGACTGTGTCCCGGGCGTCGGCGGAGACATCTGCCGCGCGTTCGTCGACGACTTCATCCCGATCGTCGCGGGCGCCTACGTCGGAACGCCCTTCCAGGTCGACACGTTCGGCCGCCGCCAGAGCCCCGACGGCAACTGCTGCGCCGACTACCTCGAGTGCAACGCGTCGGTCGGCACGTTCACCGAGTACGTCGTGACCGGTCCGTCGGGCACGATGCACTTCGCCTTCGAGGATGGCTTCGCGTTCCTGGACACGATGGGGTGGAGCTACACCCCCGGTCAGTTCGTCAGCGGCGACGCGATGTTCGAGTTCGACTTGTGCAGCCTGCCGGTGCCCGCGGGCTGAGGCTGCACCTCGATCCCGAGTGACGAGGATCGCGCTACTGTCCGGCGATGCACGCGGGTCGGAGCTACTCCCTGCCGGGGATTCTGTTGTGGACGCGCCGTGAGACCGCCGTGTTCGCCGTGCTGGCGGTGCTCCCGTACGTGATGGATCTGCTCGCGTGGGCACCACCCAAGGTGCCGTGGGCACCGCTCGCGGCTGTGGGAACCGCCGTGGCGTTCGTCACCGGCCTCAAGGGCAACGCGGCGTATGGACGGCTGTGGGAGGCGCGGCAGATCTGGGGTGGAATCGTGAACACCAGTCGGACCTGGACGATCCTCGTGCAGGACTTCATCGTGTCGACTTCCACGACGCAAGACCTGGTCGATGCCGCACGCACGGCCCTCATCCGCCGGCACCTCGCCTGGATCACCGCGCTGCGCTATCAACTCCGCGAGCCGCGGGCCTGGGAGACGTCCCACCTGCCGGCCAACGCCGAGTACCGCGCGCGCACGTTCACGCTGCCCGAGGCTGCGATGCCCGTCGACGCAGCGCTGGCGGCATTCGCCGATCCCGCCGACCTCGCTCGGGTGTCGACGAAGAAGAACCGCGCGATCCATCTCATTGCGCTGCAGTCGAAACAGCTGCGAGAGCTCGTCGAGGCCGGCTGCATCACCGAGTATCGGCACGCCGAGCTGATGCGGACGCTGTCGCTGCTGTACGATCACCAGGGCAAGTGCGAGCGACTCAAGAACTTTCCCTACCCCCGCCAGTTCGCCACGATCAATCTGGTTTTCGTGTGGGTGTTCATCTCTCTGCTGCCGTTTGCGATGCACCCCGAGTTCGTCAAGATCGGCGCGAGCCCGGGACTGGCGGTCGCGCTGAGTGTCGTGGTGTCGTGGGTCTTCCACACCATGGACAAGATCGGTAGCGCCTCGGAGAACCCCTTCGAAGGCGGTCCCAATGACGTACCGATCTCGGCGATGTGCCGCGGCATCGAGATCGATCTGCTAGAGATGACCGACGCGACCGAGGTGCCGCCGGCGCTGCAGCCGATCAACGGCATCCTCATGTGACTACTAACCTGACAGCTTTCCCCGCACTTTTTGGCGCGGGACAAGTCTCGTCAAGTTCTTAGCCCGGGAGCAGCACGGTATCGATGATGTGGATGACGCCGTTGCTCGCGGGCACGTCCGCCGTCGTCACGGTCGCTCCACCGATCTTCACACCATTGCTGGTGTCGATCGGCAGCTTGCCACCTGACATCGCGGTGGCCTCGGTGAGACCAGCCACGTCTGCTGCCATCACCTTGCCGGAGACGACGTGGAGCAGGAGTACGGCTTTGAGCTGCTCAGGGTCGGCGAGGAGCTTGTCGAGTGCGCCGGGGGGCAGCTTGGCAAACGCAGCATCGGTCGGCGCGAACACGGTGAAGGGGCCGGGCCCCTGGAGGGTCTCGACGAGTCCAGCGGCAGTCAGCGCGGTCGCGAGGGTGGTGAACTGGCCGGCCCCGACCGCAACGTCGACGACGTTGCCTGGCGCGTCGGCGTCGGCCGTGCTCGGCTGGTCCCCGGAGGGCTTCGCGGTTGCGGTGTCTTTGTTGGCGGCAGAGCAGCCGAAGCAAAGCAGTGCGGAGGTGAGAACGATGTTGAAACGAAGCATCTGGGAATCTCTTTTCGTCAGGGTTTTGAACGAAGTTCCGTCAAGTGCAACTGTCGCCCCGCAGCGGGTCGGGCTGTTGGAGGAGACTCGGACGCGGAAGTCCCGGTTGCGTCGCCCCGATGACCGGTCAAGCTCAGGACCAGAGTGCAGTCCCGCGGCTGCGCCGCGTGAGCCGGCGCCGCGTCAGGCGATCGCGAAGCAGACGATCTCGACGCTGAAGCTCGAGCTGACCCACCCGGAGAAGCTCGGCTGGATGGGCGACAGCGAGATCGTGAACTCGGCGGCTGGAATGTGGCCGACCGAAACCATCCCCACGTAGCTGTTCATGCCATCGAAGGTGGACTGCACGCACTGCGCCTCGGGGCCGTCGCAGGTGCCCTGCTGCAACGACACTGCGGCCGGGAATCCCGAGGTGACGATGATGTCGCAACCACTGTTTGCACCGATCTTTCCGGGGGAGGTCCACGCGAACGTCGCGTCGGCGTACGCGTTGTAGTTGCCGCTCTCCGGGTAGCCATCGGCCCCGCAGCTCGAGGTCATGTGGTCGGCATAGTTGCCGATGTCATCGCCGAACGGGTCTCCGGTCTGGAGCACGAATCCGGGGCACGCCGTCCCGAGCTCGACGATGTCGAGCTCGAAGTCGCCGGTGCCACCCTGGCTGTCGACCTGCACCGTGACGAATTCTCCGGCCTCGAGGGCGCGGACCACCTCGCCACGGCCATTGCTGGCGTCGCCGTTGCAGGCGAGCAGCGGTCCACCACATACAGGGCCCTGTTCGAGGTAGAGCGCCGGCACGAAGTCGTCGGAGGTCGCCACAAACGAGTACAGGCCAGCGGCCGGCGCCGTCCAGCGAAGCGCCCGTTCGGGGTTTCCCCCACCACCGCACGCACCGTCGTGGACGTTGCTGCCGGCCACGTTGGAGAAGGTCTGAGGCAGGGCCTGGCCACTGACGTCCGCGCTGGGGCAGTCGACCGGTGAAATGTTGAGCTGGGCCAGACCGGACTCGCCAGCGGCGCCGTCGAGCACCACCACCACGCGCTGGTCGGCCGCGAACGGTGCGACGATCTGGGAGTAGCCGACCCCGGGTGCGTTGTCGTTGCACGCGACCTCGGGGCCGTCGCAGGCACCGTCGAGCGCGTAGAGCACGGTGTCGAAGTCGGAGCCTTGGGTGTCGAGCACGAAGAAGCCGTCGTAGGGCACGCGCCACTCGTACGCGGCGTCGGGCGAACCGTCGCCTCCGCAACTGCCGGAAGAGTCGTCACCTTGCGCGGGCGTGTCGATCTGCACGAGACTCGCACCCAGGTCGGGGTCGAGCACCGACTCCACGCACGGCAGCCCAGGCAGATCGCCGGTGTCGGAGGTGCCTGTATCGGGATCGACCGTGGTGGCGGTGGGCTCGGTGGTGGTCGGGTCGGTCTCGGTTGCGTCGGTCGTCGGCCCGGTGGCCGACATCGAGGTGGTCATCGTCGCAGAGGTCGGCCCTGTGCTGTCGGTGTCACTCGTCGTGTCCGCACCGCTTCCGCTGGGCGGGGTGGTGGGCGAGAAACATGCCACCAGAGCGAAACCGGGCAGGGGAATCCAAGGACGCATGCCTCCCATTCTAGGGCGCCCGTGGCGTTCGTGTCATCGTCGCTGCGACGGCCCGCTGGCGGGCTGGCAGTGGTCACCATCGCCCGCGCGCGCAAGGTCTTGTCCAGCGAAACCGCGTCGTCGACGGGGATCCGCGGCGAGTTCAGCCAGAACCCACGACCTCGAGGATGGCGGTGCGCGTGATACCGTCATGGTCTGGACCCACTCCACATCCTCGCGATCTCCGGCAGCCTCCGCGCAGTGTCGACGAACACGTCGGCCCTGATCGCGCTCGGGCAGCTCGCGCCGCTGGGCACGAGGTTCACCCTGTATCGTGGGCTCGGCGAGCTGCTGCACTTCAACCCGGATCTCGACGGCGAGGACGCGACGCCGCCGGCTCGGGTGGCGGATCTGCGGGCGCTGGTCGCGGGCGCGGATGCGATCGTGATCTCGAGCCCGGAGTACGCCCACGGCGTGCCAGGCTCGCTGAAAAATGCGCTGGATTGGCTGGTGAGCATGCCGGAGTTCCCCGGCAAGCCGGTGGCGCTACTCGATTGCTCGCCGGGGTCGGTGCACGTGCGGGCGGCTCTGGCGGAGACGCTCGCGACGATGTCGGCGCGGATGATCGAGGATGTGCGGCTCACTGTGCCGCTGCCGAGGAACCGACTGGATGCGACGGGCATGCTCGGGGACGCGAGCATCGCGGCGGCGCTGCGGAGCGCAGGCGAGGCGATCGCGGACGCGGCGAGATCGGCCGAGTGTTAGCAAGGCGGAGGTTCGGCCGAGCCCGATGGATCCGAGCCCGGCGCGTCACCCCACGTGGATCGACCGTGTCCGCAGCCTGGCCCACGCCGCGTCGTCGGCCAGCTGGAGCTTCTCGAGCGACGCGACCGTGGCACACGTCGTCGCGATCGGATCCACGTCGGCGCCGCGCAACAGCTTCATGCGACACACCGGACACAGATGAGCCGCGAGCGCGTCGAGGTCGGCGAGGACATCGACCGGTCCGAGCAAGCAACGAAAGTACGTGCAGTGGGCGAGGCCGAACATGTGCGCGACCTCGTGCGCGAGCAGCCGCGCGCTGCGGTGACAGATCACGCGATCGAGATCGTCGGGTCTCACGCCGCCTCCGTCGAGGCTCGGGTTGAACCGCGCGAAGCTGGCAACACCGAGCCGTCCACGGTGCATCGACCACCCGAACGCGTAGTGCTGCTCGGGCGACGCGTACAGGTCGATGTTGACGAGCGCGAGCATCGCGTACGCGTGCTCGGGAAGCTCCGGCGCCAGATCTTCGAGCAGGCTGTGCACGTCGACCTGCAACACATCGCCGCGTCGCCGTGACAGGAATAATCGCGACTCGAGCGGACGCTCGGGCAACACCTCGACCGGCAGCCCGAACGACGTGCTCAGCAGATCGGCGAGCTCGCCCAGTGGTGGCGTACGCACCAACCCCACGAGCCCGCCGAGCTCGATCACGTCGAACGGAAAGTTTCCGAGCGGACACAGCACCAGCGTGCGGCGTTCTGGTGTCGGCCGGTTCGGCCTCTCGAGCAGGTAGTCGACCACCGTTTGCTCCGCCTCGTGGTGACGCGCCGCGATCGCGAGCGCCCGCGCGCTCGGTGGCTCGTGCCCCGCGGCATCGACGAGCCACGCGGCTTGGTCGGGGCTCAGATCCTCGAGCGGCCCCATCGCCATGCGCCACGCCGGCAGCTGCTCGTCGACCACCGCCGCCTCCGGCTCGACGATGGGCTCCGCCGCGAGCGTCGCGTCGGTCCCACACGCGGCGCTCGCCACGAGCCCGCCCACGAACTGCCGCCGCGTCGAGCGCACGGCCGGTTCGACGGACGCCGAGGGTCCAAAGTTCCCACGCCTGCGTGGTTCGCGATCCTCGAGCCCCCTGGGGCGGGCGTACCGCTGAGCTGCCACCCGTTTCAACACATCGATCGAAACCGCGTGCTCGATGGAGCCTACGTCGTCTCAAGGCGTGCCCGGTGGCACGAGCCAAGCGCGGATCTTCGCCTCGACCTTCGCAGGCTCCGGGAAGGCCGCAGCTGCCGGGTACCCCACACGGACCGAGATCTTCGTCTCGTCGAGGTAGAAGCGCGTCCCGATCCGCTCGCCAACCGTGGCCACGAGCTCGGGAAACCGCGCGAGCGAGGCGGTCAAGATGTGTTTCACCGGACGCATCCGCTGGCTGGCGTCGACGAGCGGCCGCTCGGGATCTGAGTCGAGCCAACTGCCCGACCACGGCTCCGGTCCCGTGAGATCGATCGACCACGCAATGATCATCGGTGTGACCGCGTGGCGGAGGTAAAATGGAGGATGGTGGATCGCACAGCGCAGCTCGTAGGCGCTCGCCCGCTTGTGCCGGGCTTTGCGATCCAGCTTCGACACGGTCCCAACGCAGAGCTCGACCTTCCAATCCCATTCGGCCGGCAGCCCAAGCCCGAGTTCCTCGGCCCACGCCATCGCAGCAGCTCCGCGGAAGCTCCGGAAGCACTCGGCGACGCGCGAACGCACCGCATCCCGCGGCGCGTGGAGGAGGTTCGCGAGCATCAAGAACTCCTTGTCCTCGACGAGCTCGTCGATGCAGCGGTCGAGAGCGGTCACCGCAGCAGCCGTGCTGGCGCGCGTCAGCGCACCAAGAAGCAGGACGAACAGCCTAGGATCGTAGCTGACGCTGGCGGGATCCGGCGCGCTTGGCACACGCATCGATCGCCCGTGCGCGACGAGGAGGTCTCCGACAAAGGTTGCGAGCGCCTCGTCGACGAGCAACGCCTCGAGCCGCACGTCGTGCTCGTCGCCCTCGATGTGGGTCCCCTCCGACGCTGCACGATCGCTCGCCTCGTCGCGAGCGCCAAGCACTGCGAGGAGCTCCTCGAAGTGCTGCGCGAGCGCAGGTCGATCCGAAGGGACAGCGGCGAGAATGGTTCTACGGACAGCCATGAGCTTCCTGGACCGGACACAGCTTTTTCGCACGCGCCGCAGCCGACGCAAGGGCTCGCGCGTGGAGGCAGGGCTACACGACCGAGGGCAGCGTGTGGGCTTGGCTCCGCGGCCGCCGAGCAGGGACACGGGCTAGATCGACACGCCGAGCACAGCGCGGACGCTCACCTCGAACTCCCACTGCGACCAGGGAAGTCGGCGAGCAATGCGGGCCCATCGAGACCACTACTCCAGGCCCAGGATCTGGCGCGGGTTTGCGACGTCGTACCGCAGTTGCAGCGTGTCGCTACGCGCGTCGAGGGCGATCATGTCGAGTGGGTGGCACGCGGGCGCCGAGGTGGTGCACGGTCGCAATCGTCTCGCGGCGGATGCGGCGAAGCAAGTCGCCGGACCGTGCATGGCGGCTTCGGTGCAGCGGGTGATGTCAGCGATCGCTGTCATCGTCGCGGAGCCCCTGCGTGTCCTCGCGGATGCGATCAGCGGCTACGCCTTGCAGCTGCTCGCACTCGATCGTCCGGTACGGCCCGCGCCCCGCACGCGAGGAGGAGCAGCACGACGGGACACGGGATCCCAGGCCCTCGTATCGTCATTCTTGGCTCCGCAACGATTCGACGTTGCGATACACGCCCGCGAGCGGCAGCTCGCAATCGATCGAACGCAGCGACACGACGCCGTCGTCGGTCGCATCTTGCAAGATCCACCGGTCACCATCGCGAGTGAACACCTCGACCCGGCGCTCGTTCTGCGACACGAGCACGACCTGCTGGATGCTCGCGACCGAGCGATAGCCGATGAGCTTGTCGCCGCGATCGAATCGTTCGGTCGAGTCGGAGAGCACCTCGATGACGATGGTGGGATTCAGGAGAACGTCGCGGTGCTCGTCGTGGAACGTCGGCTGTCCGCAGTACACGCTCGCATCGGGGTACACGACGCCGGGCTTGCTCGGGACGAAGATCTTCATGTCCGACGGGAGCGGGGCGCATGGCTTGTCGAGAAGCCGAACGCCCAGCTCGCGCACGAGGTTCGCCACGATCGTGTTGTGGACGAACGAAGCGCCCGCCATCGCGAAGAGGTCACCACACCAGTACTCGTGCTTCTCCTCCGCGACGCGCTCGGCGGCGAGGTAGTCATCGAGGCTCTTGCGGGGGCGCAGCGCTGGATCCGCGGGGACCATCGCATCTCAGGGTAGCACGCGCGTCCGCCTGTCGCCGTGACCTCGACCCGCGCGCGATCGGGCGCAGCTCGAGCGGCTCTGCCGGTATGTCGCGCGGCCGGCGATCGCGAGCGCGCGGCTGGACGTGCGCGACCGCGTCAAGCGGGTCTGGCGGGACGGCTCGGTGGCCGTCGAGCTCGAGCCGATCGACTTCGTCGGGAAGCTCGCGGTGTTGGTGCCGCGACCACACTCGGACTCGGTGCGCTATCACGGATGTCCGGACCCCACGCGAGCATCCGTGCGCACGTGGTCAAGGACGGTCGCGGTGCGCCGCCGAGCAAGGCGGAAGTGACGGCGATGGTTGCAGCGAGACGCGGCTCGTGGGTCATTCTCCTTTCTCCCGGACCCTGCGATGTTCCGCCCGCTCCGAAGCTGGTGCTGATGGTCTACGGCGACGCCGGGCAAGCGCGTGCGCAGCAAGGTCGGCGCGCCGGAATCGGGCAGCGACAAGGACGAACAACAGTCGTGCGCGCCGTGATCGACCCCCACTCGCCCGCGCCGAGGTCCGCGAGCAACGTCCGCGGTCGGGTTGACAATCCGCGATCGTCCGCTAGACGCTCGCCGTGAAGCCGTCCGCGCACCGCACCCCTCGAGCCCTGACGTCGCACTGGGCCCTCGCCCTCGCCCTCGCGGCCGCGTGCAGCCCTTCGGACGCCGCACCCGGCGAATCCGGGGGCGCCGACACCACCGGCGCCGATCCGGCGGAGACCACGGCCGCCGACGGCGGCACCGCGGACACCACCACCGCGACGCCCGAGCCCAGCGCCGTCGGCCGTTGCGAGTACACGAGCGCCTTCACTGGGGGCGCCGAGTGCCGCGAGTACGTCGGTGACGGCTGGACCGACGCGGATGTCCTCGCGCAGTGCGAGCAGCTCACCGGCACGGCGACCCTCGATGCTGCGTGCGCCGACGACGGGGGGCTGGGCGTGTGCGTGCTCGGCAGTGGCACCGATCAAGAGACGCGGATCGTCGTGTACGGCGACGACGCGAGCACCTGCGCGACCCAGCAGACCGGCTGCGAGGTCTTCGCCCAGGGCGTGTGGGAGCCGGCGGCCGCGTGCGAGGGCGAGACCGGCGAGCCGGTCGATCCACCCGAGGGCACGGTGTTCGAGCAGCCGACCCTGAACTGTGTCGATCCGCTCCCGGGCGAGCCTGCGGGCCTGTCGGAGGGCGGGCAGGTGTGCACGTGGCAGATGATCTCGGCGGCGACCGAGCCCGGGCGCCAGTTCGTCGACTACGCCTCGTGCGACGTCGTCCGCACCCAACGGCCGTACTACGCCGCGCCGCCACCGACGGGCCACGACGACCCCGATCCGCGCCTCGACGAGCCGACCTACGTGGCCGAGCTGGCGTGGGTGCGCGGCGAGGTCGAGGCGTCCGCGTGCGTGTGCTGTCACGCCGAGTCGGCCGCACCCGAGGGGCCGTCGATCTGGTTCGTCGACGCGCCGGGCAACTGGATGAACTCGTTCTACCCCTCGGGCCTGGCGTTCGCGGGTGGCATCGTCGACTCCTCGGCCTTCGGTGCGTACCCGGCCGAGCAGAACAACGGCTTTCATCGCGACACCACGGGCCTGCCATCGACGGACCCCGAGCGGATGCGGGCGTTCTTCCTCGCCGAGTTCGCGCACCGCGGCCTCGATGCGTCCGACTTCGCCGACGCGCCACCGGTCGGCGGGCCGCTGGTCGATCAGCTCGCGTACGAGCCGGGGCCGTGCACCAACGGCGAGGGCGTCGACGCCGACGGGACGATCATGTGGACCGGCGGGGACGCGCGCTACGTCTACGTGCTCGAGGCCGACGCCCGCAGTCCGACCGTGCCGCCGAACCTCGACCTCCCCGACGGCACGCTGTGGCGGATCGACGTGCCCTCGGACGGCGACCCCGTGCGCAGCGGTGAGGTCGTCTTCGGCGATATCCCCTCGGGCACGACGCAGCGCGTGCCCGCGACCGGAGTTCCCCCCGCATTGGTCCCCGGCACGTCGTACTACCTCTACGCGTCGCGCGATGTCCTGGTCCCTGTGACCCGCTGCGTGTTCACGTACTGACGCGCACTTCGTCACGCACTCGTTCGCGGATGCGGCAGGCTCGGCAGTGTCCTGCGGCGCGCGGCCGTCGTCGGCCTGCGGGATCCTCGACACGGTTGTCGAGAAGCGCTTCGACCGCGTCACCCGGCTCGCATGCCGCTTGTTCGAGGTGCCGATTGCCCTGCGGGGCGCCGAGGCATGGGACGGGCGGACCTCGGGGATCCTCGAGGCGTCCGCGGGCCATCCGGCGGTCGGTTCGTCGGACGTAGCACACCACCCGGCTCGTCGTTATCCGACGCGTTATCCAGCGGGCTTGCAGGATAACGCGGCGCCGACCAAGATGGACCGAACGCCAACCAGCCGGGATCATTCCGGCCTCCAGCCAGCCACGGAGTTGGTACGCCGATGAACACTGGTCTGCTTTTCCGCGAGATCCGGTGTTATCCAAGCTGTGGCATTTGAGAGTTGGACGGAGCGGAGGAGGCACGATGGAAGAGGAAACTCCAGAGTCGCTCTTGATCGCCCACGATGACTACCACGCGGAGTACGCGGGTACGCTCCCCGACGGCCGCCAGTTCTTTCTCACCGCGCCGTTCCTCGTCGCAGCGGATGGACCCGAGTCTGGCTGTGAGTTTTTGGCCCTGTACCTCTTCGACTCCAAGGGCCGGTTGCAGGACGCCACCATCGAGAGCTTTGGGCCCCGCGCTACCCTTGACGAGGACCGTCGCCGCGCGCGACGAGACCAGCTGCTTGCCACGCTAGGAGCCGTCGAGTACGGGGACATCACGATCGCACCTTTCAGCGTCTCGCGCTTCGGCACGAACTTCGGATTCATAGCGCACGCCCCGGACGAGGAATTCGACGAATGGTTCGTTACGATTGAGCCAGGCGACTACATGTGCTTCTACGCGCCTTGGGACAGCGGGGAGTACGACACCTGATGTTTGGCCCGTCCAACAAGCCGTTGCAGCTGCGCCTCACTCGAGCTACGCTCGAGCGGGGCGCAGCTGAACGCCTGATCGTTCGATCGTTGGGCAGCGGGGCGATCGCAGCGGGCTGCGGTTCGTCACCTGATGGCGATATTCAAGCGGACACCGGCGCTACCTCTGGCGATCTCGCGTCGACCGGCGTGACCTCTGCCGACCCCGCGACGACCGGCGCGGCGACGACGAGCTCGAGCGATAGTTCTGCCGAGTCGCCCACCGAAGAGCCGGTCTGCGACGGGCTTACAGGCGGCGGCTACGTTGTGAAGTTCGAAGTCTGCGGCGACGAAGCGTGCTCGGTGCTCGACGAGTCGCCGTGGTGGCCCGAGGCCATGCAGGACGCGCGGCACGTCGTCCTGACATGCACGGTGGGTGCGTCGGACGAAGCTGGCGGCAGCGTGACGACGCGGCTCGACGACTGTGTCGGGGACGAGAGCCCGATCGCCCTCGTCGTGACCGTGTGGCCGGGGATCGAGGCCGCACTCGCGGTGAGCCTCGGAGAGCAGGTCGAAGTCACGTACGAGAGGAGCCGCGATGACCTCGACTGGCTGATGGACGCCGTCTGGACGCTGCGGCACCCGACCGAGGGGCTCGTCGCGATGTTCGCGGAGGGCGTGGAGCTGCCCACCAGCGACGTGACTACCCCGCTAGAGTTCGCGAGTGTGGGCAGCGTGTGCTCGCTAGGAGTCGGCTATTGCGACGGTGCGGTGACGCAGGGCGAGGTCCGCGTCAGCCTCGACGACGCGACGGTCGACGTCGGCACGGAGCTCGAATCTCTCATCGGCGCCGACGGGACTGAGTGGCGCCTTCGCGTTTTCGCCGAGCACCACGAGAACGAGTGGTGCGGGGCACGCGGAACATACTGGAACTATCGAGTCTCCGCGGTTGCCGCGGGATAGCGCATGGGATCGTAAGGAGGCCTTGCTCGCCGGCATGGCGCGAAGGCCGGCGAGGCCGGAGCAGGGCGTCGCCGGTCTGCACGACCACCAGGCAGCGGGCCGGTGCGTGTGCCGACCTGCTATGCTCGCGATGCATGACCACCGAGGTTGCAGAGATCCTCGAGCGCGCGCGCACACTGGGGCGCGATCAGCAGGCCGAGCTCGCTCTCGAGATCGTCGCGCTGCTCGATGATCTCGCCGATGACCCGACCGAGGTCGAGCGCGAGTGGACGCTCGAGCTGACGCGCCGAGCCGAACGTGCTGCGTCGGGCGAGTCGGTCGGAAGACCATGGGCCGAAGTCCGAGACCGACTGCTGGCTCGGCTGCGGTGAACATGCCTACGGTGACCTTCGAGCCGGAGGCTGAAGACGAGCTCGAGGCCGCGATGGCTTGGTACGAACAGCGAGTCGCCGGCCTGGGCCTTCGCTTGGTTCTCGCGATCGACGAAGCAGTTACCCACCTCGCAGCGCTGCCGCAAGCGTGCTCCGAGGTCCCACGGGTGCGGGCGAGCGTCGTCGTACGCCGCGCCCGTGTCGCCGGCTTTCCGTACTCTGTGGCATTCGTCGAGCTCGAGCACGAGCTCCGCGTGATCGCGATTGCCCACGACAAGCGCAAGCCTGGCTACTGGCTGAAACGACTGGACCGATAGCGCTCCAAATGACGCACAACAATCCTCTCCTCGATGTCCGCGGCGAATCGCGATCTGCTGCCCAACAAACCGTTGCAGCTGACGGCGCTTCGCGCCGCAGCTGAACGCTCATCCGTTGGACAGCGGCGCGAACGTCGGAAGTCTGCGTCGCATGATCAGGCTGTGCGAACGACCCGACCGCGTTCGAAGACTGGACTGACGTGCGTGCGCGCATCGCAGAACGACTCCGCGCGGCGCGAACGTGAAGTTGCAGATCCATGTCGAGGCCAGCGCGGAGCTGGATGCCGCCGCGGCGTGGTACGACCACGAGCAGCAAGGGCGCCCGTCAGGTCACCAGGGGCGGCTACTTCGACGCACGCACGCACACCGCGGGGTTGCGGCGCTCCGTTTTTCTTGCGCCAGAACGCGTCTGCATCCTCCTCCGAAATGTTCTCGCTGGCGGCTGCGACATCGATGACCCGTCGAGCCGGAGCGCCCCGTGCACGTCACGATTCGGATTCGCGACGGGGTTCCGCAGCTCCGCACGCGCGCACCGATGCGCACGATCGTTCGCGTGTTCCGGAGCGCGCGCGGGCGATTCGGACGCCGCATCGTGCAGTTCGCGGTCCTCGGGAATCATCTCCACTTGCTCGCGACGGCGCCACGGACAATCATGACCTCGATCAACGCCAGCGCCGCGGCGCCGCGTACTCCTCGCACAGGTAGGGCGACGCAGGCGTGCAGACGTCGTCGCAGGTGAGCGAGACGCACTCCGACCCGGATGCGCAGGGCGATCCCAGCGGTCGTCGGGCGACGCAGGTGCCTTGGATCAAGTAACCCTCGTCGTCGTACTCGGACACGCAGTCGGCGTCGGGCTCGCAAACCCCGTCGGAGTGGCCTTGGCTGTCGACACACACCGACCCGAGGTCGAGCACGGGCACGCACACCTCGTCGCCGCCGTACTTGCGGGCGAAGCCCTGCTCACACTTGCAGACGTCGCTCGAGCCCGACGAGCACGAGTCGCTGCCGTGCGAGCACAGCAACCCGGCGCCGCAATCGCTGAGCCCGCTGCCGACGACCTCGAAGCACGGGCCTTCGCCATCCGGGACCGTGCCGTGGTACGGCGGGCACACGTCCAAGGCGCTGCGATCCGTCGAAATCAGCTGCGACTCGCTCTGGCAAGCCGCGGATGCGTAGCCGAGGATCGTGTCTTCGACGCACGCCGCGTCGTAGGTCAGTCCCGCCGCCTGCGCTGCCACCTGCGCCCCCTCGAGCAGCGATCGTTCGGACTCCGCGCACTCGGTCTGCGAGGCGTAGATCGGATCGGGGACCACGCAGGTCGCAACGGGATCGCAGGCGAACAGCGCCGCGCAGTAGGCCTCGGCCGTACGCTCCGGGAAGTCGGCCTCCGTCGGCCCGTCGGCCGGGGTGTCGCCATCGGCCTGCTCGAGGGCGTCCCGTTCGCACGCGCCAAGCAGGATCGAGGTCAGTACAATCGTGTGTCGTGCTCGCGTCGTCATGCGCCTCCGGCCAGCTTCGCAGCTGCAGGCTGCAGCCGGTTCGATCTGCAGAGCACGCTCGCCGTCGATGTGACAGCCCAGCCGCACGACGGCAAAATCGCTGCCGGGCGGCCCGAGCGGCGGTTGCGATGGGTGCAATCCTGGAGACGCCGCCGTGACAAACCCGAGGTGGTCGTCCGGTACACTCGTGCGGTGAGCGACGTGCCCTTCGAGCAGATCGGCGGCGAGCCCGGGGTCCGTGCCCTGGTCGACGACTTCTACGATCGCATGGAACAGCTGCCCGAGGCCGCGACCATCCGGGCCCTGCACCCGCCGAACCTCCGCGGCAGCCGCGAGAAGCTGTTCCTGTTCCTGTGCGGCTGGCTCGGCGGCCCGCCCTACTACGTCGAGAAGTACGGCCATCCCCGGCTGCGCGCGCGCCACCTGCCGTTCTCGATCGGCGTCCCCGAGCGCGATCAATGGCTGCTGTGCATGCGCGGCGCGCTGGCCGTCTGCGTGGCGGATCCCACGCTGCGGGCCGCCCTCGACGGGGCATTCGAGCGCCTCGCCGATCACATGCGCAACCGCGAACCGGACGCATCGACGTGACCCGCGGGCGGGCGAACCTGCCCCTCGTGGCGCTGCTCGCCTGCGCGGTCCCGCCAGGGCCCACCCTGCCCGCCGGCCCTGCCCCCAAGCCGAGCTTCCTCAAGGGCCAGCTCCACCTGCACTCGAACAACTCCGGCGACAGCGAGACGCCGCCCGGGGACGTGGCGCGCTGGTACGCCGAGCACGGCTACGACTTCATCGTGTTCACCGATCACAACCGCATCACCGACGTGTCCACGCCGGGCGACCTCCTGGTGATCCCAGGGATGGAGATCACCATCAACGTGGAGCGCTGCGAGCCGCCCCCGCAGGGCCCCCTGTGCCCGTTGCACGTCAACGCCCTGTTCGTGGACCCGACCCGGACGCCCGCCGAGCAGCCCGACCCCGCCGACCTGCGGCGCACCACGCTGTTCGCGTGGGGGATCGCCAAGGCCCGGTCACTCGGAGCGCTGCCGCAGATCAATCACCCCAACTTCCACTGGGCGGCCGACGCCGACACCATCGCGGCGGTCGCCGACGGCCCGATGTTGCTCGAAGTCGCGAACGAGGCGATCGACTCCGTCAACGCCGGCGACGCGACGCATCCGTCGACGTTCGCGATCTGGGATCAGCTTCTCGCCCGTGGGGTTCACGTCTGGGGCACCGCGACCGACGACGCCCACCACTACGCGGACGCCGAGCGCGTGCGTGCCCGCGGCGAGCTCGCGTTCGAGGGCGACCGCGGCTGGGTGATGGTGCGGGCGCCGCGGGGCGCCAACGCCGACCAGCTCCGCGACGCCATGGCGCGCGGCGAGTTCTATGCCACCAACGGCGCGGTGCTCGACGACGTGGTGTGCGACTCGGGCGGGCTGTTGGTGTGGCCGCAGGCGCCCGATGCCGAAGTGCGCTGCTTCGCCGGCGGCGAACCCTTCCCCGCGGAGCCGGCCGAATCCAGCCACCGAGTGTGCCGCCTGGCGTCGACACCCGGCGCCTACGTGCGCGCCGAGATCGTCGGAGCGGACGGGCGCCGGGCGTGGACACAGCCGTGCTGGGCGCCCTGAGGGCCGCCGCACCGCAGTGGCTTCGCGGCCACGGCGCCCACGGCGCCCACGACTCTCACGGCTCGGGGGTGCTCGGGGATCTTCGCTCACGGCCCGGATGTGCCGTAGATCGCGTAGCCGAAGATGTAGGCGTTGACCAGGAGCAGCGCAAGCGCCGGGAGCATGCTCACCACGGCGTCGCCAACGCGGATCCTCGTGAGCACCCCCATCAGCATCAGCAGACTCAGACCGCCCGACGCTGGGATGTCGAGGAACGACACGAAGTACCCGGCGACGAGTCCCAGGGCGCCAGCCAGCTCCAACGCACCCGTCAACTTGCGGAAATGACTGAGGCCGTAGCGCTCGAACTCGGCGCTCATGCCCTCGAAGAGCAGGCAGCCGAGGCCATAGAAGAGAAACGCTGCGATCGACAGGGCTTTCGCAGACTGGAAGGCAAACTCCATGGGCGCGGACGCGGATCGAAGATCGACACTGGTGAGTTAGCAGGTCTCTGCCAATCTTCACGCGCGAACCACCCCGGCCACCATGCAACTCCCGACATTCACGAACGCCAGCCTGCTTCAGATCGTCCTCGCGCTGGGGCTGATGAACGTCTGGCTGGTTCGCGCCCGCTCGGCAACGCAGTTTCGGGGTGCAGCGGCGCGATCTCTCGAGGACGAGTTCGACGCCTACGGTCTGCCGAGGTGGGCCTTCTACCTCGTGGGAGCCCTGAAGCTGGGCATCGCCGTCGTTCTGCTGGTCGGCCTCTGGGTCCCGTTGCTCGTATCACCGGCGACGGCTGGCCTCGTGCTCCTCATGCTGGGCGCCCTCGCCATGCACGTGAAGGTTGGGGACCCGCCGATCAAATCGCTGCCGGCTTTGCTGATGCTCGCGATCAGCGGCAGCCTCCTGTATCTCACGCTTTCCACCGCCACTTGAGGATGGCAGCACGCACGCGTTGCGATTCCCGACGGCGTCCGCCCTCTTCTCGTCGCGAAGCCGCCCCACGACGGTCGACCGCCGCGTCGAACTCGGCAAACGCAGAGTGGGCGTCGAGCACATCGCTTTGTGCCTGACGCCCACTTATATCCGCTCGGAGCTCGATGCCGGCGATCGGGCCGATCAGTCGTTCGCCTCGCGGCCGCCCAACCAGATGAGCAGTCCTACCGACGTCATCACCGGCATCAAGACCAGCAAACCGAAGCCGAAGATGAAGAGATCACTATTCATGACGTTGCCCCCAGCCCGCCAGGATGAATGCCCCGAGCGACAGGATCGAAGGCACCCAGATGCCGACGAAAGCGCCCTGTTCCTTGTGCCCGGAGAACCACAAGCCGACGGACATCAGAAGCGAGAGGAATGCCGAGACTCCAACCCAGAGCTTGACTCGTGTGACCCTGTTCATTTTTGTTCCTGCTGGTGAGACGAATGGAAGCTGCGGTCGAGGACGACGGTGGACGAGCTGGTCTGCGCGCCATGGCGTATCATCCATAGGCCGAGCAGCAGCATGAGGGAGGAGATGACCAATGCGCTTGGGCCATCGATGAAACCGGGACGAACCGCAGGAACCGTCAGCATTGCGAGCGCGAGTACAAGTCCCAACAGGCCCATGCCGAGCACGGCACGGCCCGAGGTGACGTAGTGCGCAGCTTCGGGTTCTGCCTCGCCGTCGCTATGATCACGCGAGGAGGGGCTCACGAGACGACCACTCCACGGAGGGGAGCCGACTCGCCATAGACCACGCCTTCGGCCTCCATTTTCGCCTTGGCGATGTGATAGATCATCAGCCCGTAGCCGCACTTGGCGGCAATGTCGGCGATGCTGTAGCCGAACTGGACTCCGACCTGGGCGGTCGCCCCGGAGATGCCGATCAACGGGATCAGGTAGGCCAGAGGATAGAATCCCCAGGTCCCGAGGAGCAGCAGCCGGGTATTCCGGAGCAAGACCCGCACATGCGGGGTGTTGTTCTCGGCCGCGCGCAACAGCTCCGTCCACAGGATGTAGACGATGTAGACGAACGGGACGGTCGACAGCAGACCCCACAGGGTCCGGGACGCAGCGGTCGCTGCGATTTCGCCTGGGTAGCCGAGTCCAATCATCAAGATGGCGGCGATGACGAGCTTGGTCATCAAGGGCCCACGGACGCCCTTGGACAGGGCGAGCACCGCCACCAGCTCGGCGACGAGGAGCGGCACGGTCAGAAGCCAGTCGACGTAGCGGTAGGCGTCGTTGAACGGCACGCCGCTCGGTCGGTAGAGCCCGTCGGTGAGCTGGTAGGCGTGGCCCCAGCTCTCGAAGATGCGAAAGTAGTGGTACCCAGCGATCGCCACGACCAACGCGGACATGACCAGCGCCGGTCGGTATTTCTCCGAGACTTGGCCTCGGGCGACGATGAAGAAGATGAAGGAAGCCAGCATCGCCGCGATCGCGAGCGAGAACATGTTCGACACGAGGCCGAACTCGGTTGGTGTGAGGGTGTCCATGGTGCTTGTGTCCTATTCACGACGCGCGGCTCGGCCCGAAAGGAACTCGGACGAGACGCGAGTGCGACGCGTTGTGGCCGCGGTTGACCGGGGCGGCTCGAAGACGTGTCGCGACGGAGCTTGAGAGACGGCGATGTGTCGGCAAGGCGACGGTCGTCGGGGTGGCTGTGATCCGGCACACGACCGCCTTCACCGTCGTCGCGCTGTGGGCGGTTCACCTCGCTGTCGGCGGTCTCCACTCGTCGAATGCACCGCGTCGCGACGACCATGCCGAGCGGCCTGCGGCCTTCGCAGGGACTCCTCGGGCCACATGGCGTTGCCGGCTCTGCGGGCCTGCCTCGACGCAAACGGAACGTCCTCGGCGCATTCGGCGACGACGACGGCGCGCCATCGACGAGCGCGGAGGGCGACGCATCGGTGACCGACGTGAACCCGGCGGGGTGCATGACGTCGCTCGCGTTCGAGGGCGACCGCGGCTGGGTGATGGTGCGGGCGCCGCGGGGCGCCGACGCCGACCAGCTCCGCGACGCCATGGCGCGCGGCGAGGTGTCGCGGAGATGACGATCACCGGTGCTCGAGCACGTCGATGCGCCGCTCACATTCGTCGACGCGCGCGAGGAGTCGATCGTCGCGCAGTCGACCTTGCTCGAGCGCCGGGACGATCGCGCGCACGCCCGCGTGCAGCACGTCGATCGCGGCGACGGTCGCAACCGCATGGCGGTCGAGCGAGTCGAGACGCGTGCCGTGCTCGCGCAGGAGAGCGCCGTGCTCGCGCAGGAGAGCGCCGTGCTCGCGCAGGGTCTCGCCCTGCTGGTCGAGGCGCGCGACCGTCGCAGCCGCATGGCGGTCGAGCGACTCCAGATGCGCGCCGTGCCCCCGGAGGATCTCGCCGTGCTCGTCGAGGCGCGTGTTCGTGTACT
>CANLQR010000009.1 GCA_947492135.1 Deltaproteobacteria bacterium | reverse complement strand
CCCAGAAAGCCGCGTTCAAGGCGGCCGTGTCCTGCGTTTCGCGCACGCCCGAGCTGCTCGCGCTCGCGGCGTCGCGACCCCCGGCGGGTTCGCGGGCCGAGGTCGCGAGCACCGTCGTCGGTGCCCTGGCCCCCGGTTCACGTGGGGTGTGACGGGCGTCCTTGCGTGAAACCGATCGATCTCCCCACCATGGTTGGGCCTCGTGTCTACCCTGTCGTCGCTGTTGTTCGTGTTCGCCCTCGCCGAGCCTGATGGGCCGCGCGAGATCGTCTGGCCTGACAACGACGCCAGCATGCCGTCCGAGCCCACGCTCTCGGGTTTTTCGGCCCCGATGGCGGCCGAGCAGTGCGACGGCACTCGGTCGAGCCTGCGCGTCGAGCCTGCGCGCGGCTGCACGCGGTGGAAGATCGAGTGGAGCGTGGCTGGCAAGGTCTGGGGCATCAGCTCTGCGGCGAGCCTGTCGGCGCTGATCAAGGAGCGCGAGCGGATGCTCGGCTACGCCCGACAAAACGCTCGCCTGTTCGACCTCGCCCTGGACCCGCGATGGAGCTCGCCGAGCGTGGCGCTGTGCGATGCGTGCGACCCGATGCGGACGGCCGAGCCCACCGATTCGAGCGTACCGGGCCCGCTGCCGGTCGATGAGGCCACGCAGCGCGCGTGGCTGGATGCGCGGATGGCCCTGTCGCGCTTCGAAGCCAAGGTCCTCGACGTGCATGCCCAGCGGCTCCGCGAGATCGCCCGACTGGCCCACGAGCCCGCGACGGTACGGCTGGCCAAGGTCTACGCCAAGCAACTCGAGGCGGCGATGTTCGACGTCGTGCGCCTGCAGCTCGAGCTCGACAACGCCGCGATCTTCCGTTCGACCGGTGCGATCGCCAAGACCCAGCAGGCGCTCGAGGCTCGGTCCAAGGCGCTCGAGGCGGCGTCGGAGGCGTTGCTCGCGGTCGTCGCGAAGGCTGCGGCGAAGCTCCACGCGGGTCGCTACGCCGACGAGGCCGCCACCGATGTCAGTGGTCCGCAGCTCGTGGTCGCCTTCGTCGGGGCGAAGGTGACAGCGACGCTGGTCGTGGGCGAGGCGGAGTCGCAGTGGTTCGAAGGCGCCGTCGGGCTCGATGGCGGGATCGTGGGGCGCTCGCTCGTCGCTCCCGAGAACACAGCGCTGACCTGCAACGCCCACGCGGCGGAGTGCGGCTATGTATCGGCGCCGGCGATGCTGCGGTTTGCCGATCGCGACGGACCGCGCGGTAAAAAACACCTGGTCGAGCTGTGGTTTCAGCAGTCCAAGTGGGTGCACGCCAAGCCGTTCGCGCGCTGATCGCTCGTGCGGTTCAAGGCACGTCGACCCGCAGCAGCGCGTAGTGAAAATTCTCGTAGACCGGCTCGATGTAGCCGCGGACGTCGCTGGGCAGGTGGGTGCCGAGGCGATTGGCGTGCTGCACGGTGGTGAGAAACCACAAGGTCATGCCCTGGCCGCGGCTGGCCTCGACCAGCTCGCTGATGGAGGTGCGGTCGGGGTCTTTCATCACCCACAGATCGCCCTTGGCGAAGAACGTCTCGCCCCGATAGTAGAACCACCAGCTCACCAGGCGATCGTTGGGGCCTCGCGCGTCGAAGTACGCCCGCATCGCCGAGCGTTGGGACCAGCTCTCGGAGGCGCCAGGGAGGTATCGACCGATGATCCAGCCCCGCGTGAGCATGCCGGCCAGCACGAAGCCCATCAGGCACCAGCGCCGCGGCACGAACGGCCACGCCACGAGCGCCACCACGAACGGTGCGCAGGTCGCCATCAGCACGGTGACGTCGGGGGCGCCTTCGGTCCACATCCCCGTGTAGAGATAGGTCGTCAGGTGCGCCAGCCATGACGGCGAGTAGATCGCGTCGCGAATCACCACCGCGACGATCGCGAGACCGAGCACGACGGTCGCCCACACCGTGGTCGTTCGGCCGCGCTCGTCGGCGGCTCGATCGAGCCACAATGCGGTGACCAGTGCGGCCGGCGGCAAGCACGGCAAGATGTAGTGGTAGTACTTGGTGGTGCTGTAGCTGATGGCGAACAGCGCGACCGCGAGCCACAGCGTCGCGAAGCGCTGTAGCTGCACGCCGTGTTCCTCACCCGAGCGCGTGAACGAGCGCAGGCCGAAGATCCCAGCCATCGGCACCACGGCTGACCAGGGCAGGGCCGCGATGCCGAGGGTCTCGAAGTAGTAGGCGAAACCACCGACCGCCTGCTTCTGTTCACCGGTGGCAAAGCGACGCAGGTTGTTGTCGATGATGAGCTCACTGACCCAGCGCTCACCGCGGTACAGCGACATCGCGTGGTGCCAGGGAAAACACGCCAGCACGAACAGCACGATGCCGGTCGGCAGGCCACAACGGCGAAGTAGCTCCCAGCGGCCGCTCGCGGCAAGATGGACCAGGACGATCACGCCGATGATGCCGGGCCCGATGAAGCCCTTGGCCATCAGCGACAGACCCGCGCAGACGTAAAGGATGCCCATCAGCGGCTGGCTTCGGGAGCGCCATCGCAGGCTGCGCACGAACACCACGGCCAGCAGCACCCAGTACAGCGCCATGTGCTTCTGGATATCGCGCAGGCCCTCGGCCCGTCGGGCGATCTTTCCGAAGTATCGCCACGTCAGCGGATCAAACGAGTGCTGGTGGAGCACCGCGAGCGGCACGACCGCGCCGGCGATCAGCACCACCAGGAACACCAGGTACGCGCGATCGAACGGAATGCGTCGCCAGCTGCTGCCTCGCGTGCCGAGATCGCGATCGGGTTGCAGCCACGCCAGCGCCCACGCACATGCCGCCGCAACCACCGGCGCGACGAAGATCATGTCGGTCAGCGCTTGCCGCGTGACGATCGCGTACTGCGGCATCGTCGAGACGATCGTTCCGGCCAAGACCCCCGCGCGTGGCGACGCGAGCCGCCACGCGGTCGTGCCCAGGGCGAGCGCAGCGGTCCAACCCGCGAGCATGCTCGGCAGGCGTAGTGCGACCTCGGGCCAGGGCGAGCGCACCATCTCGGCGGGATCCGCCTGGGTGCCGACGCCAAAAATCTTCATCGCCAGCGCGATCAACCAGAACGAGAGCACCGGCTTGCTCGCGAAACTCTTCTCCGACTCGGCATCGGGGCCGCCGTTGCCGGGCTGCCACCACAGATCCATCGGGTCGCTGCGCACCAGGATCTGGCGGGCGACCTCGCCGTAGTGGGTCTCCCAGGGATCCCACGCACCGGCCTGCGCGATCGTTCCCAGGTCGATGCCGATCACCGCGACCGCCACCAACAACGCCCACATGGCGGGCGAGCCCGACAACATCGCGAGTCGCAACCCGACGCCCAATCCGTGCCACCTTATCTCGATCCTCGATCGCCGTCGCCTTGCCCGCGATTTTTGGGCCAGGCAGCCCGAGGCCGGCGTGCACCCCCGTCATCGGCGGTGTAGCCTGCGGTCATGGACGCCTCCTTCGTCCGCGCGGCGGCGACGCGACTGAACGGACTCACCGCGCGGACGCCGGTGTTGCGCATCCCCGCGCTCGACGCTGTCGCGGGCTGTGAACTCTGGCTCAAGGCCGAGAACCTGCAGCGCATCGGGGCGTTCAAGGCGCGGGGGGCTCTGCATGCGGCAGGGCGGCTCGACGCGACGGCGCGCGCGCGCGGGCTCATCACGTACAGCTCGGGCAATCACGCCCAGGCGGTTGCCTTGGCTGCACGGCACTTTGGCGTGCCTGCGATCATCGCGATGCCGACCGACGCGCCCAAGATCAAGCTCGCCGCCGTGCGAGCCCTGGGTGCCGAGGTCGTGCTCGCAGGCACCACGTCGTCCGAGCGGCGCGCCGCGGCGCTCGAGATCGAGGCGCGGACCCGTGGTGTCATCGTGCCGCCCTTCGACGATCCCCACGTGATCGCCGGTCAGGGCACGGCGACCCTCGAGCTGGTCGACGAGGTCCGCGCGCAGACCGGCGCGGCCCTCGACGCGCTGCTGGTTCCGACCGGCGGAGGCGGCCTGGTCGCCGGCGCATGCCTGGTGTGCGGCGACGGTCCGACGGCGGTCTACAGCGTGGAGCCGCACGGGTGCGATGCGATGGCGCAGAGCATCCTTGCCGGTCGCCGCGTCAGCGTCGAGCCCGGCCCGACCCTGGCCGACGGGCTCAAGCCGGTGCAGGTCGGCGAGCTGAACTTCGCGATCGCGCAGCAGGGGCTGCGGGGCTGCCTGCACGTCGATGATGCCGAGCTTGCGCGCGCGATGGTGGCCCTGCTGGTGTACGGCAAGGTCTTGGTCGAGCCCTCGGGCGCGGCTGGCCTCGCGGCGGCGCTGCGGCGCGACCTGCCCGGCGCGCCGCGAAGGGTCGGCGTGATCCTCTCGGGGGGCAATGTCGAGCCCTCGCTCGTGGCCGAGCTGCTCACACGCGGCGAAGTGATCTTCGCATGAGCCGCCTGGGGCTCGTGCTCGCGCTCGGTTGCCTCGTCGGCGCGTGCTCACCCAAACCCGAGAGCAACACCGGTGAGCCTGTGCCCTCGGTGGTGTCGGTCCCTGCGCCTGCGCCTGCCGTGGTGGTGCCACCGGCCGAGGGCATCGCGTTCGCCGACCGCACGAGTCTTGCGTATGTGCTGCTGCTGCCCGGTGAAGGCACGGTGGCGCCGACCCGTGACGAGCTGGTCGCGCTGGTGCGACGCGAACTCGGGACCGATGTTCGCGAGCCCGAGGTCGACGTGCTGATTCAGTACATCGGCATGGATCCATTGATCGCTGCCGCGAACGATCCACGGCTCGGGAGCAAGGAACGACCGCACGATCTGCTCGGGTTGCATGTCGAGGCCCTCGATCGGGCCGGCTTGCGCGCGGCTGTGAGTGCGGCGGCGCTCGAGGATCCTGTGCTGGTCCGCGAGCTGTCGCCCACCGAACTCGCGTCGGTGCCGACGCGGCACAGCGCGATCCTGCTGCGTGGCGACTACCGCAACGAACGCGCGGTGCGAGGCCTGCGGCTGTTGCAGACGCTGGTGAGGCTGCTGGCGATCGATCGCGGGGCGCTCATCCACGACCCGGATACCGGCGAGACCTTGGGAACCGAGGCGTTCACGCGGCGCCGACTGCAGGCGGGTCTGGGCAATGTGGCCGATCAGGTTGCGGTGGTGCCTTTCCCCGATCGACGCCATGGCGAGCCGTGGATCCGCCTTACCAGCCGAGGCATGCGGCGCTTTGGCAGCCCCGACCTCGAGCTCGATGGCTTGGCGCTGGAGGGCAAGGCGCTGCAGAACGCGACCTTCTTGCTGCACGGACTCGCGTATCAGATGGCGCGGCTCGCCGAGCTCGATCCCTCGGGGTATCCGCTGGAGTTGACCGAGGATGTCGAGGTCTCGCACGCCGATATCACGCGGGCGTACTCGCGGCAGCAGGGGTTGATCCCGCGCTGTGATGCGTGCGTGGGGCGGGTGATGCTCGCGCTGCGCAAGCGTGATGCCGAGCCGCATGATCCGCAGGGGCACTTGGTCGTGCGGGTGGTCGCGCCGCGTGGTGATCCGGGTGGTGCGGATCAGATGGCGTGGGTGCGGTCGACGGTGGCGAAGGTGCTCGGGTCGGGGCAGTCCCAAGACTGACCATCGCCCTCCCGCGAGATCCGACCCCATGCCGATCGCCATTCTCGACGTCGACTACTCCGGCCCGGGCGCCACCGCTGCCTGCCTCGTCGCCGAGCGATGGACCGACGCGGTGCCGATCGAGACCCATGCCGTCGCGATCCCTTCGGTGCTGGCCTACACCCCCGGCCGGTTCTTCGAGCGCGAGCTGCCGTGTCTGCTCGCGGTGTTGCCCCGGGTCGGCGTCGCCGTCGAGGTCATCGTCATCGACGGTTACGTGGTCCTGGACGCCGCGGGCACGCCGGGCCTGGGCGCGCACCTGCACGCGCACTATCAGGGCCGCTACGCCGTGGTCGGCGTGGCCAAGACCGCCTACGGCGACGCTGGCTTCGCGAGCCCAGTGCTGCGTGGCGGCAGCAAGAATCCGCTGTTCGTGACCGCGATCGGCATGGACAAGGACGAGGCTGCGCAGCGGGTTCGGAGCATGCACGGAGGCTTTCGGATCCCCTCGCTGCTGACCTGGGTCGACCGCTTGGCGGCCGGAGATCCACCGCCATGGCCCAGCGCCCCGTGAAGGCTTCGGTGCCCGCCATCGATCGGCCCGTGACCTGATACTCTCCCCAGGGCGTGATCACGGATTTCGAATTGCTCGATGCGTGGGCCGCCGGCGACAAGCGGGCCGCCAAAGATCTGATCGATCGCCACTTCGATTCGATCTTTCGCTTCTTTCGCAACAAGCTCGGCAACGAGGGCGTCGAGGATCTCGTGCAGGACACGTTTCTCGCGTGCGTGCAGGGGCGCGAGCGGTTCCGCCGCGAAGCGAGCTTTCGGACCTTCGTGTTTGCGACCGCGCGCAACATCCTGCTGTATCATTTTCGCAAGCAGCGACGGACGGGCGTGCCGATCGATCCCGAGGTCATCAGCGTCATCGACCTGGCCCCGGGGCCCAGCAGCATCATCGTTGCGCGTGGCGAGCAGCGACTGATGCTCGAGGCGCTGCGGGCCCTGCCGATCGACTACCAGATCGCGCTCGAGCTCTATCACTGGGAAGGCCTGACCGGTCCCGAGCTCGCCGAGGCGCTCGAGATCACCGAGGCCGCGCTGCGCTCGCGGCTGTTTCGCGCCAAGACCGAGCTGCGCAAGCAGATCGAGCGCATCTCGGCGGCGCCGGAGCTGCTCGAGTCGACGCTGGCGAACCTCGATGACTGGGCCGCAGGCCTGCGCGGCGCGATCAAGCGCGAAGCGTAGCCGTCAGCCCGCGGGCGGATTGCAGGTCACGTTGCTGAGCTGACCGCCGGACATGTCCGAGTAGGTGTAGGGAGCATTGAGACCGTTGACGGTCTGGATCTCGTACGTGATCGGATCGATGCGATGGGCGGACGTCCCACCCAGCAGCACCGCCCACACGAAGCCGTCGACGTCGACGGCAATGCCGCGATACAGGCCGCCTTCGGGCAGCGGCACGGTGTCGCCGACCGCCATGGTCTCGACGTCGATCCAGCCGACGCCGCCCTGGGTGGCGGTCCACACCCTGCCCATCCCATCGACGGCGACGCCGCTGCCACCGCTGCCGGGCAGACCGTTCGCGGGCACCTTGTTCGCCCACTGGCCGGACGCCGGATCGTAGCGCGACCCCGAGTCGACCCACACGCGACCTTCGTTGTCGACGGTGATGCCGTAGGAGCCGCCCGACACCGTCTCGTAGTCGAGCGTCTCGAAGTCGACGTGAACGATCGTGCCCGCCGACCAGATGTACATCCACAGGTCGTTGTTGAAGTCGACCGCGCCGCCGTAGGGCCCGAAGGTGCCACCACAGGTGACGTCGGGCATGTGAACGACGTCTTCGACTGCACCCGACTCACCGTCGAGCCGATAGACATAGATGCCCTCGGCGCCATCGCAGGGCCAGATCGAGCCCGGAGTGCCGTTGGCCGCCGCCGTCCACACCTTTTGCTGCTCCCACTCGCAGGTCTCCTCGTTGTAGACCCCGCTGGTCCATGCGACCGGTCGCTGGGTGGTCGCGTCGGGGAAGGGCGTATGCCACGCGACACACTCCTCGGCGTCGAAGGCCAGGACATCGCCAGCGCCGGTCGAGGTTTCGATCATCCCGTTGGCGTTTTGGTCGGTGCAAAGCTCGGGGCGGGCCCAGACTTTGGTGACGCCGCCCAGGCGATTGGCGACCACCACGGCCCGACCATCGACGCTGACGCTGGTGCGCGACGGGTTGCCGCTGCCGTCGGGGCGGGTGCGATAGCGCCCCTCCTCGAGCAGTGTGCGGGTGTTGATCTTGCTGATCGTCGCCTCGTTGCTGTTGGCGACGAACACGTAGCTCCAGTCGGAGAAGCCGCAGTTCTGCGAGCAGTCACCCTCGGGGACGTCGGCGTTGGTGCCGACATCGAACTTGGGACCGCCACCGGTGCTGCTCGAATCCGCGGAGGCGTCCGTGGCAGAGGCACTGGCGGTCATCGCGGCCGTCTCGCCCTCACCGACGGTGGTGCCCACCGAGTCGCTGGTGGAGGCGCCGTCGGTGGTGGCACCGGCGGACGCGGAGTCCGACGCGGTTTGTCCGCCACTGCTCGAGTCACCGCAGGACCCCAGCGCGAGCGTCGTCGCCATCGTGATCGTGATCGTCGTGCTGCGGATCATGTCGTTCCCCCTCGGGTTGCCCAGTCGAGGATCACCCCAAGCCGGCTCGGGATCCACACCGGGGGCCAAAACGCATTCGTGAGGCGACCAGGGGGCGGGTGCACACCGGGTGCGGAAATCGAGTACACCATGAGGGACGTGAATGCGCCTTTGGTGTGGATGGACCTCGAAATGTCCGGGCTCGACCCGGATTGTTGCACGATCCTCGAGATCGCCACGATCGTCACCGACGCCGAGTTGAACGTCGTGGCCGAGGGTCCCGACCTGGTGATCCATCAGGACGACGCGGTGCTCGAGGCGATGGACGAGTGGTGCACCAAGCACCACGGCAGCAGTGGTCTGACCGCCCAGGTTCAAGCCTCGACGATCTCGCTCGCGCAGGCCGAGGCCCTCACCCTCGAGTTTCTTCGCGCCCATTGCGGCGCCAAGATCTCGCCGTTGTGCGGCAACACGATCTGGCAAGATCGTCGGTTCTTGCTGCGCTACATGCCTGAACTCGAGGCGCATCTGCACTACCGGCTGGTCGACGTCAGTACGCTCAAAGAGCTCGCGCGTCGGTGGTACCCCACGCTCAAGGCGCCGGGGAAGTCCGACAGCCACCGCGCGCTCGACGATATCCGCGAGTCGATCGCGGAGCTGAAGTTCTATCGCGAGTATCTCTTTCGCTAGCAGACTGTTCTGAACAGTCTGCTCCGTGCCCGTGCCCGTGCCCGCGCCCGCACGCTTCAGTCCTCGTCGCGCGTATCCGACAACCCGCCGGCCGAACCCGCCCGCACCTCGGCACCGGCCTCCGCGGGAAACAGCGCGTGGTGGCCATAGCGGCTGCGGACCGCCGACAGCACCCCCTGCAGCCGCCCTGGCACCGGGCGCGGCTCGCTCAACGCGAGCTCGAGCTGGGCACCCGCGACCGCGCGCGGGACCAGGTCACTCGCCCCGACCCCCGTCAGACGGAAACCGCGGCCCCCGAGCTCTACACCGTCCAGCAGTCCGCACACCGCGTGGTACAGGGCTTGGGCTTCGTCGGTCGCCGTTGTCAGGGTGCACTGCCGGGTCTCGGTGCGAAATCCGCTGTCCCGGATCTTCAATTGCACGCAGCGTGCGACGACCGCCTTGGCCACCAGGCGGTCGGCCACGCGGGTGGCCTGGGACAGCAGCTTGCGGCGGATCGCGGCCTCACCGACGACATCGACCGCGTAGGTATCCTCGTGGCTGATCTGCTTGCGACCGCGTGAGGGCACGACCTCGCGTCGATCGAGGCCGTGGGAAAGCTCGTGCAGGTGACCGCCACTTTGGCCGAACCAATGCTCGAGTGTGGCGCGCGGCAGCACCTCGAGATCGCCGATCGTGGTGATGCCGTGCGCGCGCAGTCGCTCGGCGGTCTTGGGGCCGACGCCCCACAACTCCTCGATCGCCAGCGGTCGCAAAAAGGCCAGCTCGCCGCCCACCGCGACCTCGGTGAGGCCATCGGGCTTGTTGCGACCGCTGGCGATCTTGGCCAGGAACTTCACCGCCGAGATCCCCACCGAGCAGGTCAACCCTCCGGTCGTCTCGCGAACGGCCGCGCGGATCTTCTCGGCGGCTTCACGCGGCGATCCGAGCAGTCGCTCGGTGCCCGTCATGTCGAGAAACGCCTCGTCGATCGACAGGCCCTCGACCGTCGGCGAGAAGCGATCGAACACCTCGAAGACGAGATCGGAGGCCGTCGTGTAGGCCTCGTAGCGACCCGGTAGCACGACCGCGTGCGGACACATGCGCAACGCGATGGCCATCGGTTGCGCGGAGTGACAGCCGAACTTGCGCGCCTCGTAGCTCGCGGCGGCCACGACCCCGCGCCGCGCGACGCCGCCGACCAGCACGGGCTTGCCGCGCAGGCTAGGGTCGTCGCGGATCTCCACCGACGCGAAGAACGCATCCATGTCGACATGAAAGAGGGTGCGGTCGGCGACCACGGCAGCTTGTCCGATCATGGTCGATCTGCGCGCGCGCGGCCAGCGTTGATCCTGCGGTAGAGTATGGGCCGGTGGGGGCGCCTGCGACGAACCGGATGTGCGGCCTCGATGCCCTGCGCGGCATCGCGGTGTTCCTGATGATCGAGCAACACATGGGCGTGTGGCTGTGGCAGGGCGTGGCCAAGGGCAAGGCCCTCGCCGCTGCCTGGCCGCTGATCGCCTTCAATGCGCTCGGTGGCGGCGCGGCGCCGATGTTCATCACGCTCGCGGGGGTCGGCACCGCGCTGCTGGTGCGCGCGCGGCCCCACGGTGTCGACGCCGTGCTGGTCCGCCGCGGAGCGGTGCTGCTGGCGCTGGGCTACCTGCTCAGTGCCATGACGCCGAGCTGGTTCTCGTGGGGATCATGGTTCGTGCTGCACCTGATGGGTTTCGCGATGCTGACGTCACCCTTGTGGCGGCGAATCTCCGATGCGGGACTCGTGGGCGTCGCGATGGCCATCGCCATCGGCGCGGTCGCGATGCAGGCGTGGATCGATACGCCCATGGCGCTCAACAACGACATGATGCGCAGCACCAGCCGGCCCGGTGGTGCGCTGCGGCTGGCAGTCGCCGAGAGTCAGTTCCCGATCTTGCCGTGGCTGGCGCCGTTTTTGCTCGGCATGGTTGCCGGCCGAGCGATCGCGGCGGGGGCGTTCGCGCGCATCGCTTGGCTGGGGGTCTGCGCCGCGCTGATCGGCGGGCTCGGATGGTTGATCTCGCAGTGGCTCGGCTTTGCGGGCCCATCGTTCGCCGGGCGAGCGTTCGTGGTTCACCTCGGGTTCTTCCCGGCGTCGATCGCCATCGTCGGCCTGCTCGCGGGGGTCTCGTTGCTGGTGGTCGCCGCCGTGTCGTGGCGCGATGCCGGCCGGCCGATCTCCGAGCGTAGCCCGATGGTGGTGCTGGGCCGGGCGTCGCTGACGTTGCTGTTGTTGCACGTGCCGCTGTTCCGCGAGCTCACCCGACCCCTGGGGCTCTGGCACAAGATGAGCGCCGTCGCCACGTTGGGGATGATCGCGGCCTTCTTGTTGTTCGCGCTCGGCGCATGCTCGATGTGGCAGCGGGTCGGCTACCGCGGCGGCGCGGAGTGGCTGCTGCGCAAGCTCGGTGGCTGAGCGAAGTCGGCGATCTGCGAAGGTGCGAGGACACCGAGATCGGTGATGATCGCGGTCACCAGCGCAGCGGGCGTGATGTCGAAGGCCGGGTTGCGCACCGCGACGCCCACGGGCGTCATGGGCTGCCCGCCGTGGAGTCGGATCTCGTCGGCATCGCGCTCCTCGATCGGGATCTGAGCGCCCGAGGCGATGTTGCGGTCGATCGTCGTCCACGGCGCGGCGACGTAGAACGGGATGCCGTGGTGCTTGCACAGCACGGCGACGGTGTAGGTTCCGATCTTGTTCGCGACATCACCGTTGCGTGCAATCCGGTCGGCACCGACGATGGCCGCGGCGATCTCGCCTCTGGCCATCAGCGCGCCGGCCATGTTGTCGGCGATCACGGTGACGTCGATGCCGTCGCGTTGGAGCTCCCACGCGGTCAGGCGCGCACCCTGCAGGACCGGGCGGGTCTCGTCCGCGATCACGCGGAGCTGCTTGCCGCTGGCGATCGCGCTGCGGATGACGCCCAGGGCGGTGCCATAGCCCGCGGTGGCCAGGGCGCCCGCGTTGCAGTGGGTCAAGATCGCGCCGCGATCGGGCAACAGCTCGGCGCCGAATCGGCCGATCGCATGGCACGCCGCGAGATCCTCGCGCGCGTGACGGGTCGCGGCGTCGAGCACCGCCGCCTGCAGTGTCGAGGCGTCGGCTCGAGCCTCGCAAGCGCTCACTGCGTCCGCGAGCTGATCGAGCGCAACGAAGAGGTTCACCGCCGTGGGTCGCGTGCCGGCGAGGCGCCGGTGAGCTGCCGCGAACTCGACCCGCCATCGCGACGGATCGCTGGCGAACCCGCGCGCGGCGACCGCGAGGCCCAGGGCCGCGACGCAGCCGATCGCCGGTGCGCCGCGCACAGCCAGAGTCTCGATGGCATTGGCGACGGCCTCGACGTTGTCGAGCGCGAGCCAATGCTCCTCACGCGGCAGCAGCCGCTGATCGAGGACGAGCAGGGCCGCCCCCCCTTGGTCGAGGGCGAAGGGGCAGACGGTCGCGAGGTTGGTCACAGGCATGGAGCATCGCGCACCAGCGCATCGCGCGTCCACGAGCTGCAGCCGCTGCCCCACCCGATCCCCAGTTGGCCGAGGGCCTGGTACGCTCCGCCCCAGGTCGTCCTTGGCGGACACCGTCCCGCGATGCCTCGCCCGTACAAGATACTCTCCGACTTCGACGGCGTATGGACCGATCAGGCGATCGAGGCGGTGTGTGTGCGGCGCTTCGCGATCGACGCGCTCGCTGCAGCGGCCGGTCGTTCGCACGCCGACGCCGAGGCCGACTACACCGCGTTCGCTCGTGAGGTTGGCGAGCGACCCGGCGATCACGGTTGGGCCCCCGACGGACGGATCTCGGCCTACGTGGACGAGGATCCGCTGTGTGAGTGCAGTGCGGTCTGCCGATTCCTCGACACCGCCAGCGGCGCGGTCGCGGCTCAGTATCGCCAGGGTGTGGCCGATGCCGGGCACGTCTCGCTGGCCGCATTCGCCGAGCACTGCTTTCATGGTGGCACTGCGCGCTTTCGGGACGAGCACCCCCCGTGCATTGTCGCCGGCGCCAAAGACATGCTGCTGGCGTTGTACGAGGTCGGCGCCGAGGTCGTCGTGGTGTCGAACTCGGCAACCGAGAAGCTCGTCGCATTTTTCGCCGCCGCTGGCATTCACGCGGCTGACCACGACCGCGACAATGGCCACGACGGCCACGCTCCCGGTGAACTCCGCGTGCGTGGAGCGGCCGGCAAGTGGTTTCTCGGTGAGACTGATCAGTCGATCACCGTCGGGGATCGCAAGATCCACGTCGACCGCCCGCGTTACCGCGCCGTGATCGCCGACGAGCGACCCGCGCTGGTCATCGGCGACGTGTTCTCGCTGGATCTCGCGCTGCCCCACGCGATGCGAACCGCCGGCGACTCGGCCTCGCCGCAGGTCTTGGCGCTGCGCCGCCATTCGCACACTCCCGAGTGGGTCCTTGGCGATCGCGCCGGCGGAGCGATCGATGTCGTGGTCGATCAGGTCGGCGACCTGGTCGACGTGATCGCCACCCGAGTGGGTCGCGAGATCCCCGCGCGGGAGTCGACGAGCTAGCAATGCACAAGGTGCTCGAAGAGTCGATCGCGATCGTCGCCTTGGTGGTGGTGATCGGCTTCGTCGTCGCGCGATTGCCCAAGGTCGAGGTCGGTCACTCCAAGGCGTTCCGCTCCAGAAGGCTGCGCAACTGGGTCCCGGTCGGTCTGCTGTACGCCCTGCTCTACATGGGCCGCTACAACCTGACGGTCGCCAAGAGTGTCTTCAACGGGATCATCGGGGTCGACGGCGCCCCGATGATGGACAACGGGGACTTCGCCGTCATTTTCGGCATCGGGACCGCCGTCTATGGCTGCGCCTTCGTCATCAACGGCCCTCTGACCGATCGCATCGGCGGCAAGCGGGCGCTGTTGCTGGGCGCGTTCGGTTCGATTGGCGCCAACGTCGGCCTGGGGATCGTCACCTGGATCCGCCCCGACTCCGGTCTCTCGACTTGGTTCTCGATCATCTACGCGCTCAACATGTACTTCCAGAGCTTCGGCGCCGTCGCGATCGTCAAGATCAACGCGCCGTGGTTCCACGTGCGCGAGCGCGGCACCTTCGGCGCCATCTTTGGCATCCTCATCGCGCTGGGGCTGTATCTCTCGTTCGATGTCAGTCGGTTGATCGTCGGAGGGATCACCCTCGAGTGGGTGTTCTTTGCCCCGGCTTTGCTGCTGTCTGGGCTTGCTGTCGCGACGATTGCCCTGGTCGAGAACAGCCCTGCTGAGGCCGGGTTCGCGGACTTCGACACCGCCGATGCATCGTCGGGCGACGATGGGCCGAGGTTGCCGGTGGTCGAGGTGTTCCGGCAGATGCTGCGCAACCGCGTCATCGTGACGATCGCGTGCATCGAGTTCTGCACCGGCTTTCTGCGCCAGGCGATCCTTCAGTGGTACCGCTCGTTCGTCGAGGCCATCGGTCAGACCGATGGCTTCGTGTACGCCCATTGGGGGATGGTCTCGTGCTGTGCCGGCATCCTCGGCGGCGTGTTCGCTGGGGTCATCTCGGACCAGCTGTTCCAGTCGCGGCGCGGACCCGTGAGCGCGGTGTTGTATGGCTTGCTGCTCGTCGGCAGCATCGTCGCCGTGATCGCGCTCGAATCGCCGCTGCTGGGGCCCATCTTCGCCTTCATGTCGATGTGTGTGATCGGCGTGCACGGCATGCTCACCGCCACCGCCGGGATGGACTTCGGTGGCCGGCGCAACGCTGGGGTTGCTGTGGGGATCATCGACGGCTTTGTCTACGCGGGCACCGCGGTGATGTCGTTCACCTACTGGGCGGTCCTGCCCACCGAAGAGGCGGCGAAGGACGCGGCCAACTGGATCGCGTGGCCGGTCGCGATGATTCCGATGGCGCTCGTCGGGTTGGTGCTGGCGCGCCGCGTCTGGCACGCCAAGCCCCAGCCCAAGGCGAAATAGGCGTCCGGAATGGCCCGGGCGGGCTGGGGCGTCGATCCGGCGGACCCCAATGCTGACCCCCACCGCCCGTGGCCTGCTCTTGCTCTGTACCGCTGCCCTGGCGCCCATCGCACTGGGTGTCGCCATGCACCTCGAGCATGTCGAGGCCCAGCGCGCCTGCCTCGCGACTGCCGAGGTGGCGGCGCCGGTGGTCCAGTCCGAGGTGGTGACGCAGGTGGTGCCGGTGCACACGCCGGTGTTGCTGCCGGCCGTGGTTTCGGCGCCGACCGACAGCACTCGAGGTGCCTACGACTTCGCGTTCGTCATCGAGATGCCGGCGCCGTATCTGGTGCTCGCCAGTGCAGCGGATCTCGGTGAGGCCCAGTTCGACGCGCTGGCCGTCAACGCGCCGCACTATCGCGGCGAGCCAGCCGATGACTCGATTGACCAACCCGTGTGGCGCGATCTCGACGTCGCCCGCCTGCCTGAGCGGGCGCGCCTGGCAGTCGGTCGCCATGTGCGCGTGTATTCGGCCGCCGGTCGGGTCTGTGTCGCACGCATCGGGAACCCTTCGCTGGTCAGCGAGTCATTCGGAACCGTGGCGTACCTGCCCGACGACGAGGTCTCCGAGCTCGAACAGGACGGTCGCACGATCCTCGACCCCGCATCCCTGTGGGATGATGGTCGCCGCGTCGTGGTGGCTCCGCTCGAGGGCGTAGGTTGCGAGGGTGGCGTGTGGGCGCGTGACACCGCGCTGTCCGAGCCGCTGGTCTATGTCGCGCAGGACACCGCCGACGTCGATGGCTTGCCGTCGCCGGTGGCGAGGCGGATGGTGCAGCGCGCGCCCGGCTTGCGGCCGATCATCACGGCGTTCGCCGAGCATGTCGCCAAGTTCGACGACGAGGTCTTCACGACCCGACGGCTGGTCGATCGCCTCCAAGGCCGCCGCTGGATCGAGCCGACCCGCGGCGGAGAACTCGACGTGTTCAGCTTGGACGGCGAGGAGTTCGGCGGCTGCGGTGGTTTCGATCCGGCATGGGCCGCGATTGCCCTCGATGCCGACGGCTCTCCAGCGGAGCCAGTCTGGGTCGACGCCCAGTCCGACGACGTCCAGGCTGTGTTCGATCTCGATGGGGACGGCAACGCCGAGGTGCTCGCGCACAGCTGGCTTGGCCCAACTCGGGTGTTCGCGACCACAGGTGGTGAGCAACACGTGACCAGCCAAAACGCCTCGGCAGGCCCAAACGCACTGCGCCCAAACGCACTCCGTGAGATCGCGAGCCTGGGCGAAGTACCGTTCTTTGCCCCTGCTGAGAGATTCTCCTGCCTCAACGACCTCGTCATCGGGCATAACCGTTGTCGTGGGGTCGCATGCAGAGTTCCATTGAGCGACGGCGTGGCCGGGGCCCGCAGGCCTGCCTCGCCGCGTTGATCTCGGTTGCCTGTGGTGGTGATGGCGAGTCACCCGCGCAAACCGGCAGCGAAAGCAGCACCACGGTCGCGGTGTCGACCGAAGGCACGTCGTCGACCGCGACCACGGTGACCACCGCCGTCGACGAGAGCAGCGAGACGACCGAGACCCCCGCCGAGTCGAGCACCACCGGGGAAACCTCGGGCACGACCGGTGAGCCGATCGAGCCCGAGGTGATTTTTCCGCGAACGTCGATCGTCGCGAGCGAGCTCGCGGTGCTGGTCAACGACGCCGACCCCCAGTCGGTGGCGGTCGCCGACTACTACGTCAACGCGCGCCAGATTCCCGCCGCCAACCTCGTGCATCTCAATCTACCGGCGGGCGCGGTGCTCTCGCAGGCCGACTTTGCCGCCGCCAAGAGCACCGTCGATGCTGCGCTCGGCGACGAGATCCAGGCGCTCGCCATCACCTGGACGCAGCCGTACCGCGTGGAGTGCATGTCGGTCACCTCGGCGTTTGCGCTGGGCTTCGACCCGCAGTACTGCGCGACGCCCTGCAACCCCAGCGCCCCGGTCGACTACTACGACTCGCCGAGCTTCGCGCCATGGACGGATCACGGACTCCGGCCGGCCATGATGCTCGCAGGCAGCGAGATCGCGCCGATCCAGGCGCTCGTCGATCGTGGCGTCGCGGCCGATGCCACGTGGCCGGTCGGTGACGGCTACTTGATCCGCACGACCGATGCCGATCGCAGCACGCGATCACCGAGCTTCATCGACACCGTGGCATTGTTCGATCACGAAGGTGGCCTGCCGCTCGAGTACATCGACAACTCCGACGGCTCGGGTCTCGACTACATCGAGAACACCCAGGACGTGATGTTCTACTTCACCGGACTGATGAACGTGCCGCAGATCGCGACCAACGGTTATTCGCCCGGTGCCATGGCGGATCACCTGACGTCCTACGGCGGCGAGGTCCCGACCAGCTCGCAGATGAGTGTGGTCGCCTGGCTCGAGGCCGGCGCAACCGGCAGCTACGGCACGGTGGTCGAGCCGTGCAATTTTCCCGCGAAATTTCCCAACCCTGTGATTGCGACGGCCCACTACTTTCGCGGTCAGACCCTGATCGAGTCCTACTGGAAGTCGGTCGCGCAGCCCGGCGAGGGCCTGTTTGTCGGCGAGCCCCTTGCGCGGCCGTGGGACGGGGCACAGGTGTCGTTCGCGGACGGTACCCTGACGATTCGCACCACACTGCTCGCGCCGGGAGTCGACTACGAGGTACAGGCTGGGGCCACTGCCGACGGACCGTGGGAGACGGTGTTCACCGGCTCGGTGCCGTATCCCGTGTCGATCGCGATCGACGTACCCGACGCGGACGCGCCGTACTACCGACTTGTTCCCAGCTGATCGCAGCCTGCGCCGGCGCGATCTCGCGTGTGCGCGCCCCGACCAAGAGCCTCGTGTCGGAGTCGAGCCCACGCCCCAGTTGACGGCCAAGCTGCCCTCGGCCACGCTGACTTCACCGTGGGGGAGTCACAGCTCGAGTTCACTGAGTTCGAGACCGAGATACTCGGCGTGGCGCGTCGGGCCTTGGTCGTGGCGCCGGTGCAGAAGATCCGCGTGGGCCGGAGCCGACTCTCGCAAGCGCCGACGCCGGCCAAAGCCTCGGCCATCGACAGCGAGATCCTCCGTCGCGTCGAGGTCTGGCCGCGGTCGGTCGATGTGGTGTTGCTGCGCTCGTGGGGCGGCGACGAGTCGCACTCGTGGGGGTTCGACGCCGACCTGACGGCCGACGAGGTCGACGCGCTGGGCTATGCGATCATGCGGGATCAGCTGGCGTTTTACCGGGCTGCGATCCATCTGGGGGTCTTCGCAATGGTCGCGACGGATCTCAGCGCTCGCGAGTTCGACGCCATGCTTCGCGCGACCACCCGACTGTCCCGCGAGCTGGGCGCCCGCGCGAAGCTGGGTACCGCGACGGCGGCCGACGAGGCCGATCGCTGGATCCTCGAGCATCTGTCGCTGTGGACCACCCGCCCCTTCGACGAATTCGTGCTGCAAGGTCTGCCCGAGCTGTTCGGGCTGATCGATCGACACCGCAGTCGGCTCGCCGATCTGTCCGCCGCGGGGTCGTGATGGGCGCCGTCGACAACGCCGCGCTGGCCCAGCGGTGGCTCGATGCGTTCAACGCCCACGACGTGGCGGCTCTGGTCGCGCTGTACGACGAGCGGTGCACCCATACGTCACCGAAGATCCGCGCGCTGCACCCCGACACTGGCGGCAAGATCGTCGGCAAAGCCGCGCTGACGACGTGGTGGGCCGACGCGATGGCGCGGCTGCCGGGGTTGCGCTACGAGCAGACCTCGATCGTCGCCGACGACGCGCGGGTGATCATCGAGTACGTCCGCCACGCGCCTGGCGACGAGCCAATGCCCGTGGCCGAGGCATTCGACGTCGAGATGGGACGGATCGTCGCGTCGCGCGTCTACCACGGGTGAGCGACGGAGTGCAGCCGTAGGGCCCTACGCGTCGGTGGGATCGGCCTCGGTCGCGTCGAGGATGTCCGCGGCTTGCCAGTGCGGCAGATCGTCGACGAGACCTGCGAGTAGCAGATCGAGGGTTTGCGTCGCCGACCGCCGCCGCGCGGGATCGGCCACGCCTTCGGCAGTCTCACGCCAGTGGGGCGATAGCACCAGACGACTTCGCAGCGCGGCGCTGAACAGATCGAGCCAGGTGGGTGCGGTGAACGTGAAGTTCAGCGCCAACGCGTCACCCGTGGCCGCAGTCGCGTGCCAATAGCCGCGCGGAACGAAGAGCAACGAGCCGGGCCGCAGCTCGAAGGTCTGCGTGGGTTCAGGCATGGTCGTCGGCATCGGCCGGTCCATGTAGGTCGTCAGCTCGGGGTCCTCGGGTAGGCCCATCGTGTGGCGACACATCGGATGCGCCACGTCGTGATTCTCCGCGAGCGTCCAGATCTTGGTCCCGCGGATTTGCAGGACAAAGTTGTGGTTGTGGTCGAAGTGCGCGGCGGTGCCTTTGCCGTCAGGCGTCGCGTAGATCAGGCAACGCCCATACGTCAACGCCGACAGGCCCAGGTCGCGCCGGACCTGCTCGAGCCAGCGGCTCAGCACCGGCGAAACCAGATTTGCCTCGCCAAAGAGCAAGCCCATGCCCTCGTCGAAGAGCCTTCGCGCTTGGGTCGTGTCGGTCTCGATCGCGCTCGCTTCGTCACGCCGATCGGGCAAGTGCGCCTCGACGGCGCGGGGCCAAGAGCCCAGCAAGGCTTCGAGCGAGGCGAGCATCGGCAGGCTCGTCAGCTCGCCGGTGTGGGCCTCGTTGCCGTGTACGACGAAGGGCTCTTGCTGTTCGTAGCTCGCGAGGAAGTCGTCCGTCGAGCGGGGATGGAGCAGTGCGGCTAGACCGGTCTTCATCGTGAGCCCCGCCAGACGTACACCACGCTTTCCTCGGCCGGCACCCCGAGGCGGATCGGGAATCCATAGTGCCCGTTCGCTCGATGCACGTAGAGGCGATCGGTCCCTCGCGCCCACAGGCCGTGATCGGGGATCGAGGAGACCGCGCTGAGGAAGGTCCCGTTGAGTCCAAGGCTCACCAGTCCAACCTGGCCGCCATGGGTATGACCGGACAACACCAGGTCGGCGTCGCCTTCGGGGAGGTGACGAAATGCTCCCGGGTCGTGCAGAAGCCAAAGTCGCAGCGGGGCGGTGCCGCCGGACGCCGCCGGCTCGCGAGGGAATCGGCCGGCGAGCGCGGCGAGGTGCTCGCCGCGGTTACGCCACACGAAGTCGGCACCGACGATCTGCACCACGCCGGCGGGGGTGGTCACCGAGGCGAGCGCGTCGATCAACAGCGTGATGCCGTGGGTGGCATAGGCGTTGGCGACCACCGCGCGGGCCTCGTGGTCGTGATTGCCATGACACGCAAACACCCGGCCGGGCAGTTTTGCCAGCGGCGCGAGAGCCTCGGTCACCACCGCGACATCATGGGATTCCATCGTCATCAGATCGCCGGTGATCAGGATCAAGTCGGGATCCTGTTCGACCGCGCGGCGACAGATCTCACGCAGTCGTGCGACCGACATGAACGGCCCCAGGTGGGGGTCGGTGATCTGCACGATGCGCAGCGCGCGATCGCTGCGCAGCGGCGACGTATTGCTGTCGAGGCTGCGCCGCGTCACTGACCCCGTCTGCCGCGCGAGTTCGCCGTAGTCGAGGCCATCGAGCACGAGGTCGACACGTTCGCGCCGGGTCACCAGCGACTCGTACAGCCCCAACGTCGCGATCGCGAAGGGCAGCCACGACGCTATCGGATCGCCACCCGCGGCGGCCCAGATCGCCCAGGGAAACCCGAGCAGACAAGCGGCACAAAACCACAGCCCGGGGATGCTCACCAGTGCCCGGAACCATCGTGGCCGCAGTGCCGGTCGCACGAGCAGCGCGCCGAAGTGGATGCACGTCACGAGCTGCGCGTAGGTGACCACGGGGCCAAACGGCGCGAGGTCGTCGCGCAGCGCGTTGCCGACCAGGGTCGGGAACATCAGTACGATCGCGGCAAAGATCCCGTAGGGGCGGCTGCGCACGAACGCGGCGGCCACGACGACCGCGTAGGCGCCTAGTGCGATCCAGCTCGGGGTCACGATGGTTCCTCGGTCGATCCCGCCGCCTGCCCCAGGGCGGCGTCGAGCCGCGTGGCGACCAGACGTGGATTCGCCTGACCGCGGCTGCGTTTCATGATCTGGCCCACGAAGAAACCCCGCAGGCTGTCCTTGCCCGCGAGCAGCGACGCGAGCTGCCGCGGATTCTCGGCAAAGACCTCGGCGATCAGCGCGTCGACCGGGCCAGCGTCGCTCAGCTGGCCCAGGCCGCGTTGCTCGACGAGCTGCGCAGGCGTGCCCTCGCCCGACCAACACAGGCCGAGAACGTCTTTGCCGGTGCGACCGGAGATGACGTCGTCGTCGACCATGGTGACGATCTCGGCGAGCATCGTTGCGGGGACCGGGCAGCTCGCGATGGGGGCGCTGCCGAGTCGGCCGAGCAGGTCTGTCACCAGCCAGTTCGCGGCGCGTCGCGCCCGAGCGGTGCCGGTCGCCACCAGCAGCGCATCGAAGTACTCGGCGAGGTCGCGCTCGGCGGCCAGCATCGAGGCGTCGTCGGCCGCGACGCCAAGCCCCCGCCAGCGCTCGCGCCTCGCGGCGGGCAGCTCGGGCAACGCGTTGCGCACCTCGTCGACCCAAGCGTCGTCGATCACCAAGGGTGGCAGGTCGGGGTCGGGCAGGAAGCGATAGTCCGCGGCGTCCTCTTTGGTGCGCATCACGAACAGCCGGTCGTGTTCATGGTCGTAGCCCAGCGTGCAGCGCGTGATGCTCTCGCCGTGCGTGAGCAGGTCGGTCTGCCGCCGGATCTCGGCGTCGATGGCTCGGGCGAGGAAACGAAAGGAGTTGACGTTCTTGATCTCGCAGCGCTCACCCAGGGGCTCGGTGCCCACGGGACGCAACGAAACGTTGGCGTCGCAGCGCAACGTGCCCTCTTCCATGTTGGCCTGCGAGATCCCCAGCGCTCGCACCAGGGTCCGGAGCTCGCGCATGTACGCGGCTGCCTGCTCGGCGCTGCGCAGGTCGGGCTCGCTGACGATCTCGACCAACGGTGCACCTGCTCGGTTGTAGTCGACACCGCTGGTGCGCCCGACGTGGACGTTCTTGCCGGCGTCCTCCTCGAGGTGGATCCGATGCAAGCGCACCCGCCACGGCGCGCCGTCGTCTCGGGTGAAGCCGGGAATCTCGACCTCGCCGCCGGTCGCGTAGGGTTCGTCGGCTTGCGTGATCTGATAGCCCTTGGGCAGATCGGGATAAAAGTAGTGCTTGCGCGCAAACCGGCTGTGTCGGTGCACCGTACAGCGGGTCGCCAGAGCCAGGGCGATGGCAGCCTGAACCGCGGCGCGGTTGGGCATCGGCAGGGTGCCCGGCAGGCCCCAGGTGTAGGCGTCGGTCCGGGTGTTGGGCACGGCACCGATCTCGAGCGGGCACGGCGAAAACAGCTTGCTTGCCAGCTCGAGCTGGCAATGCACCTCGAGCCCGATCACGCTCTCGTAGCGCACGTTCATCTACGACGACCCCGCGGCGGGAGAAGTTTCGTCGATGAGCCTCGGCGGACGCTCGTGATGCCACCGGGTCGCGTCCTCGTGGCCGGCAGCGACGGCGAGCATCAGATCCTCGCGCCACGGCGGACCGACCAGCTGCAGCCCGATGGGCAGCCGCGGTCCGCTGCGGGTGAAGCCGCAAGGGATCGAGATCGCCGGCAATCCCGCGAGATTGGCCCCGACCGTGAAGACGTCGCCGAGATACATCGCGAGCGGATCCGCGTTGCGCTCGCCACGACCAAACGCCGGCTGCGGCGCGGTCGGGCTCGCGATCACATCGCAGTGGGCAAAGGCCTCGAGGTAGTCGTCGGCGACGAGCCGCCGCACCCGCGCGGCGCGGCCGTAGTACGCCTCGTAGCCGGCTTTGCGCAGCACGAACGTGCCCAGCAAGATCCGCCGCCGGACCTCGGCGCCAAAACCCGCACTCCGCGTGGCCTCGACGCTCGCCTCGACCGAACTGGCGGTGACCCGCGGGCCGTAGCGCATGCCGTCGTACCGCGCGAGGTTGCTCGAGGCCTCGGCGGCGCACAGCACGTAGTAGGTGGCGACGCCGAGATCGGCGTGGGGAAGCTCGATGTCGACCAGCGTGACGCCTGCGTCGCGCAGCACCTCGAGCGCGGCGAAGAACGCGACCCGCACGTCTTGGTCGAGTCCGTCACCGTCGAGCGCGCGGCGGCATACGCCGACGCGAAGGCCCTGGGTGCCACGTTCACACGCCTGTGCAAAGTCAGGCACCGGCTCGTTGACGCAGGTCGCGTCGCCCGGGCTCGGCCCCGCGAGTGCGCCCAGCACCACCGCTGCATCGCGAACCGAGCGCGTGATCGGCCCGGCCTGATCGAGACTGGACGCGAAGGCGATCATGCCGGCGCGCGTCACTCGACCGTAGCTCGGCTTCAAGCCCACGACCCCGCACAGCGCCGCGGGCTGACGGATCGATCCTCCGGTGTCGGTTGCCAGGGCGAACGGCACCATCCGCGCAGCGACGGCCGCCGCGGCGCCACCCGAGGAGCCGCCGGCCACGCGGTCGTGGGCCCAGGGGTTGCGCACTGCCTCGCCGGGGACGTTCTCGTTCGATGAGCCCATCGCGAACTCATCGAGCGAGAGCTTGCCCAGCAGCACTGCGCCGGCGTCACGCATGCGGGTGTTGTGCTCGCCGTCGTAGGGCGGGATCCACCCCGCAAGAATGCACGAGCCGGCGGTGGTCGGGATGCCCTCGGTGACGAACAGATCTTTGAGACCCAGGGGCACCCCGCCCAGCACACCCAGCGCTTCACCGCGGGCATGCGCGGCGTCGAGGGTCGCCGCGTGTGCGCGCGCGCGCTCATCGACGCGACACAACCACGCATGAAGCTCGGCACCGCGGTCGAGGGCAGCGAGGTGAGCCTCGACGATTGCGGTGGCTGTGACCTCGCCGCTGCGCACGGCCGTGGCCAGGGCGCGAACGCTCCAGCTGGTGAGGTCCGCTTGGTCGTCTGCGGCGATCAACGTCACGACTCCACGAAGCGCGGCACGATCACCAGCCCGTCGGCGGTTGCCGCGGCGCCGGCCAGGATGTCGTCGGCCGGCAGCGGCGCGACGGCGAGGTCGTCGCGCAGCGGCGTGGACCAAGCCGCGGACGAAGGCACCGGTGGCTCCCATGCGGCGACCTCGGTGATGTCGACCGCAGCGATCGCCTCGAGGTAGCCCAGGATCTCTCCGAGCTGCCGCGCGAACGTGACACTGTCGTCTTGGGAAAGTGTCAGCCGGGCGAGTCGGGCGAGGGCGTCGACGTCATCGGCGTGCAGTGCGGCCATGGGTCCTCAGCCGACGTTAGTGCCGAAGGTGGCCGGAAGTCACCTCGGAACCGGCCACGGCACGGGGTCCGCGGACTGCGCGTGCTCTGTGACAGACCCGTCGTTGGCCGGATGGCGCCGCCCACTGCCATGGATGCCGCGTTCGTGACAGTTGGTCACCGCGGCGGTAGGTTGGGGACGTGCTCGCCCACCGTCCCGGTCGCGGACTGCGTCCGTGCGTGCTCGCTCTGGCCGTCTTGGCCGCAGCGTGCTCGGACGTGACCGATACGCGGCCGGAGTCCGAGGGCGATGCCCTGAGGCTGGGGCGAGTCCACGTCGTGTTGGAGTCCAGCGATGACGCACTTGCCCCCGACGGACGCGACCTCGGCGGTGATGGTGCGATCGACACCCAGCTCGAGGTGACCGCTCGCTTCGCGTTCGTTCGCGGACTCGACGAGGAGTTTGTTCGCGCGCGCATCGACGTTCCCGTGCTGCCGCACGAGGCCTTGCGCCCTGGCGAGTGCGTGCCGACGGCGTCGCTGGTGCTCGCGGCGGCAGAGCCCGAGGATCACGACGCGCGCGAGTTGGTGTTGCTCGACGCCGGTGACGTGACCCTGTCGATCGGTGACTCTGCGTTCGATGTGCCGCTGGTGTTGGTGCCCGACCTGCTGCCGTACATGTCCGGCGTCGAGTATCTCCACGAGGGCGACGCGCTGCCGCTTCGCGCCGTGAGCACCCCCGAGATCGTCGTGGTGGCGAGTGGTTCGACGACCGAGGACCTGCCGCCGTTTACCGCAGCGGCGCGGGTCCCCGCAGCACTCGACCTGGGCGCAACCGAGGCCGACCTCGAGGAGCAGCGCGAGGGCGCCTTGGTCCTGCGTTGGACACCACAAGGTGGAGACGAGGTGATCACAGTGCGGCTGATGCCGCTCGCCGCGGGCGAAGCCGCCGGCGAGGAGATCACGTGCGTGCTCGCCGATCACGGGACCGCCCGCCTCGATCTGCGTCAGCTGTCGGTGCTGGGGCTGTCGCGACAGGTCGAGGCGCTACGGGTCACCGCGAGCCGAACCTCGGTGGTCACGTTCGATGTCGGCGAGTTCGGTGGCACCGAGCTGGTCGTCGAGCGTCGTGATCGGTTGATCGTGCCGAATCGACGACTGTCACCCTCGGCTGCGGGCTGAGAGGGCGGATCGTCGCGCCCCACCAGCCGTGCCGATCCTTGAAAATCCTCTGTCAACCAGCGTATCTTCAAGGAAGTGTTCCCTCGGGACAACCTCCTCGCCGAGCTGCAGCGCGCACTGCGTCGCGCACCCGTGACAGTGCTTCTCGGGCCCAGGCAGTGCGGCAAGACCACGCTAGCCCGAACCATCGCCGCGGCCAACCGTCGGTGCACGTGGTTCGATCTCGAAGATCCCGAGACGCCCCTGCGAGCCGACGTCGCCAAACAGGTCCTCGCGCCACTACGCGGCCTGGTCGTGATCGACGAGTGCCAGCGTGAACCTGCTCTGTTGCCGCTGCTGCGGGTGCTTGCCGATCGGCGGCCGACCCCGGCTCGATTCCTGCTGCTGGGCAGCGCCTCGCCGTTGCTGGTTCGCGGCGCCGCAGAGACGCTCGCCGGCCGTGTGACCCACTGCGAAATGGCGGGCTTTGATCTGAGCGAGGTGCCTGCCGCTCGACAGTCGGCGCTTTGGCTACGGGGGGGATTCCCGCGGTCGTTTCTCGCCCGCTCGGAGCGCGACAGCTTCGCCTGGCGTGGTGATTTCGTGCAGAGCTTTCTCGAGCGCGATCTGCCCCAGCTCGGGGTCCGGGTCCCCGCGGCGGCACTGCGCCGATTCTGGACCATGCTGGCGCATCACCACGGGGGGATCTGGAACGCCGCCGAGCTTGCCCGATCGATGGGCACGGGCGAGGCCGCCGTCCGTCACCACGTCGATGTGCTCACCGGAGCGTTCGTCGTGCGACAGCTCGCGCCATGGGCAGCGAACGTCGGCAAGCGCCTGGTCAAGGCACCGAAGGTCTACGTGCGGGACTCGGGGCTGCTGCACTACTTCCTCGGGATCCGTGACCGGCTCGGCCTGCTCGCGCATCCCGGGCTGGGGGCGTCGTGGGAGGGCTTGGTGGTCGACCAAGTGATCCGGCGGCTGTCGGCAGAACGCGACGCGTTCTTCTATCGCACGCATGCGGGGGCGGAACTCGACCTGCTGATCGTTCGCGGGTCGCGGCGGTTCGGCTTCGAGGCCAAGTACGGTGACACGCCGACCATCACCAAGTCGATGCGGGTGGCGCAGCAGGATCTGCAGCTCGAACATCTCTGGGTCGTGCACCCCGGCGAGCGCAGTCTCCCGCTGGGCGATGGAATTTCTTCGCTCGCGCTACGGGACCTGGAGCTGCTCGTTCGCGAGCGCCGCTTTGGCTAGCTGTGCGGTGCTCTAGTCCAGCACTACTGCGCGCTCGCATGATCCACCGCAGCCCGCACCCGCACCCAGTCGGAGATCTGGGCAAGCACTGCCGGGTCGATGGTCGTGTCGATCGAGGCCCACTCCTCGGGGGTACCGATCGCGGCCGGCTGGAACAGATGATTGCGACCGGGCACCAGGACCGTGGTGATGTCGGGGTTCTTGCCGCGCTCGAGCGCGGCCCGGATCGCCGCGAGGTTGGTCTCGCCGTCGACCTGCAGGTCCATGGTTCCGCCCATGGCGATCACCGGGCAGCGGACTTGCGCGAGCGTCGGGCCTGGCTCGGCGCGGATGAAGTCGCGCATCGCTGGGGTCGCGACCTGGAGTAGTGCGCTTTCGATCTGCGCACGACGGCCGAGAAAGCCGGGCTTGTTGTCGGGTGTCAGCGCGAAGATGGCGTCGAGCTGCTCGGTGACGATCACGCGTAGCGCGGCATCGTCGGCGCCGCTCAACACCGCCTCGAGGACTCGCTGCTGTCCGGCGTTGCCGACGGCGAGGCGCTCCGCCGACACTCGCTGCGCGCGAAGGGTCTGATCCATCTGAGTGATCATCAGCTCCGCGGTCGGGACCCCCGGCGCGGCGAGCAGTACGAGAAATGCCACCGGGATCGCAGGGGGTCGCGCACGCACGGCGACCAGCGGTCCGATCAAGCCGCCCTCGCTGTGACCGACCAGCCCCACACGCGCGGCGTCGATCTCGGGCTGCACGGCAAGCCAGGCCATGCCCGCCACGACGTCCTCGACCTTGCCGTCGAAGCCGGTCTCGCTGGTGTTTCCGCCCGATCCGCCGACGCCACGATCGTCGACCCGCAACACCGCGATGCCGGCGCGCGTCAGGTGGTCCGCGACGACGGCGAAGAATCGGTGATCGCCCAGCGTCATGTCGCGATCCTGCTCGCCCGTACCGCTGATCAGCACGACGGCGGGATGCTTGCCAGGTGTACTGGGCAGCGTCATCGTCCCCGCCAGCGTCGTCCCATCGGCACTCGTGTACACGGCGTCGCGCAGGGCATACGGAAATGGCGGCTTGGGTGTCTGCGGGCGCAGGGCCTCGGCGAGCGTCTCGCCTTGGGCCATGCGACGCATGGTCAGCGGCATCGTGAGCCCCGCCTGCACGAGCGTGCCGGTGGCGGTGTCCGACCCCTCGACCAACGCCACCGTGAACCTCGCCTGGCCACGATCATCGGCACCGGGGATCGGCAGCGTGAACGCCATCGACGTCGGGCTGATCGCGACGTCGACCAGTGCTGTCGGCGGCACCTTCTGCGCGGGGATGGCGAGGGTCGCAGCAGCGATGACGTCGGGATCGAACTTCAGTTCGACGACCAGCGCAGGTGCGTTGGGAATCGTGACGCGCCCAAGCCAGTGCTGCTCGGGCGCGTCGACCGTGGGCGCAGGGGCTGCGGGTCGCGCCTCGCTCACTGGCGCGGTGACGTCGATCGGTGTCGGTGCTGGGCTCGCGTCGGCTGCCGTCGTCGGCGGTGGGCTCGGCGGGTCGGAGCAGCCAAGCACCAGACACAGCGCGGTCAGCGAGGCGCGGAGCATCCGGGGCAACGTAGCAAGTTCGACTCCGGTTCGCGGCGTTAGCCCGCCGGTTCGGTGCTGAGCGCCTCTCGTTCGGCACCGTGCGGCACCGTGCTTCCTCGACTTCCTCGCGCTGCCGGCGGCGGCGATGCGCGATGCAGAGGTGCCGACAGTGCGGGCGTTGTGTCCGGGCCGAGCGATCTTGCGGCCAATGTCGTCGCGAGTTCCCGCTGGACATTGTTCCGCGTACATTGGGCGAACTGGTTGCCCCCCCCTCCATCCTGACGTAGGCTGTCGTCGGAGGAATGCCATGGACGGGCTTCACGTGGTTTGGGTCGGGGACTGCAACGCGCTGAGGACCGCGTGCGTCGAAGACCTCGAGGTCAGCGGAGGTTGGGTTGCGGTTGCCCGCGATGATGCGGCACTGCAGCGACGCCTTGCCGCCTCGTCGCAGAGGCTCGACGCCGCGATCGTGGACGCACGTGACGCGACCGATCCGGTCAGTCCGTCGTTGGCGCTGCTGCGCGCTCATTCGCCTGGCGCTGTGATGGTCGTCCTATCGCCGCAGCCGGACGCGGTCGAGGACGTCGTGTCCGACGCGGTCGTGATCGGTCCCCCGCACGATACCCTTCGCGTTCTCAGCGCGGCGCGGAAGGGAACGGGACGCGGAGACGAACGGCGCAGACACGCCGAGGTGGTCACGGCGTTGCAGCAGGTGCTGTCTGCGACTGGGTTTCGCGCGCTGACGCGACAACACCGCGCCGTCACGGTGATGCGCTTCCTGGGCCTGACCTACAAGGAGATGTCGCTCGCGCTGTCGATCCAGGAGAGTTCGGTTCGCAGCTACCTGTCGGAGGCGCAAGAGCGACTCGGCTGGCGCTCACTCGACGAGGGTGCACGCGACTTGCTTCGCGAACTCGCCGGCGACCTCGTACCCGTGCTCGCGGACGTGCTCGGCGACGCGGGGCTCGCTGCACGCATCGGCGAGATCACCGAGGCGCCCCAGGCGCCCCAGCCCCTCCGAACCGACGGGTCCAAACCGAGGGGGTCAAAATGACGGGCGAGATTCGGTTCGACGTCGATGCGCCACGCCCGTATAGACACGTGCATGAGTGGAATCGTCGTCCCCATCTGTCAGTACGCCGTGTACAACCACAGCTTCCTCGCGCCGGGCGCGAGCGAGGAGGTGATCCTGGCCGATCGCGTTCCGGCCGCACCGTTCGCGAAGATCGGCGGCTCTCTGCGCGTCCACAGGCGCAACATCAGCTCCGGCGGCTTGTACCAGATCATCATCCGGGGGATCAACCCGTCCAAGGACGACGGCGTCGATTTCGTCTGGGCGACCGACCTCGGCAGTACCCTGGCCACGACCGGGACCTCAAATCCGACGACGGTGCCAGGTTTGATGCAACTGTCGACGATCATCAGCGACTTGCAACACCCCATGGTGCGGGTCGTGCTCAAGGCCACCGGGCCAACCGCGACCGGCAGCCTGTACATCGTGGTCAGTTTCGACCTCATCATGAGGATGAGCGGGTGAGTGGATGGGAGAGATGGTGCGGGTACAAGCTCCGCGACCTCGTGAGACCTGAGGATGCAAGGGGTTCGGGCAACGGGCTCCGACATGACGCCAAGAGAAGGCTGGGAGGTATGCGATGTTGAGCAAGCAACGACGTCCATTCGAGGTCTACCTGCACGAGTTGTCAACGCCAACTGGAGTCAGAGGACGCACGCCTATGGCGCCCGCGTCGCCGACGCAGGCGACGGGCACGGCGACGCGGGGCTACGCGGAGCTCAGCGGGGTACTGTATGGTCGCCCGTCGTGACCGCGAGGCGCTGGAGGCGGCGATACGCGCAGCGAACATTCGGCTGCCGGACCTCCGTCGTGAATGCTGCGAGGAGCAGCGGGCGGGCAATCGCGACACGGCGCCCCTGCACCCTTCTGAGTTGATCGCTCGCGGGCTCGTGACGCGGCCAGCGTTGTCGACACGCGCGGTCTACTCCTTCGGCAGTCTCGAGGGCGACAGCCAGGCCGCAGCAGCTGCGCCGCTGGACGGCGTCATCTTCGACGTCGCGGCTTACGAAGCCCGGAAGCCTCGGCGCCGGAAGCCGACGCCTTCCGGCCCGCCCTTCGTACCGCCCTCTGGCGACATTCAGGACCTCTACTCACTGCCGCCACCATACCAGTACGCTGCACCCGGTGCCGCCGGTGCGGCCCTCTCCGCGTCCGTCGCGACCCAGGCGGGGCCCGACCATCTCAAGAACCCCGAGCCATCATACTGTGAGGTCGGCGACCAATCGATGGTCGCGAAGTGGATCAACCATTCCAAGCTGCGAGTCCGCCAAGCGGCGTGGCGGGGCATGCCGGCACAGATCGCGTTCACGACTGAGACTGATCACTTTCATGGCGGAGGCACCTGGAAAGCGTGGCATCTTCTGTCGGCTGGTGGCCAAACCGGGTATCGCTGTGCAGCCTACTATGCCTCTTGCGTCGCCTGCGTTGGCGATACCGAGTGGAAGGTCGAATACTACGAACCGATTCTCGGGTGGCAGACTGTTGTTGACACCGTAATCCCGCAGGGACATTGGATGGGGTTCTCGCAGACATTCTGGGTGCCCTTCCCCCCTCCGCCCGCTGGACAACTTCTACCCGCAGTTGTGCCGATCCCATGGCACTTGCTTTTCGGCAATGCGCAACAGTTTGTTGGGGTTGACGTTCGCATGCGGGGAGAGGGCGGGCAGCACAGATACTTCATCCACTTCCGGCGGCCGAACGATGGGTTCGACATTTTTCAGGATACCCGTTCGATGGCCCAGCTCAACGAAGATGGCCTGCTTCCAGACGGTTTCCAATGGCTTGAGCCTCCGCCTACGCCCGATGATGACTGAGAACTACAAGAACGCCGCGTCTTCGAACCAACCGTGTCGGCTGCTGCAGTATTGGCTCGGTCACGCGCGAGGCGCGGCAATGGCGGGCGCGGCAATGGCCAATGGATGTGTGGTGCAGTCACCAGATCCAGATAGCGATGCAAACGAGACTGAGACGGTGGCTGTCGCGGAGTGCCAACCGTTCGTATCCGAGCCGCGGCGTGTTCCCAAGGAAGCCATCCCAGACGACAAGGAAACCGGGGAGATTGAAACGAGCGTCTGCGAGGAGTTGTGTGGCCTGCTAGACATCCCGCAACAGAGCGTTCTTGTGGGTTGCGTCCTTGGCGATGCGGAGCGCGCCGAGTCTCTGGGCGGCAGGGCGGGCGAGCCGGGCGAGCCGGGCGAGCCACCGTGGGAAGCCCCCCCGCCGCTTCGCGGCGTGGGGTCGTTGAGTTGTTTCTGGCAGGTGCAGTGTTTCCCGTTGTAGTTGCGGCGACTCGACGAACTCGCGGACACGCTCGGCATCGCCAGGGACGATCGCGGCCAAGACGCCAAACAAGGCGGCGCCGAGCAAGGTGGCGAGAACCGCGATCGCGGTAGGGACGCCCGTTGCCGGGCGCCCCCCGCACAGATCCGGACGAGCAGAACTACCGTTGTTCCGCGTACGTTTGCTCGCAGTGCGACGACCAGCGGGGGGGCGTTGGGAATCATGACGCGCCCCAGCCAGCGCTGCTCGGGCGCGTCGACCGTGGGCTCGGCGGGTCAGAGCAGCCAAGCGCCAGACACAGCGCGGTCAGCAAGGCGCGGAGCATCCGGGGCAACGTAGCAAGCTCGACCACGGTTCGCGGCGTCAGCCCGCCGGTGCTGCCACGGGCTCGCCGAGCTCGACCCATAGCTCGTTGCGCCGCAACAGCGGCAGCACCCAAGGTGGGTCGTAGCGGGCGTACTCCGGCTCGCCTACAGCGACCAAGCCCTGGGCGACGACGCGCTCCACGAGCACGCGCTTGCGTTCCTCCACGATCTCCGGCCGCGGATTGCCCGAGAACCGCCACACCGCGACTCGTCGTGCCGGCGTCTCGCGTAGCTCCACGCGGGCATCCAGCGGCTCGGGCAGCGTCTCGAGGGTGTACGTGCCCGGCATCGTGAACGTGACGATCCACTCGTCCGCGTCCCGACGTTGGCCGACCGGAGCGGTCATTGCGATCTTTTCGCTGGCTCGTTCTTGACCGACCGGGGCCGTCATCGCGATCGAGGCTTGGCTGCGGTTGCCGCCAAAAATGTAGCCCGCGAGGATCTTGAAGCCCGCGGACGAGGCTTCGCGGGACTCCGCGCGGACCCGAGTCTGCGCAACCACCCGCTTGGCGTACTCTCTCACCTCGAAGCCCTCGAATTTCTCCACGAGCACATAGGCGGGCTCTTCGATGGCGCGGGCTGCCGCTGCGGGGCCGACGGTCGCGGCCAGACCGAGGAACCCGAGCACACCGCCGATGACCAGCTTCTTGTGGAGCACGAGCAGAGCTTGACCGAGCATCCACGGGTTGCAACCCAGGCGCACCGCGCCCGGGCGTCGTCAGGCGCAGGGCTCGGAGTTGCCCAGATCGTCCCACTGCCCCGCGCAGGGCGTGCTGCTGGGGTTGTAGGCATCCGGCGACCAATCGCGGCACTCGATCTCGGACATGCACCCGCCAAACGCGTCGAGTGCGGCCTGACGGGTGGCACAGGAGCCCCAGTAGTCGAGTGAGGCGTCGATGCAGGCCTGCTCGTCCTCGTAGTACGTGCCGCCGCATTCGACGTAGCGGCGACAGAACGAGTCCAGCCCGGTCTCGCCCGGCAACACGCCGGGTCCTGTGGTCGGCCCGGCACCGGTGCTCTCGCTGCCGCCGCTGCCAGAGTCGCCGCCAGAGTCGGCGGAGGAGTTGGTCGAGGCTTCGCCCGAGCTGTCGGCCTGGGCGTCGTCGCCCTCGCCGGCGCTGGAGTCGGCGGCGCTGGTGGTCGCCACGTCGGTGGTCGCCACGTCGGTGGTCGCCACGTCCGTGGTTCCGCTCGCCACGGTCGTCGCGTCGCCCTGGCCGTCGTCGCCTCCGCAGCCGACGACGAGCAGCAGGGCGGTCAGGAACCTCGCGGTGGATCGCGCGTGCATGTCGAGCGGTGAGACGCGACCGCAACCCTCAGGTTGCAGCCGGCCATCGTGCACGATCGATCACAAGGACGACGCGGATGCCGGCGTGCACTCGAGGATCACGCCAGCGCGGTCGCGAAGTTCCGCCGATGCAGCCGCGCGTAGTGGCCACCTCGACCGACCAGCTCGTCGTGGGTGCCTGACTCGACGATGCGGCCGTCGTCGACCACGAGGATGCGGTCGGCCGCGCGGATCGTCGACAACCTGTGGGCGACGACGAACGCGATGCGGCCAGCGAGCACGCGCGCGATCCCGGCCTGGATCAGCGCCTCGGTCTCGGTGTCGACCGACGAGGTGGCCTCGTCGAGGATGAGGATCTGCGGATCGGCGAGGATCGCCCGCGCGAGAGCGACGAGCTGACGCTGGCCGGTCGACAGCCGCGCGCCGCCTTCGCCCACGGCGGTGGTGTAGCCCTCGGGCAGCCGCGTGATGAACTCGTCGGCGTGAGCGAGCCGTGCGGCGGCGGTGACCTCGTCGTCCGTGGCACCGTCGCGGCCGTAGCGGATGTTCTCGAGGATCGTCCCCGAGAACAGGTGCGGTGTCTGCAGGACCACGCCGATGCTCGACTGCAACCACTCCAGACTGCGGGCGCGCTGCTCGACGCCGTCGAGCAGGATCTCTCCGCGGGTTGGCTCGTAGAACCGCGCCAGCAACGACACCACCGTGGTCTTGCCACCGCCGGTCTCGCCGACCAGAGCGATGGTCTGACCACGTGCGGCGTGGAGGTCGACGCCACGCAGCACCCACGGCCCGTCGCCGTAGGCAAACCAGACGCCGCGGAACTCGACCTCGGCGATGTCGCGACGGCCACCATCGATGACGGCGCCGCCGTCGGCCTTCGCCCGTGCGATCGCGTCGAGCACCTGCGGCGCGTCGCCGATCTCCGGGGCGGTGTCGAGCAGCCCCTGCACGCGCTCCGCGGCCGCCTGCGCCCCCTGAAGATCGGCGAGCCGCCGGGCGACGTCCTCGATCGGCGAGTGAAACAGGGCCGCGAACTGCATGAACGCGACCAGCGTGCCGAGGCTGAGATCGCCGTCGATGCGCACGCCACCCTGCCACAGCGCCAGTCCGACCCCGATGGCGCCGAGCGTGCTGACGATCGGCAAGAATACCGCGCCCTGGATCGCGTTGCGCAGCGCGTGCATGCGCGACTCGTCGACCAACCCCGAGAACTCCTCGAGCGCAGCGGCCTCGCGGGCGAAACTCTTGGTGGTACGAACACCCATCACGGCCTCGCCGATCGACGCGGTGATCCGCGAGTTGGCGCGCCGCAGCAGCCGCGAGCTCTGCAGCATGCGCCGCTGGAACACCAGGCTCACCAGGACCAACGGTGGCACGATGAGCAACACCACCAGCGCGAGCTTGGCGTCGATCGTCAGCATCGCCACGGCGATTCCGAGCGCGAGGCTCGGACCCCACACCAGGTCGAGCGAGAACCACGGCAGCAGATTGGCGATCCGATCGCAGTCGGACGTCAGCCGGCTCACGAGCCAGCCGACCGGGCGGCGGTCGAAGTACGAGAACGACAGCTCTTGTAGCCGCGCGAAGCCGGCGCGGCGCAGGTCGTGAGACACCGACGACGCCAGCCGCCCCGCCAGGACGATCAGCGCCCAGATGAGCGCGCCGAAGGCCAGAACTGCCCCGCCCCACGCCCATGCCACCCAGCGCACCGCATCCACGTCGGGTCGTTCGGAGGCCGTGATCGCGTCGATGACGGTGCGGGTCAGCAGCGGAAAGCCGATGTCGATCATCGCGAGGGCGATACCGCAGGTGACCAGGCCGAGCACCACGCGCAGGTGTGGGCGCACATGCACGAGCAGACGGCGCCACAATCCCCAGTCGATGCGGCGCGGGAGTCGGGCGTCGTCGTCGACGTCGTCGAGGGACTCGCTCATGACGCCTCGCTTGGCGCGGCGAGTGGGGCCGCCGGTGTGGGGTCGTGGTGTTGCAGCGCCCAGCCGCGGGCATAGCGTCCACCAGCGGCCACGAGCTCGGCGTGGGTGCCGTGCTCGAGCACACGACCCTGCTCGAGCACGACGATGCGATCCGCGCGCGCGACCGTGGTCAGGCGGTGGGCGATGAGGATCGTGGTGCCGCGTCCGCGGCGGGCCTCGAGCGCCGCGAGAATCTGTGCCTCGGTCTCGGTGTCGACCGCCGACAACGCGTCGTCGAGCACGAGCACGGCGCGCTCACGCAGCAGCGCGCGGGCGAGGGCAACGCGCTGACGTTGCCCGCCCGACAGCGTGACGCCGCGCTCGCCCACCGCGGTGTCGTAGCCCGCAGCGAACCCGGTGATCGCGGTGTGGACCCGCGCGATCTGGGCGGTCGCGACGACCTCGTCGAGGCTCGCGTCGGGTCGGCCCAGCCGGAGATTGTCGATGACGCTGCGCGAGAACAAAAACGGCTCCTGCAGCACCGTGGTGATCTGCCGCCGGACCTCCTTGCGAGCGATCGTCGCGAGGTCGACGCCGTCGAGGCGGATCGTGCCTGACTGGGGGTCGCGCAGGCGCAACAGCAGCTCGACCAGCGTCGACTTGCCCGAGCCCGAGGCACCAACGATCGCCAAGGTCGTGCCGGCGGGAATCTCGAGCGAGACCTCGTCGAGTGCGCGCGGTCCGTCGCCGTAGGCAAAGCTGACACGGTCGAACACCAGCGCGCCACGTGCAGCCACCGGTGCCGCGGGAGACGTCGGCGCCGACTCCAGTGGTGCGTCGAGGACGTCGCCGAGCCGGCCGATCGCAACCCGGGTCTTGCCGAAGTCCGCGAGGATGCGGCCCATCATCCGCAGCGGGAATACGAACAGCGACACCGCGGTGACGAAGTACAGCAGCGCGCCGACCCCAAGCGTGCCCTCGGCGACGCGGACGATGCCGTACCCGAGCACGATGCCGCGCTGGGTGACGCACAGGATGTCCGAGCTCGACCAGTACACCGCCAGCAGACGGAACACGCCGGCGGTGGCGTCGCGTAGCACCGCGTTGGTGCGGCCGAAACGCTCGCGCTCGTGGGCCTGGCGCGCGAACGCCCGGACCACGCGGATTCCGGTGAGGTTCTCCTGCAGGGTCGCGGTGAGCTTGCCCTCGGCCTCGTCGACCGCGACAAAGTGCGGCTGCGTGCGCACGAAGAACACCACCGAGAAGGCGACGATCGGTGGCACCAGGGCCACGGCGACCAGTGTCATCGTGGGATCGAGCAGGAACATGACCGGCAGTGGCACCGCGAACATCACCAAGGCGTGGCCGATCTCGGGCACATGGCTCTCGAGGAACAGCCGCACGCGTTCGACGTCGGCGGTGCAGCGCTGCACGAGGTCGCCGGTCTCGGCCCCGTCGAAGTAGGCGACGGGCAGGTGTTGCAGGTGGTCGTAGAGCCGCCGCCGCAGCGCTGCGATGGCGTCCTCGCTCGCGCGCGCCGCGAGGCGCCCGCGCAGATGGGTCAGCAGGCCAGCGGCCGCGAGCATGACGACGAACAGCCCTGCGGGCAGCCACAGCTGGTCGCGTAGATAGGCTCGGCCGCCGGCGTCGGCCACGACCGCATCGATCCATGCCGGCGCGTCACCTTGGGGCGCGAGCACGCCGTCGAGCACGACCTGCCAGATCAGCGGCGCCAAGTACATCAGGCACGAAGCTCCGAGCAGCGCGAGCACGGCCGCGGCGAAGCGGGGGAGCTGACCGCGAAGGATCAGACGCAGGGCTGGGAGGACCGAAGGCATGGGTAGAGAAAATGCAGGAGGAAAAACGCGAAGACCCGCTCCGAGGTCACTCGGGAGCGGGTCTTGCCGGCGAAGATCGCGAGTTTGTTCGCGCTCGTGCGTCGGCATCGCCGTTTGGAATCGAACTTCTCGTCGCCCCCACAGCCGCCTCCAACGCCGACGGTAGCAGAAGCGGCGCACGCGAGAGCGCTCCCGCGAGTGGACGCGTGCGCCCGATGGTTGGATGCGATCCAGACATTGATCCCTGGTAGGCTCGCGCCGGCGTGGACAGCCACACCTGGTCGCGACGGTTTGCAGGCATGCGTGACGCCCCGCGGGATGTCGCGGCCGACATCGCTGCGAAGCTCGTTCGCAGCGCCCTGTTCGAGGTCGCCACACCCCCGGAGTTCGGGCGGTATCGCGTGGCGCGGGTCGTGGGGCGTGGCGGGCAGGGCGTGGTGTTTGCCGCCGAGGATCCCGTGATCGGTCGCCAGATCGCCCTGAAGCTCGTCGAGGCCGGGGAGCCGATCCAGGTGCGTCGGGTCCTGCGCGAGGCCCAGTTTCTGGCTCGGGTTTCGCACCCCAACATCGCGACGATCTACGACGTCGGGGTCGCGTCCGGGCAGGTATTCCTGGCGATGGAGTTCGTCGACGGCTGCAACTTCGAGGAATGGCTCGCGGCCGAGCCGCGCACTGTCGCGCAGATCCTCGAGATCATGGTGCAGGTCGCCGGCGCCCTCGAGTTCGCCCATGCCGCGCAGCTCGTTCACTGCGACGTCAAGCCACACAACGTCCTGGTCGGCAGCGATGGTCGCGCGCGGGTCGTGGATTTCGGACTGGCGCGATTGCAGCGAGCCGTAGACCCGGTCGAGCTCGAGCTGACCGCCGCCTCGGCGCTGGTGACCGCTTCGATCGGCCTCGGTGAGGCGGTGGACGAGGTTTCGGTGCCGACCGGCGGGGGTACACCTGCCTACGCTGCGCCCGAGGTGTGGCAGGGCCAAGTCGCTGCGGCCGCCGCTGATCAGTTCGGCTTCTTTGTCATGCTCTACGAGGCGCTATGCGGTCAGCGACCCTTTGGCAGCTGTTCTGGGCGCGTGCTCGCGTTCGACCCCGAGGTCGCGCTCGAGTTTCCTGCGCGCGCGGAGGTTCCTGCGTGGCTTCGCCGGCTGTTGCGCCGCGGGCTCGCTGCCGAGCCCGCGCATCGTCATCCGTCGATGAAGCTGGTGCGGTCGCTGTTGTCGCGAGCCCACAGCTCTGGGCGGACGATCGTCATCGCCGCCTTGGTCGGCGGACTCATGACCGGGGCGCTCGCGGTGACGGCCCAGCCCAGGCCGCAGATCGAAGGCGACGTGCCCTGCCACGAGTTCGGGGTCGAGTCTGCACGCGGGTGGGACAGCATCACCCGTGCGCAGACGAACGAGCATGCGCTCGCGTTCGGCCAGGAGATCGCCACGCACACCGAGGCGCGGCTCGACGACTATGCCCGGCGCTTGCGCGAGCTCCGTGCTCAGGCTTGCGCGCACGAGGCCGACGTCGCGGTGCCGCAGCTTCAATGCCTCGAGGACCTCGAGCGCGAGCATGCGGCTGCGCTCGCTCTGCTCGTGCGCGGCGGGGCGCAAACCCGGGGGCAGCTCGCCGCGGTGATCGACGGCCTACGCGAGCCCCATCAGTGCGACACGTCGGTCGCCCGCGACGACGAGCCCGAAGCCGCAGAGCTGCTGGCCGAGGCCCGGGTGCTCGCGCAGGCGGGGCGGCCGCAGGATGCCTACGCCACCAGCGTGCTGGCGTGCGCCAAACTCTCGGCGCACGACAGCCCCCAGTGGGCGCGGTGCCGCGGCGAGATGGGCAGCGCGCTGATGCTTGCAGGCCGGCTCGTCGAAGCCAAACCGCTGCTCGATGAGGGCTTCGAGCTGGCCTCCGGCCTGGGGCACGATGAGATCGCCGTCACCATCGCCGAGCGTCTGGCCTGGCTCGCGATCAGCCGCTACGCCGACGGCGACGCCAAGCGGTGGATCGCATACCTTCGTGCGGCCGATAACCGCCTCGGCCTC
>CANLQR010000008.1 GCA_947492135.1 Deltaproteobacteria bacterium | reverse complement strand
GATTCTCCGTAGCCCACCGCCGCCGAGCTTGCCGACGAAGACCTCGGGGGGATGCAGCGGCGTATCGCCGGCGCACGCGATCGTGCCGGTCCGCGCCGCGAGGTCGATGGCATGGCAGACCGGTCCGCTGTCGATCACAGTGGCGATCTTCCCCGACGCCACCTCGATGCGCAGCAGCACGGTCTTGATGTCCTGCTGCACGAGCACGGCGAGTCGACCGGCGCCGACGAACCGCACCCACTGCGCGGTTCCAGGGAAGGCCAGGGTCAGGGCCTTGGCCTTGTTGCTGCCGCCCGCAGCGGACACCACGTGGACGACTCCGGCGGTGGGATCGTGGAGGTCGGCGGCGCCGAGAAACGCGACCGACTTGCCATCGGGCGCCCACGCGAGATCGCCGAGCTTGCCGGCGGTCGGGGCCAGCAGGTGCGGTGCGCCGCCGTTCGCGTCCACGCGGTAGACCCCGCCATACATCATCGTGCCGTCGACATCGGCCCGAATGCCGCCGATCAGCGCGAACGCATCGCCCTTGGGTGAGACGCGCATGCGTTCGATGTGGAAGGGACGCGGCGTGACGACCCGGCTCTCACCGCTGTCGAGCGCGACCACGTGAAGCTGCCGAAAGGTGCCTTCGACGTCGCCGATCTTCCAGTCGCGTCCGGCCTCGACGTCGGTGGTTTCGTCGGCGGTGGGCTCGCGGTCGGCGAGGTAGGCGATGCTCTTGCCGTCGGGCATCCAGGCCAGGTCGCGAACATTGGTCTTGGACTTCGTGACCGCACGCGCATCACCGCCACCGATCGCGAGCACGAACACCTGTGCGAGTGGCTGACCCTCGCGACGACCGACGAAGGCGATGCTCTTGCCGTCGGGCGACCACGTCGGCGCACTGACACCATCGGGTGCAAAGGTGAGCGGATGCGACGCACCGCCGCGTGTGTCGACGACATGCAAGGCCCGGTAGGCAGCGCCGGGCTTGTCGCCGGGCTTGCGCGCGATTCGCAGGACGTACGCGACCGAACGACCATCGGGACCGACCGCGACCTCGGTGACCGACTGCAGATCGGCGATCACCTCGGCGGTGAGCGCTTGCGTGCGAGCGGGGGCCTTGGTGGCTGCCACCGGCGGTCTCGCCGAAGCGGGGCTCGGGACCACCGCAGCACAACCCCAGAGCATTGACGCGAGCGAGAGAGTTCCGAACAGTCGCATGCGCCGCGAATGTACCCGAGGTCCCCCTCGACCGCGTCGCCCCCGATCGAGCGTTCGCTCCCGGACCGGCCCCAAAAGCGACAGATGACCTCGCAGGTCATCGACGGGCCACGCTGCGCCCCCTACGATGCGGCCAGGTGACCAGCGCCATCGATCCATCCTCCGCACGGGCCTACTGGAATGGTGCCCGCTGGCCCCGCACAGGTGGGCACTACGAGAGCTGGTTCCAGCGCGCCAACCACCCGACTCGCCCATTGGGCTTCTGGATCCGCTACACGATCTTCGCGCCGGCCGACCCCACCCAAGCCGCGCAAGGCGAGCTGTGGGCGATCTGGTTCGATGGCGAACGCGAGCAGATCACCGTGGCGAAATCCGAGCATCCGATCGCCGGCTGCCGCTTCGACCGCGAGGCCCTGGGCGTCGAGATCGCCGGGGCCGTGCTCGACGGCCAACGCCTCGTGGGCAGCTGTGAGGGCGCGGGACATCATCTCGGTTGGAGGCTCGACTACGACAGCGAACAGCCGCCGCTGCTGCTGCTGCCCGAACCGACGTACGCCCGCGGCTTTCCCAAGGCCAAGGCGGTGGTGGGCTCGCCGCTGTGCCGATTTCGCGGCTCGCTCGAGGTCGATGGTCAGACCCACGCGATCGATCGTTGGCTCGGCACTCAGAACCACAACTGGGGCCCACGCCACACCGACCGCTACGCGTGGGGCCAGGTCGCGGGGTTCGATGGGCGCGACGACGTGCTGCTCGAGTGTATGACGGCCAAGTTGCGCATCGGCCCGCTGTGGACGCCGTGGCTGACCATCGCGGTGATGCGGGTCGGCGGGCAGACCCTGAACTTCAACGCGATGGGCCGCACTCCGTTCGGGCGGCCGCGCGTCGAGGGGCTGCGCTGGCGGTTCGATACCGGCAACGGTCACGATCGACTGCGGGCCGAGTTTTCGGGTGAGGCGGCCAGTTTTGTCGGGCTGCGCTACCGCAATCCGCCGGGGGGCACGAAGATCTGCCTCAACAGCAAGATCGCCAGCTGCAGGGTCGAGCTGGATCGTCCCGGTGCCGAGACCCTGGTGCTGCACGGCACGCGGCGGGCTGCGTTCGAGTTGCTGGGGGAGGATTCGCTGGGGATTCCCGTGGTCGCGTGAGAAAACCGTGCGGCGCAGACCAGATCCTGCACCCCCCGGTCGCGGCTGTAGCGGTTGCCGCCTGCCTCGCGCTGGGAAGTACTCCGCCGGCTCATGACCAGACTCCGCGCACTCGCACTACTCCCCTTGGTTCTCACCCTCGCTGCTGGCTGCGACAAGAAGCCCGAAGAAAAGAAGGCTGACGACAAGAAGACCGACGCCAAGAAGACCGACGCCAAGAAGGCCGACGAAAAGAAGGCCGACGAAGCCAAGGCCGACGAAGCCAAGGCCGAGCCCGCAGCCGCGACCGCCGTCGTGGCCTCGCCCGACATGACGAAGTTCCTCTCGACCTTCGACGGCACCAGCGACAAGGTCGCTGCCGCGCTCAAGGAGTTTGGATCGACGCCCGAGGTCAAGGATGCCGACATGGGCATGTACAACCTCAAGGATCCCAAGGTCATCGCTGCCAACGGCGATTGCTTCACGTTCGAAGCGGCCTCCGGCATGATGGTGAACAGCTACGAGGTTTGCTGGGCCGCCGGCAAGATCAAGTCGGTCGCGGACAAGGGCTCGAAGTAAGACCCTCGCGCGGTTTTCGACCCGCCCACGGGAACCCTCGGTGCGACCGAGTGGGCCCGCGAGGCGGGTCTTTCCATTTCAGCATACCCGGTGGTGAATCCAGCAGCGGCCACCGTGGTGCCGACGCAGCAGCTCCGCGAGGCTTGACGGCGCGTGTCGGCCAGGACTCTACTCGGGCTCGGTTCTCGCGACCAAGGAGCACGACATGGGCAACAACGTCACGTTTTCCCGCCCCGATGGAAAGACCTTGAGTGGTTATCTCGCCGAGCCCCAAGCGGCCGCCGGTGCGCCGAGCATCGTGGTGATCCAGGAGTGGTGGGGCGTCAACGATCAGATCCGGCAGGTTGCCGATCGCTTGGCAGCCCAGGGCTATCGCGCGCTGGTGCCGGATCTCTATCGCGGCAAGTCGACCCTCGAGGCCGCCGAGGCCGAGCACCTGATGAAGGACCTCGACTTCGGCGACGCCGCCGGGCAGGACATCCGCGGTGCGGTGCAGTTCCTTCGCACCAACGGTGGGCGCTGCGGCATCGCGGGGTTTTGCATGGGCGGCGCGTTGACGTTGCTCAGTGCGGTCCATGTGCCCGAGATCGACGCCACGGTCGTGTTCTACGGCTATCCTCCGCTCGAGTACGTCGATGCCGCGAAGATCCGCGCGCCGCTGATCGGACACTTCGCCCTACGCGACGCGCTCTTCCCGATCGAGAAGGTCGACGCGCTCGAGGCCAAACTGCGCGAGGCAGGCGTCGCGTTCGAGTTCTTCCGCTACGACGCGCAACACGCCTTTTGCAACGAGACCCAGGTCGGCGAAGGCAAGCTGATGCCGGTGCTCGAATTCGAGGCCACGGCCGCCGAGCAGGCCTGGGGAAGGACCATGGAGTTCTTCGGCCGCCACCTGCGATAGTCAGGTTTGGGACCGAGCTGGACGCTAGCGCCCTCTCGGGAATGACGGTGATCCGCTCGAGCGTCGGATCCGGCAAGGAACCCAATGCTCTCGTCCATCCTCGCCTCGCTCGCGCTGCGTATCTTCATCCACCTCGGTGACGACGCTGTCGTCGCATCGCCGGCTCACGCCGCACTCGCCGAGCCTGTCGTGATCGATCGCGACAGTACCGAGGGCGAGACGATGCTCAGCGGCACGCGCACCGCGCTCGACACCCAGCTCGGCGAGACCGATCGTCGCCGCCTCGGCAAGAAGGTGCTTTCGGAGCGGCGCGTGAAGATCGTGCGCGGCGAGTTCCCCGGCGACGCGGACGCAGTCGTCACGGTCAACGTCGAGCTGCGCCGCAAGGACCCCACGGATCCGGTGCGCTTCATCTCCGGCGTGTTCACGCTCGACGCGACCGGCACGCTCGTGCACGTGATCGTCGCGCCGAAGATGCGGGCGGACCGCTTCGAGATCGCCGGTGTCGGCGACACCGACGGCGACGCGCACGACGATCTACAGCTGAACGTCGTGAGCGATAATACGTCGTCGCAACGCATGATCACGTGGGCCGAAGGCGCGCCGATCAGCAGCACGCGTTGATGCGTGCGTTCGGCAAGGCCGGCCCGTGGCCTCGTGCAAGTGCTGCGGCCGCCTGGACGAGTCCGACTACGGCTGTGCGGGGTGGATTCTCGGACCCGGCCGGGCAAGTGGGCCAGCGCGGCCGGGCCGTGACTGATCAGCGTGGGCGCAGCAGGCTCCGTATCGCGCGAGCCGGGCGCAGCAGATCGCGCAACCGCCCGAGTTCGTCGTGCTCACCACTGTCACGCGCGATCTGCTGCGCCACGCGAGACACCCGACAATGATAAACGCCGTGGGTTCCGAAGCGCAGGACCGGGGCGCCGGCAAGGTCGATGCCGGCGGACCACGGATTATCGATCGGCGGCCGCGGCGGCTGGCCGAGGATCTTCTCCAGCTGCGCGCGGATCTCGTCCAGCCGGCCCGGAAATTCCCAGCCCGGCGGATCGCTGGCGGGCCAACGCAAGTGCAGGTAATTGGACCTCGGATTGTCCCTCTTGATGCACGCGACTTGATCCGCGAAGTATTCGGGACCGAACTGCCGCTGCAGACAAGTGAACTGCCGCATCAGGGTCGCGTTGTAAACGCCGATGCCATCGTCGACGTCGCAGCGCAGGTGGACCCCGAAGTCGAGCAATGGCACCGTGCTGCGCACCGTGAGCGTGCGCTGGTCTGCGGCGAGCACCGTGCTCACGATCGCTTGGGCGACGAGAACGCCGGTGCGTGGATCTTCGCCGTCGACCGTCAGGTTCACGCTCCGGGAGCCCGAGAGCACCTTGGTGTCATTGAGAAACCACGAGATCGCCGGGAGCGGCGCCGTGGGAAACCCCGCGGTCGACACCGTCACGGTCCACGTGTGCATCGCGGCGTAGTCACTATACGAATAGCTGCGGTCGGCGAAGCAGGTGACGTTGCTCGTCACTCCGCTACCGAGATAGAGCTCCGCCACGGCGAGAGTCTCGCTGAGCGCAATGGTCGGCTTTGCGATCGGCTTGGCGAGCTCGATCGTGCCTTGCACGGTCAAGCCTTGGGGGTGGATCTCTGCGCTCGTGACCGTGGGCGTCATGCCGGCGATTGGAGGGGGCGCGAGGACGCCGAGCTTCTTGAGCCCGACGTCGATGGCCCCGGTAGCGAACGAGCCGAGCAACCCGCGGCCGAGGGCCTCGATCGCGAACTCGATCGGGACCAGCGCGCCGAGCGTCGCGAAATGCACTCCGGTCGGAATGTCCAGATCTGCGGCCGTGCTCGTCACGCTCACATCCGGTTTCACCGCGCCGCCGACCACGGAGACCCGCAGCTCTGCCTCGAGCCCGGCCGCGAGCCCGAACCCTTTGGCCTTGCCGGATACGCTGACCGAGCAGGTCGCGTGCCCCTGGTGGAAGGCGAGTGCGATCGCGTCGAGGTTCGCGGCCGAGATGTGCTCGCGGGCCTCCGCCGGCAGCACCCGCAGCAGCGATCGCGCGGTTCCATCGCCGCACACGGGACACAGCGAGGTGGCTGGCTCACCGACCTGCGTGGCGATCGCGGGGCAGAGCAGACCATCGCGCACCGCCTCGGGGGAGATCGTCACCGCGATCTGTTGTCCGGCCACGAGCGCCGCGCTCGTTCTTAGACTCTTGGTGGCACCGCTCGCATGGCGAGTCATGGTCGTGAGCAGCAGCGTGACCATCGCAGGATGTCCGCTCGCCGCCGACTGCGTCGTGATCTCGGCCTTGCAGGCGCGAAGTGCGGTGAGCGAGAGGCCGTCCTGCGTGGGATCGAATTCGAGTCCGGGCAGCTCGATCTCGCGGGATTCGTTCAAGCCGATCGCAATCGCCCCCTGGACGAAGTCCACGATCGCCGGCGCCAGACCGAGCGCTGTGGCCTGCTGCGCCAGCGAAGCGGCGACGCCCGGACGCCACGTCACCTTTGGCATCGCCGATGGTTCGACGAGCAACTTGAGGGGTCCGGCGGTCGGCACGACGGAGAGCGTCGCCGGGATCACGGCGTCGAACGCCAGGTCCCGCAACGCGCCGGGACCGACGGCAATCGTACCTTCGTCGATCTGCACGCTCAGCTCCACCGTGGCGGGGCCTGCCGGGAGCACGGTGGCACGAGCGCTGCCGACACGCACGGCACCGCCAGGCACCACGTGGTCCCGGACGAGCCGCTGCGCAACGATGGCAGAGAATGCGTCCTGCGAGATTTCGATCGCGAGATCGTGCCCGCCCGTAATGGTGTTGGTCATTGGTCTTCCTCCCGAACGAAGCTGCCGCCGGAGCAGAAGCGCAGGCGCACGGTCATCCCCAGTCGATCGAACAGCTCCGCATGGCCGCGCTCGATGGCCTCGTAGCGGTCGGCGGCGTGGCGATCGGTGAGACGGTCGAGGTGCGTTGCCAAGGCGCCCTCGATCCGGAACCCGCGCTCGCGGAGGAATCGCAACGGCCACAACAGGTACAGCTCCGCACTTTGCTGGTCGTGGTTGACCAGGGCGAGCAGCTCGGCCTCGTGACGCTCGAGCGCCTCGACCGTTTCGAGTGGTTCGTCCCAACTTCGCATGTGGACTCCTTTTTCGGACGCGAACTGTTGTAGGAGCGCGGGCGGTCGGAGCCCGGCGCGGGGGTGGTGGGAGGCCTGATTGGGGCGGACCCGTCGAGGTGGTGACGCGCGAGTGGACTTCCATTCGCGCGCGGCCGCATCGAGTCGCCAGGGCGACGATCCGCGCGCGAAGTCCTTGGGGAACGTTCTGCGTCGCGAAGTACGTGTCATCGACAGCATCGGGCACGGCGTTGCCGCCCGTGCTCGTTCAGCGCGGACCAAGCGGACCGCGACATCATCGACGCCGACGGGCTCATGGAACTGCGTCTGCGTTCGCGGATCGGTTGCGTCGCGCGGACGCGGTCTGCAGCGGATCATGGATGCGGGGCCGGTGGCAGTCGGCCGACATCGTGCGACCTCGGTCTAACCCTGCGGATCGAAGCCGACGTCGCAGCCGTAGCGCACGTCGAGGCGGGCGAGCTGGTCGCCCTGGACAAGCGTGCAGGCCTCGGGGCACAGCACGACCATGGTGCCGTCGATGAAGAACGCATCGGGGGCGCAGTCGGCAGGTCCCACGACCTGGTGAAAGGTCTCGGCCGGTCCGACGCCACCGGGGAGATAGTCGATCTCGATGGTGTCGGGATCGATGGTCTCGCCCTGCGGGGGATCGGGGATCGCAAACGAGCAAGCGACCGGAGTGGCCTCGATCACGCCCTGCGCGATCTGTTGGAACACCACGTCGAAGTCGGCGGCCTGCGACAGCGGGAATCGCCAGCCCCCGGACAGCACGCTGACCTGCTGGATCGATCCGCCCTGCCCGGCGATGGGATCGGCCGGCAGCCACGGCGCGGTCGGGGGGTTATTGGTCGGCATCGAGATGATGCTGTGGAACACGTAGCGGCGATCGCCGGCCGTGCCGAAGGCCGCGGGGACGAGCGCGAGCAGCTGGGCGTCGAAGCCGTCGCCCGCGGCCGTGTCGTTCGCCGCGCTGGTGCCGTCGGTCATCGCCAGGATGATCTTGTTGGCCTCGGGACGCAGCCAGTCGGAGTAGCCACCCGGCGCGAGTCCATGGGGGTCGGGCAGCGAGAACCACGTGACGATGCTGTCGAGGAATGCGCCCGATCCGGTCGACATGTCGTAGTGGTAGTAGCGCTCCGTGATCGCCGGAATGGCCGGCGGGGGATTACAGTCGGTGCCCGACAGCGGCATCGTGATGCAGAGGTCGAGCTGGTCGCCGGGGGGATAGTCGCCGGCGACGATGACGCGGTAGTCGATGCCGCTGTCGCCCATGATCTGCGCGAAGTCGGCGTTGATGCTCTGCTCCACCGCATCGATCGCGGCGGCCATGGAGTTGGAGGTGTCGACGACCAGCAACACGTCGACGGGCACGAATTCCACCTCGGCCTCGAGCATCTGTGCGGCGCACTGCTCGCCGTCGGTGTCGCTCGGCAAGTCGGCCGCAGCGCCGAGGTCGAACTTCATCCCCTGATCGGTCCCCGACGGGTCGGTGCCGCTGCCGTCGGGGGACGACGTCGCGGAAAGGCTCACGCCGACGGAGGCGCCGTCGGCGTTGCCGCCTCCTGCGTCACTGGAGCAGGCGAAGGCGAGCAGAGCGAAGGGCAGGGCGGTGCGGTGCATGGCGGCCTCGAGTCCGCAGCATACACGCACACCTTCGGTGATTCGCCGCAACAACCATCAAGGATCAAAGGCACCACCCAATGCGGCGGACAGCGGAGCATGCATGCGATCGCCTGCCCCATCTCACGCGCCGTCGGCGAGGGCCTGCAGTCGCTGCGTGTACCAGCGCAGCGCCAGGGCAGACACCACCCCGGGAATCGGCACGAAGGTCGGCTCCACCAACGCAGGGCGTTCGCCCGCGAGGATTCGTCGCGGCAGATCGGGTACCAGCACCAGCGGGCGCGCGAGGCCGACGAGATCGTGGGCACCGGCGGCCACGAGCGCGGCCATGCGATCGGGATCGCGATGACCACCGGTCAGGATCAAAGGCACCGCGCATTGCGGCCGCAAGGCCCGAACGTACTGCGCGAAATAGGGCTCACGCCCCGGCGAGGCGCGGCCCAGCAGCGTATCGGACGCATAGGTGCCGCCGGTGATCTCGAGCAGGTCGATGCCCTCGTCATCGAGTCGCCGCGCGATCGCGATCGAGTCCGCGAGCTCGAGCCCACCCCGCTCGAAGTCGTCGGCGTTGAGCTTGACCGCCAGCGCGAAGCCCGGTGAGGTCGCCTGGCGGATCGCACGAACCACCTCGACGAGGATCCGCCCACGCGCCTCGGCAGTGCCACCGTAGCCGTCACGGCGACCATTGACCTTGGGGGAGAGAAACTGGCTCAGCAGGTAGCCGTGCGCGGCGTGGACCTCGACGCCGGCGAAGCCCGATCGCTCGGCGAGCGCCGCGGCGCTGGCGAAGCGGGCGACGATGCCCACGATCTCGCGCTCGTCCAGGGCCCGCGGCGCGGCGAACAGCCACGCGGCGCGCTCCAGCTTGACCGCTGAAGGTGCGACCGGATGCGCACACAGCCGCCGTGGTGTCTGCCGCCCGGGATGATTGAGCTGCATCAACACCGGCACGCCGTGACGGCTCGCCGAGGCCACCCACGCGGCATAGGAGCCCTGGGCATCGGCGCGCGCGACCACGTCGCGGGCCGCCACGCGATGCTCGGGGTCGATCATCACGTTGCCAGTGACCAGCAGGCCTGCGCCACCCTGGGCCCAGCGTTCGTAGAGCCGGGCGTGACGCGGCGTCGGTAGACCGTGATCCGTGGCGAGTGACTCGGCCATGGCACTTTTGACCAATCGGTTGCCCAGGACCAGGCCACATCGCAGCACCAGCGGACCGCCCAGGATGTTCGTCATCGTGGCCTCACGCGCTTCCACAGCGAGGTCGCGCCAAACGCCAAGAACGCCGCGCGTGTACGCACCGCATCAGCGACGCCCTTGCCGACTCGCCCCTCGTACGAACGCACCGATCCGAGAAACTGTCCCGCGCTCATGCGCAGCAGACCCGAGGCCACCTTCGCTCCGCGGCCGCCGTCGTGCTCGAACACCTCGACGACCATCTGCGTGCCGGCGGCCCACAGTCGACCGGGCCCGCCGTTCTCCCAGACCTTGGTGCCGCCGAGCTGCCAGCGTCGCCCGTCTTCGCCGAGCAGGAGCAGGTCGTACAGGTTGTAGGACTGTGAGGCTTCGACGGGATCGTCGGACAGCAAATACGCGGTGCCGCGAACGACGGCACAGGTACCTCCGAGCACGGCGCAGGTGATCGTTCCCAGCACGCCGGCGGCGTGGTTGGTGCTCGCCCGGAACGCCGCGAAGTCCGTCATCTCGAGGTTGAAGTGAGCCGAGGCCGGTGCCGCGATCGGGGTCGCGAGGCCCGACGGCGGCAACTCCCCGGGGTCGTGGGCGATGTGAGCGGTGAGCCAACCGGTGAACGCTTCTGTCATGGCGAAGGTCCGGCGCTGCGCTGCCACCGGAATCATGGCACGTGGTCCCGGCGACCTCGTGCTGCTTGGCGTGCCTTCGCGGCCTCGCCAGTGCTGCGCGGCGATCTTCATCGCGCGCTCGGCCACCACACAGATCGTCCCCACGGGGTTCTTGCCCGCCGCTTTGGGGACCACCGAGCCGTCGCATACGTACAGGCCTTCGTACACGCCGTCGCGCGCGGGCGACGTCGGGTCGAACACCCGGCAGGCGTGGTCGACGACCCCATCGTAGCGGTCCTCGCCCATCGGACAGCCGCCCAGCGGATGCACGGTCAGGTGATCGGTGCGTCCGCGCAGCTTCGTCCGCAGCGGGCGATACGATCCGCCCAAACCCCTGGCCACCTGGGCGAGGGTGTCGTCAATCGCGCCGACATGCGCACCGTAGTCGGGCCAGCGCACCGCGATGCGATCGTGGGTGAGTTCCAGGCGACCGGCCGCACCATCGTCGTGCTGGACCAGCAGCGCCAGCGCGTGCTCGTCCGCATCGGTCGCCGCTTCGGCAGCGGTCGCCGCGAGCTCGCTCAACGCATGGGTCGCGCGACCGACGATGCCAACGCCAAGCGGCGCCGCTGCGATGCGCTCGCGCATGCCAACCAGCCGCGCCAGCGGTCCCAAAGGAGAGGGCACCGTGCCATCTTCGATGTGGATCGCGGGCCGGTCGGCGGTCGCAGGCACCTCGATGGCCATCGTGATGCAGGGGCCAGGCTCGGACTCGCCATTGCGACTCGTGCCGGTGCCGCGCACGTGCAAGCGCGGGGACTCGATGGCCCCCATGGTATTGCCGTTGGCCGAAAACGAGCTGCCCAGTGCGGGAGAGATCGCCAAGCCGCGTGCCCGCGAGCGCGCGAGCACCTCGGTGCTGCCCAGCGCGCCCGCAGCGATCACCACCACCCGTGCGGTGATCCAAGGCTCGGGCGCCGCGTCATCGATCGGGCGACACACCGGCGCGTAGTGGACTCGCCAACCCTGAGTCGACTTGGCCACGCTGCGCACGTCGAGCTCGGCGAACACGCTGGCACCCAGCGCGACCGCCTTGGCCAGGTAGGTGGCATCCACGGTTCGCTTGGCCCCGACGCGGCATCCCGAGCAACAGTTTCCGCAGCCAGTACATGCGCGAAACTCGACGGCGTCAGGGCAGTCTTCGGGCGCAGTCTCGCGATGCACCATCAGCGCAAGCCGTGTCGCCGGACGGCCGAGCTGCTCGCCCACCTCGCGCATCAGTGCCATCTTCTCGAGCTCGGGGCCGGCGTCGGTCGGTCGCAACACCGACTGAGCGAGCATCATCGCGGCGTCGCGGCCTTGCTGATCCTCGGCGAGGGCAGCGGGCCAGCCACTGGCGAAGTGGGCGGCATCGGGGACCACCCACACGTTGGCGTTGATCAGTGAGGTACCGCCGACACCGCAGCCGACCACCACGCTGACGCCGTCGTGGACGCGCACGTCGAACAGCGCGAGCCTATCGCCGACTCGCGTCGACAGCCTCGAGGTCTCGATCGTCGCCTGGATGTTGTGCGGAGCCTCCCACGCGGCCTCGGGGAACTCTTCGGGAAGTCGCTCGGTGCCGCGCTCGAGCACGCATACCCGCAAGCCGGCCTCGGCGAGCCGCAGGGCTGCGATGCCGCCACCGTAGCCCGAACCGATGACGACGGCGTCGTAGTCGGCCTCGAGCTCCTGCTTGGGTCGCGCGAGTCGGCGTCGCGCCCGCCGTTGTTCGGTCATCTCGATCATCTCGGTCATCTCGGTCATCGGGCCTCTTCTCGCAGCGGCCGCGTGCGCGGTGGCACGCGCAGGTGGGACGCGACGGTCGCGATCCACGACGCGGGCGCGCGGCGCATGCCAAGGTACCCCGCCAGATCGTCGAGCAAGACCTCGAACGCCTCGTAGCCGAGGTTGTGCGAGGTCTCGGCGACCCATAGGCCCTCGAGATCGCGGACGCCGGCGGTCCACACCTGCAGCGTCGCAGCGGGGCGCAACAACAGATCCGACTCGGACAGCAGCAGTCGCACGCGACACGTGATCCGCGGCAGCGCGTGCTCGATGAAGTGGTGCTCTTCGATCCCGTCGATGAGCGCGCGGACGTCGGGGGTCTGGAGCACGCGCAGAAATCCACGCTCGAGCAGCGCGCTGACGACGGGCACGCCGAGGAAGGGTCGACTCGCCACCACGCGGCGATACAGCTCGCCGCCGCGCGCGGTCTCGCGATACAGATCGCCCAGCGCCTCGGCGTCCTCGCGGGTGCCGGCAGGGTTGACCAGATACAACCCATGCACCAGCTCGGGGCGCTGCGCCGCCAACCACGCGGCCACCCAACCGCCCAAGCTGATGCCCACGACTTCGGCGGGACCGTGCTGCTCGAGCAGCTCCCCGAGCACCTCGGCATGCTCGGGGATCGTCAAGGTGCGCCCACGTCCGCGCGAGCGGCCGCCGAGATCGAACAGATCGGGCACGAGCACCGAACGCACGCCGCGGAACGCGGCCGCCAGCGGCACCAGCTGGCCGCCGCCGCGACCAAGGCCGTGCACAAACAGCACCGGCGGCCGCTCGTCGCCAGTGCGCAGGGCCGCGCGGACCCACAGCGATCCGCACGCGGTCGTGTGCCAACCGCCGGCGAGACCCAACGTCGTGTCGAGCACGCTCACGATGCGGCCGCTCCTTCCAAGGTACCGTCGGCCGCCCGACGATCGAGCCAACGCAGCGTGTCGCTCAGGGTGTGCTCGAAGTCGAGGAACTTCAGACCGAGCTCGCGTTGCGCCCGACCAGCGTCGTAACGCGGCTCGCGGTGGTGCAACTCATCGACGACCGCGCGGGTGAGCGAGCGCTCGGTGCCCAGCAGGCGAGCGCGCAGGCCGTCAAACAGCGGCAGCAGCGGGACGACCGCGTCGGGCACACGCCGAGGTCGAGCCACGCGGCGATCGAGCCGGTGCAGGGTGTCGATCACCGCGCGCCAGCTGCAGTAGGTCGCCGACACCAGGTAGCGTCCGTGGGCCGTCGGTGACTCGAGCGCGAGGATGTGCGCGCGCGCGACGTCGCGAACGTCGACCCAGCTGTGCGCGAAGCCGGGGATCGCCGGCAGCTTGCCGTCGACGACGTCCGCAAGCAGGCGCGTGACCGGCGTGTGGCGCAGGAAATTGGGCCCGAGGATCGCGGTGGGAAGGATCGTCACGAGGTCGAGATCGTGACGGCCGGCGAACTCCCACGCGCTGCGCTCGGCCTCGGTCTTGCCGCGCAGATAGGGGCTCCGCGGCTGATGGTTCCAGTCGGCTTCCGACAGCGCGTCGCGACCACTGGCGTCATGGCCGGTCGCGCCGCCGGCCGAGGTCATGACGACCCGCCGGACGCCGCAGCCCTTGGCGGCGTGCAGCGTGTTCAACGTGCCGTCGATCATCGGCGCGACGATCTCTCGCTCCTCGTCGCGCGCCCACAACAAGAACGGCGCCGCGGTGTGCACGACGGCGTCGATCTGTGCGCCGGACAGCGCTCGCGTCAGCGAGGGCACCGACAGCACGTCGGCCCCGCAGACCTCGACGCCCAGCGCTCGCAGGGCCGCGGCGCGGCGATCGGCTGCGTCGCGCACCAGCCCCAGCACACGGTAGCCGCGGGTCACGAGCTGACCGGCGATGGTGAAGCCCAGGTGACCCGCAGCACCGGTCACCGCGATCACCCGCTGATCGGCGCCCGCGAGTGGGCCCAGGGCGTGCGGGTCGACCAGGTCAACGCGTGGCGATCGCTCGCGTTCGACGACAACCGGTCGGGTCGTGAAGCTCCTCAGCAGTGGGCCGAGGTCGCGGCCGAGCTCGAACTCCAACTCGACGGGGCCGAGTGAGCGGCCGCGGGCATCGAGGATTTCGCCGGTCGCCGAGGTGAACGACTGAACCAGGTCGAGCGCCCGCAACACCTTGCGAACCAGCAAGCGATAGGGGAAGCCATCATCGCCGACGAACCCCACATCGTACTCCCACGTCCGCGGCCCCAATCGCAGGGTGCCGATCGCTGGTTTGGTCGCCGCCAAGCCAGCGACGTCGATCTTGCCCTCGAGATCGACGAGGCACGACTGCACGAAGTCCGCTCGCGTGGCGCCGTCGAGCTCGAGTGTGATGGGCCGGGCGTCGGCACGCATCGGGTGCAGCGCACCGCGCAGGCGTTCTGTGAAGCGTACGATCATCGTGTCATCCTGGGGAGAACCACTGGGGAGCGCGAGCGTGCGTGCCCGCGGGGCTGGTCGAGTGGGAGTGCGGCGCAACGCGGTGCGCAGGTGTTGGCCGACGACTCGGACCCCAGCGAGTTGTGGTCGCGCCCGCGCCCACCACGTCGTCCACGGCTCGACGTGTTGCCAGCCGTCGTAGGCCTCGGTGCCATGGGTCGTTCCGCGCACCAGGTCGAAGACGTGGCCATCGCCGCGTTCCCACGTGATCGCGGTCGCCATGTGGTCCGACCACGCGCCGCTGTTGAGGTAGCGGTGGCGGGCCGTATGGGCCTCGCCGGGGTGGTGGGTGTGGCCGGCGAACACCGTGGTGATCGCCGGCGGCAGGATCGCCTCGGCCAGCGCTGCGACCACGAAGTGGGGATCGCGGCCGAGCTCGAGGCTCACGAGATAGTCGAGGTTGTGGTCGACCCAGCGGCGAAACCCCACTGCGCGCAGCACTGCGGCGCTCGAGGCCCCGAGGCCCACGACCATCCGGTTGCGCAGGGTGTCGTGGGTATCCAACGGCAGCGCGATTGGCGTGCCGAGGCAGCGCTGCACCGAGCCGTGGAGCCGCGCCGCACGACCCGCGGCCGTCCCCCGCAGTCCGACGTCGAGCACGTCGCCATGGACGAGCAACAAGGTCTCGTCGACAACCATGCCCGGCACGACCTGCCAAGGCAGCTCTCCCCGTAGCTGCTCGGCGCAGGGATCATGATTGCCGACGACGTAGTAGAGGCCGCCGGGCCGAGCGCTCGCCTCGCCGATCGCCTCGAGCAGCTGTGGCGTGCGGGCGAGGACCGCCAGCGGACTCGGCCCTTGGCCGTCCTCGATGATGTCGCCGCCCAGCACGATGATCGCGCCGTCGCGACTGCGCTCGGCGATTGCACGCGCGAGCGTGTCTTCGAGCTGGGGTGGAAAGCCGAAGCCCTCGGACAATCCCAGATGCAGATCCGACACGACGAACAGGGGTCGACCACCGGTGGCAAGCCGCGCGTGGAAGGTCTCGTCGGGAATCCGCGGGCGGACCGTGCGGGTCGGTCGGCTGTTCGAGCTGGGCTGCATGAGGAGGTCGGAACGAACGAGTCGTGGGGCGGTGTGAATGTGACGGCGCGGGCGCGATGAACCGGGCTTTCTCTGCGATGGGTCCGCCGATCGTCGTACGACGCGGCTCGAGGCCCGGGCACCCATGAACATGGGGGTACGTGCAGCGAGCGCGTGACCGGTCGCTGGCCGCGTGAGAGCCTGACCGCTTGGGAGAGCCAAGCGAACGCAGGCCGCGGGTGCTGATCGTCGAGGACGACGCCTGGATGCGCGAAGCGCTCGAGGCCGCGCTCCACTGGCCGGAGTCGCGGCTCGAGCACGCCGCGAGTGCGGCGACCGGGCGCGCGGTGATCGAGGCGCTGCGGGGCGGGCTGTTTCCCGACGTCGCGCTGGTCGACATGGGACTGCCGGACATGCACGGCGCCGACGTCATCCGACTGCTCGCCGCATGCCGGCCCGCGACCAGCATCGTCGTGTTCACAGTGCAGGAGCATCGCGACGTCATCGTCAAGGCGATACGGGCCGGCGCTCACGGCTACCTGCTCAAGAGCGCCACGATCGTCGAGGTCCTCGACGGTCTGCTGGCCGCCTCGCGCGGTGGCGCGCCGCTGACACCCAGCGTGGCCCGCATGGTGATCGAGGCGCTTCACCGTCCAGGCGATCCCGAGCTAGCCGCCGAGATCGAGCGCCTCACGACGCGCGAGACCGAGGTCCTCACGCTGCTGGGCAAAGGCGTCACGTATGCCGAAGCGGCGAAGTTGCTGGGCATCGCCTTGGGCACAGTGCAGAGCCACGTCAAGGTGATCTACGAGAAGCTCCAGGTGAACAGCAAGGCGGAGGCTGCGACCATCGCCCAGCGCATGGGGCTGCTGTGATCGGGGCCCCCCGGCAGATCGCGTTCGCAGTCTTCGGTGTTCTCGCTGCCTCGCGGGACCTCAGCGCGGCGCTGTCGGTGCTGGCAAGGTGACGCGAACCAAGGTGCCCGGATCGCGGCGCTCGACCACGAACTCGCCGCCATGTTGCTGCGCCCGCCGTTCGAGGTTGCCCAATCCGCCGCGCAGGTTCGCGGAGCCGTCGGCCGCTGGCACTTCGGGCAGGCCGACGCCGTCGTCCTCGACCTCGATCACGATCACGATCACGAGTCGTTGCTCGATGGCCACGCGGACGCGAACCCGGTGCGCGCTCCCGTGTTGCACCGCGTTGCGGACGGACTCTTGCACGATTCGGACGATGTCCACCGCGAGCTGTCCCGGCACCGTGCGCTCGAGGTCACCGGGCAACTCGCACGTCAAAGCAACCCGTCCTTCGCACAGATCGACGCACCGCCCGCGGACGTGCGACAGGATCACATCCCAGACCACGAGGTCGTCGCGTAGCGCCCACACCATGGCCTTGGTGTCGTCGATCGCAGCCCGCGCCCGCTGGGCGATCGCCGCGAATTCCGATGCGATGTCATCCACCGGCGGCGACTTCGCGAGCACCGCCGCACGCCATGCGATAGCGGTGAGATCAGCCGTGAGACCATCGTGGAGCTCCCGCGCGATCCGGCCGCGCTCACCGTCGACGACCAGTGCCGCGAGGCGCTGCTCGAGCTGCTGCCGCTCGAACGAAAGCCGGCTCGCGCGCCGCTGAGCCCCGCCCGGGAGCGCGATCAGCAGCACCGCGAGTCCCAAGGCAAACGCCGCCATCACCGGGCCCGTCGCCGATCCCGTGCGCACTGCCAGCGCAGTGGCGACCCACAGCGGTGTGCTGACCACGGAGAGGCGGTCCAGCGTCGCGGGGCCGGGCCGCAGCCCGACGATGAGTGCGTGGACGACATAGAACAGCCAGAACGGCGAAAGCGCCTTGTCCGACCACACGATGAACAGACCGAGCGTCAGCTGTACCGCGAGGGTCTCGATGTGGTCGATCGCGCGATACTGCCACGCGACCGATCCCCAGCGCCGATGTGCTGCGGCCGCCGCGATGATCACCGCGATGACCAGCGTCGAGGGGACCGCAGCCTGCTCGAAGGTCAGGCCGGTCAGCTGGCTTGCGCCCGGAATCAGGTGCACCAGCGGCGCTGTCGCGACCGCGGCAATCGCCGACAGCGATGGTCCCAGAGCCCGCATTGTGGCGTCGAACGCCGCCAACTCGGAGTCGACAAACGCTGCATAGGCGGCACGATCGTCGGATCCCGACCCCAGGGCGCTCGCAGGATCGAGAGGCGCGTCCAAGCCACGCGATGATGCAACATAATCGAGTGAGCCGCCGCGGCAACCGGGCCCAGGGCCTTGCGCGACGCGAGGTGGCGCCGACACCGGGGTCGCGTCGGCGCGTCGGAGTCCGCCCAGCGCGGCGATGCGGGTAGACTCCGCCGCTGCGACCCGATGACCCGTCGATTCTCTCTGAAGTTCTCCGCAGAGCTGGCCGTGTGGGGTTCGTTGCTCACCGCAACCGCGTGCCGTCCCGACGCCACCGGCACGGCGGCGATAGTCACCAACGCCCGCGAGTCGGCGGTGTCCGAGCTCGGTGCCGCCTCGAGTGCCGCGGCGACGGGGATCACCAGCCCCGAGCTGGCCGCGATCGTGCGCGAGCACTGGGCTTGGGTGCTGACCGAAGATCCGCTCTTCGCCACCCGACTGGGCATGCACGACTACGACGATCGTCTCGGCGATCCGAGCGACGCCGCCCGGCAGCGCTCTCGCGGCGTGCGGGATGCGCTCGCCGCCCGACTCGCCGCGCTCGCCGATCTCGACCCGGCCGACGGGTTGAATCGAGATCTGTTGCTCGACGAGCTGCGGGCCCAGGCGGCGACCGACGTGTGTCGGTTCGAGCGCTGGCGTGCGTCGGCGAACGACAACCCCCTGGCGCGGTGGGGCGACCTGCCGCGCGTCCATCCGTTGCGGGACCGTCGGGACGCGATGCGCCTCGCGGCGCGCTACGAGGCGATGGGGCCGGCGATCGACGTCGAGATCGCGCTGCTGCGCGAGGGTCTGGCGTCGGGGCTGGTCGCGGACGCGGAGTCGATTCGCAGACTCGTTGCGATGCTCGACGGCCAGCTCCTCGAGCCCCTCGACGCCTGGAGTCTGCTCGAGCCGCTGGACAGGCCCACCGTGCCCGAGGACGCTCGCGCCCGGCTGCGCGCCGCGGTCGAGGTCGGGGTCGTGCCGGCGCTGACCCGCTATCGCGATCTGCTCGCCCACGAGCTGCTGCCGCGGGCGCGGCCCGATGGCCAAGGTGGCGTCGGCGCGCTGCCGTCGGGATCATCTTGCTACGAGGCACTGATCGCGCATCACACCACGCTGCGGCTGTCGGCCGATGAGATCCACGCGCTTGGGCTCGCGGAGATCACCCGCATCGATGGGGAACTCGCGGCGTTGGGCAAACGAGCGCTCGGCTCCAGCGATCTCGCGGCGACCCTCGAGGCGCTGCGCGAGGACCGATCGCTGTACTTTGCGACCGCCGAGGAGGTCGAGTCAGCGGCGACCGAGGCGCTCGCGCGAGCCAAGGCTGCGATGCCGCGATACTTCGGACGGCTGCCCCAGGCCGACTGCGTGGTGGCGCGCGTGCCGGGCTACAAGGCCGCGTACACCACCGTGGGCTACTACGAGCCGGCCCACGCCGACGGCAGTAAACCCGGGGAGTACTTCATCAACGTCTTCGATCCGCACACGCGCCCGCGCTACGAGGCTCGGGTGCTCGCGGTGCATGAGTCGATCCCGGGACATCACCTCCAGATCGCGATCGCCCAAGAGCTCGCCGAGCTGCCTGCTTTTCGCCGTCACGCGGGCTACAGCGCGTTCGTCGAGGGCTGGGCGCTGTACACCGAGCGTCTCGCGGACGAGATGGGGCTGTACGAGACCGATCTCGACCGGCTCGGGATGTTGAGCTTCGACGCGTGGAGAGCCGCGCGGCTCGTGGTCGACACCGGGATCCACACCCAAGGGTGGACCCGCGCTCGTGCCGAAAGCTTCATGCGCGAGCACACCGCGCTCGCGGCGAACAACATCTCCAACGAGGTCGATCGCTACGTCGGTTGGCCGGGGCAGGCGCTCGCGTACAAGATCGGTCAGCGGGAGATCCTCGCGCTGCGACGGATGGCCGAGCAGACGCTGGGCACGCGGTTCGAGCTGTCGGCCTTCCATGACGCGGTCCTGGGTGCGGGTGCGGTGACCTTGCCGGTCCTGCGGCGTCGCGTCGAGGCGTACATCGCCGCGGCGTCGCGGTGAACGAGCTTTCGACTTGGCTCGACAATGGTGCCGCAGGTGGCGGCTCGCGAACGATCGGGCGCAGGCGCCACCGGATCGCGCTACCTTTGAAGATGTGCTCCGCCACCTGATGATCGCCGGCCTGCTGTCGTCGACGAACTGCACGCCGAAGCATCTCGAAGTGGACGAGCGGGAGGTGCCCGAGCCCGAGGTTCACGCCGATCCGCCGGGTGGGCTGATGCCCCTCCCGCCTCACGGCTTGGTGCGGTATCGGAAGTTTGGTGGCCCCTGCGGTGAGTCGCTGCAGCTGCTCTTTCACGAAGCGGGAACGATCGAGCGGATTGAGGTCGAAGGTTGCAGGATTGGTGACCCCAAGAAAAATGAGGAGCCGCCCGACGATCGCCTGCATGAGCTTGGCGCCGATGACAAACGAACGCTGCGCCGTCTGCTGCGCGCCGATGCGCTGCAGTTCGCACCCGAGTGGGTCGAGCTGCCGATCCCGGAGGGCACCAGCAGGATCACCGAGATGCAACTGCGCACACCCTACGGACTCCGTGTGCGCCGCTTCGCGTCGCTCGCTGCGCCGGTGGGATTCGCGGATGTGGCCGCTTTTATCGAGACGCTGCAGCGGTGAGGCGGCTTGTAACGGCAAAAGCCAAGGTGCAAGCAGGCCTGCACGCGTGGGGCCTGTTGACTCGCCGGGTCGCCGATCTCGGCGACGTTGGCGAAGCTTCTCACTCCCCCCCGAGCGACCCCTGCATCAGCGCGTCCAACATGACCACCTGCAGCCCCAACCGCTGCGCGTGCTCGTTGCTGCGTAGGCCCACCGTGGTCACCAGCGTGAGAAACAACGCCTTTCGTGTACCTGTCACCCGCCGAAACACCTCGCGCTTGCGCTCGAGTTCCCGTGCGTACGCCTTGTCGACCACGAACTCCCCCTGGGCATACTTCACCTCGCAGAGGTTGGTGCTTCGATCCGCGCGATCGATGACGAGGTCGATCTGTGCGCCTTCGTCGTCGGCATCGATCGGCCGGTGCAACCACGCGGCCTGCTGGGTCTCGACGGCCGCGATCCCCAGCGCCCGCTTGATCGCCGGGACATGCGCGAGGCACACCGCCTCGAACGCGAGTCCGCTCCACGCGCTGTGCCGCGGCCCCGTGCGCGCGCGTAACCACGCACCTTCGCCACCGACGCGGTGGCCGGCAATCCACGTGAGGTAGAAGAGCGAGTACTGGTCGGTCAGGTGGAGCACGGCGTCGCGCGAGGTGTGCCCGAGCGGGATGCGCTTGGCGATGAAGCCGGACTCCTCGAGCTCGTCGAGCACCTTGGTGGCGGTGCCACCCGAATCGAGCCCAGCGGCGGCGAGGACCTCGTTGCGGGTCAGGCCACCGCGTTTCTTCGCGAGCACACGAATGACGGCCTCGTGCCGCTCGGCGTGCTCGAATAGCGCGGCGTAGAGGTTCGCGAACTCGTCGTGCAACAAGCCTTCGCGCGTGAAGCAGGCCCGATCGATCGCCTGTGCGGCCGATTGTCCGGGCCGGGCCTGGTTGAGATAGTGCGGTACGCCGCCGAAGACCATGTAGAGTTCGAGCACCTGCTCGGCCCCGAAGCGGACGCCTCGCGCATGCAGGTATTCGCTGGTCTCGGCAAGCGACAGCGGCTCGAGGCGCAGGCGTCGGGTGACGCGATTGTGCAGCCCGCCGCGCTGTTTGACCACCTTGCGCAGCATCCACGATGCCGACGATCCGCAGATCACCACGACGAGCCACGACTGGGTCGAGGCCCAACCGTTCCAGAAGTGTTCGAACGCGGCAAGGAATCCCGAGCGACGGGTCGCCAGCCACGGCAGCTCGTCGAAGAATACGACGCGCGTCGACGTACCGCGCCCGCGCACCGCCTTGAGGTACGCTTCGAGCTGCGCGAATGCCTCGGGCCAGTCGCGCGGCGTGGCCAAGCGCGCCGAAGTGCGGGCCGCCCGGCCGAGCGCCGCCGCGAACGCGCCGAGCTGCGTGGCCATGTCGGAGGCGTGGGACCCGGTGAGCTCGAACGCGATGGCGGTGCCGAAGAACTCGCGGACGAGGAAGGTCTTGCCGATCCGCCGCCGACCATAAACCGCGACGAGTTCCGGCGCACCCGACTCGAGCGCCTCGTGCAGGACTGCTTGCTCGCGCCTCCGGGCGATCAACATGCCTATATAATCAGCCACAACGATACCAAAGTCAACGGTTGTGGCTGATTATGCGTGCCTATAAACAGCCAGAATCAGTCAATTGTACACCGTCATGGCTGACAATATGAGTGGCCGCGAGCACGACAAGTACACCGACGCCTCTCGTACGGAAACCTCCGTGACATCGAGACCGATCGATTCGCGGCCGCGGCGGCACTGTTGCCTTCGCTCGAGATCACGACGAGCACGGCGGCTCGCGCTGCGCTGGGCCTACCGTCGACGGCGACCGCGAGGGTCCTCGCCTCGGGCCTACGAGCGGCCATGGCCGCTTGAGACCTCCGACAGGCATCGACATCCCGCAGCATGCGAGCAACGATGCGCGCGTGATGCAACCCGTGCGACGCAAGATGCTCGCCTCGGCGGCCGTGTGGCTTGCCGCGTGCGGCGGCACCAGCCCCAGTGACGACAGCACGACGCCGGGGACGGCGACCACCGCGGTCGACGCGACGTCGTCGATCGGCCCGACCACGACGTCCGGCGCATCGAGCGGCGAGAACACGTCGACTGACACCGGCACCCTCGACAGCTCGGAATCCGGTCAGGACACCACGGGCGACCCGGCGGTGATCGACGAGCCGTGTGGCGAGGGTCCGTGGACGTGCATCCCCGTCGGTCCGAGCGGGCCCTACGGCACGCGCACGTTCGACGTGCCCGCCGCGCAGAACTGGGTGAACACCGGGCTGTTCCTCCTCGCCGGCGAGCAGGCGACCATCGACGAGACCGGAGTCTGGATGGTCAACGCCGACACCGGCATGCCGATCGATCACGGGCCTTGTGTGGTCGGCGACCTCGTCGCGCGAATCAATCTCAACTACAAAGACCCCGCGCTGACCTGCGTCGCCGGGAGCGGCGTGGTGTTCACCGCCGACAAGGACGGAATCTTGTTCGTCGGTGCGCTGCCAAGCAACGATCTCGGCGAGACCTACGAGACGCGCAGCGACGCGACGGGCTCCAAGTCCGTCACTGTCTCGAGTGAGGGCCAGACCGCGCCGACGGTCGAGGCCGCGCTCGCGGCCGAGTACGCCTATGCCGACGTAGAGTCGGGTCGCGTCGAGATCCGCAGCGACCACATCATCGTTTCGCTCCCGACGGCGACCGCCGGCCCTGACGCTGCGGTCATCACTGCCGCGATGGAGCGGCTCGACACGTTCTACGAGTTGCACGAGGAGTTGCGGGGCGCAGTGCCGCACAACGGCCAGCGAATCCGTTTCATCGCGGACCCCGACGTCGTCCCACTCGGCTACATGCTCGCGGGCAATCCCGTGCGCATGGACCCGATCCTCATCGATCCGACGTTCGCCAATCGCATCACGCAGGCCGGCATGCCCGGCGTGGATGTGTGGGGCTTCGCGCACGAACTCGGGCACGACTTCACGTTTGTGAATCGCATCTGGTGGTACCAAGAGAACTCGCTCGAGTCGTGGCCGAACCTGTTCTCGATCCACGCCCTCGACGCGCTCGGTCTCCCGCTCAACGCCGAGACCGCGAGGTGTCCTGCCGGCGTGCCGGTCGCGTACGCTGGCTGGGATGCGTGGGATGGGCTCTGCTTCCTGATGCAGTTCCAGTACGCCCACGGCTGGGAGTTGTACGCGGAGTTCTTCGCGCAGCTCAACGCGACGGCGGCGGCCGATGTACCCGCCGGCGCCGCGGCATGGACCTTCGTGCACGACCGCATCGAAGCGATCGCGGCCACGGACGTGACGCCCGTGTTCGCCGCGTGGGGCGTGCCCAACCCAGGGTGACGCGCGGGGGACAGAGCCTAGAAGCTGTCCCAGGCACCTTGGAACGACGGGCCGCGAGGACCCGTCGTCACCGACGTGGTGCCGTGCTCGCCCCAGCGGCCGCCGTAGCGGATGAAGTTCTGACCGCCGCGCGGCTGGCTCTTCTCGCCGACGTGAATGAGCGACGTCCACGTCTTCCACACCGGACCGTCGTCGTAGGTGTGATCATCGAAGCCGGGCACGCCTGGGATGTCGAACGAGCCCACGCGCGGATAGCTCGCGTGTGATCCATCCGCGACCCACACCTGCGGGTGCGTGCCGTCGACCAACGTGAGCCGGTTCGCGTCGTAGCGCCTGCCGCCCTCGTGCTGTGCGTACCAGGCCGACACGAAGTTGCCGTCCTCGTCGACGCGCACCGTGATGTGCTCCCAATCGGCCTCGTGATTGAACGAGCCGACGGAGTCGTTGTACGCGAAGAAGAACCAGTACTGCACGTCGTAACCACCGGCGATGCGCCGCACGTGATCGTACGCGCGCCACTCGCTCGCGGGCGCGCCGTTGTGCGTCGCGTCGTTCGGCGGCTGCAGGAAGAAGTTCGTCGGCTCCGTCGAGTCGTGCCAGCTGCCCTTGTGGGCGCATCGCCAGTTCTTGCCGCGATGCGATTGCTGCCACATGTTGTCCTGCGTGATCGCGCCGACGCCGAGCACCTGACAGTCGCTGCAGTCGTCGTGCTCGAAGCGCATGTGCACGCGCGCGAGATACCAGTCGACGTTCGCGGGGCGCGTCCAGTCTTCCGACTGCGGCGCGAGGTGCAGCTCGGGCGCGAACGCGAGCGCGAGCTTGTCCTCCCACATGTCCGGGATGCCGTCGCCATCGGCGTCGGTCTGCAGACAGTTGTCGGGGCGCGTGCACTGGGCCACGGGCGTGTCGCCCGGATCGAGCTTGCTCGGGAACGGATCGATCGCCGGAGCCGCCGGGCCGGGCGCAGGGAAGCCAGGCGTCGGATCGAGCACGCCACCGTTCGGGGGCAGCTGCTTCGGCGCGGGGGCGGCGATTGCGACGGCAGACGGGATGAGCAGGGCTAGGGCGAGCAGGGCTCGGCGAAGCAACGGCATGAAGTGGTGGACGGGACGATAGCGGATTCGATCACGGGGATCATCGCCAACGATCTGTGGTCACGGAGACTCGCGCTGCATCACGGTACGCCGCGCGCACTGGTCGCGGCTGGGAGCGAGTACATCGTGAGCGGTAGCGCGACGACACGGACTGACCGTGGCGAGCCACTCCTCGACTAGGTACCGGACCACGCTTCCACCTTCAGGTACACCTCGTCCAACGTGACCTCGCAGTCGATCGCATCGAGCCTGACGACCCCTTGCGCGATCGCCTCCTCCATCATCCACCGCCCGGCGTCCGCGCGGCTGTACACCTCGACACGCCGCACGTGCTGCGAGACCAGAACCACTTGGCGGATGCTCTCGACCGAACGATAGCCGGCGAATTTGTCACCGCGATCAAAGCGCTCGGTGCCTTCGGACAGCACCTCGACGACGAGGGTCGGGTTCAGCAGGACGTCCTGCTCGTCGTCGCGGAACCGAGGCTCGCCGCAGACGACCGTGGCGTCGGGGTAGACGATACCCGGCTTGGCGGGGATGAAGACGCGTAAGTCGGAGGGAAGAACGTCGCAAGGACGAGCGCGGAGCCGGGCGCGGAGCTCGGCCACGACGTTGGCCACGATCTTGTTGTGCGCGAACGAGGCGCCCGCCATCGCGAACACCTCGCCGCCCCAGAGCTCGTGCTTGCTCGCCGCCACGCGCTCGGCCGCGAGATACGCCTCGACACCCACCGCCGCGCGCGAGGCTGGATCAGCGAGGCTCACGCGAAGATCGTAGCACGCTCGTGGCCATGGACGGCCAGTCGGCCGAGTTCACACTGCCCGCGGTTGCCGCCCACCACGGTTGGCCAGCGTGGCGGCCCTCGACACTTCTAGCGCACGGGGGCTCCGCGTCCTGCTGCCTCGGACTTGGCCGCGCGATCGATCGCGTCGTCGTTGCGCTGTTGCCCGGCCGTGTTGGCATCCTCGACGTCTTTGCGGACGCGCTTCATCTCTTCGACCCCGCGGGGCTCGAGGATCGATCTGGTCTTGGTTTCTGGTGCCGGTGGGCTCGACGGGTTGCACCCGGCGAGCAGCCCCAGCAGCGTCCAGACGCCGTGGATTCGCATGGGCTAGCCCTCGGGCGGCGGCAGCGGATCCTGGCACGACCCGATCTCGAGGATCGTATAGATGAGCACCAGCTCTTGCGGCGATAGCCCGACGTAGTTGAAAAATTCGGCGGTGTGGTAGCTGGTGAACTGCAGCTTGCCGCAGCCGAACTGTCCGGTGACGGTCAGCGGGTGCACGCCCGCGGGCGCGCCTCCAGGGCCCTCGAGCCAGACCTTGTGGCCAGCGTCGACCATGCCGCCTTGGCCATCGTCGACGATCACCGGCAAGATCGCGTCGATGCCCGACCAGTTGTCCACGGTCATCACCTGCGGCAGCTGGTTCAATGCCGGATGGGCCTCGTCGTTGAGCGGGTTGATGTCGAGGAACTGCGCCGGCAGAGCCTCGAGCCAGTCGAGCAAGCCATCGTCGAGAATCGAGGCGAGCGAGTCGTACGATCCGTTGTCCGCACTGCCGATCTGCCCGTTCCAGCTGTTGAGGTTCTGGTACTCGGGAAACACCAGCTGCAGCCACTCGTTCGACCAGTCGGACACGTACCAGCGCCCGCCGGCGGCGACCCAATCACGGATGTTCTGCACGTTCTGAGGGTTGTTCAGCGCGTCGGTGTAGTCGTCGTACGAACAGGGCACGAAGATGATGTGATAGTCGTCGAGCGCCGTCGGATCGCCGATCAGATCCGCGAACGTGCCCTGCGAGACGAACCCGTCGGACGACGGATCTTGGCCGTTGTCCCACAGATCGAAGGTCTCGGTGCCGGGCACGAGACGCTCCTCGAACGCCCCGATCACGGTCTCGCCGAGGCCGAACTTGCCCAGCGCGTCCTCGATCCGATCGTAGCTGCCATCTCCGACCGCCACCAGCGGGATGTACTCGCCGTTGTTGGGGTCGTTCTGGGAAGGCAACGTGGTGAGCGTGTCGTTGAGCGACGCCGCGCCGGGGCCGATATCGATCGGCGTGACGCGCATGAACTGACCCTTTTGAACCACCAGGTACTTGCCCATGCCCGAGGCGGCTTGCAGCGTGAACGAACCATCGGCGTTGGTCAGAGTCTCGTCGTCGTCGCAGGCCAACGGCGTGCAAGCGGCGCAATAGACCTGCTGCGGGATGCCGGCCGGCTCGTTGGCGGTGACGTAGACGAGCGCGCCGCTGACCGGGAGCTCACCGTCGGGACCATACACGGTGCCGGTGAGGGTTGCGTCGGTCTCATGCGTGGCGCAGTCGCCACCGGCCATGTCGTCCATCGTGCCTCCGACATCGAACTTGGGTCCATCATCGGTGCCCGGCGTCACCGTCGTCTCGGCGCCGACGGTCGTCTCGGCACCCGCAGTGCTGCCTGGCCCGCTCGTGCTGCTGGTGGACGTGTCGCCGGGTCCGGTGGTGGTCGCAGTGACCACCGCGCCCGATTCCTCCGAAGCAGTCGCGCCGCCTGGGGTCGTGGACGAACCACAAGCGGTCACGAAGATATACGGCACGATGAACAATGCACGGCGAATCATGGTCGTCTCTTTTCCGCCGCACGCGATGCGACGGTCCCCATCCCAGAGTGCCACGGCAGGACGCTGCGGTGGGACGGGTTGCCGAAATAACTTCGCCGGCGGTGGTTTTTGTGTGGCCTCGGTTGGGGCTCTGGTTGCGCGGGGGTAGGGGCGGCGGCGGACCGCTCGTGGAACCGCTGCGACCGTTCGATCGGGCACTGCGTGCGTCCGCCGGGGTGCAGGACATGCTGGTCGAATGAACTCGGGTGCTTCGCGACCGCGCTGGTCGGTTGGATTTCCGCTGGCGGCGGCCGCGGCGGTGTTGCTCGGCGTAATTGCCGATTTTCGCCTGTTCGGCTTCGACGGCGCGGTGTTCGCCGGCCACGACAAGGTGCTGCACTTCGCCCTGTACGGAGGCTGCGCGTTCCTTGCCGTGGGGTGGTTTCACGACCGCAAGCCGCTCGACGTCCTCGCCGCCACCAGCGTCCTGGTGATTCTCGAGGAACTCTCGCAAGGGTTGTTCTCACACCGCTCGCTCGATCCGTTCGACGTGATCTCGTCGGTGGCGGGGATCTTCGTGTGTGGCGGGTTGGCCTGGTGGATTTCGTTGATGCGGCGTGCTTCCGTCGAGGGGTGACACCGCGGTACGTTGGCGGCCGCCTCATGCACCCGCACGCCGAGCTGATCCAGGAGTTCTATGCTGCCTTCGCGCGCCGCGACGCCGACGCGATGGTGGCGTGCTACCACCGCGACGTCGTGTTCAGCGACCCGGCGTTCGGTGCGCTCGACGCCACGCACACCCGTGGCATGTGGCGGATGCTGTGTGGACGAGCCAAGGATCTGGTGATCGAGTCCTCCGGGATCGAGGCCGATGCAACTCGCGGCCGGGCCCACTGGGAGGCCCACTACACCTTCGCCGTCACCGGCAGGAAGGTCCACAACGTGATCGACGCGACGTTTGAGTTTGCCGAGGGCAAGATCTCGCGCCACGACGATGTCTTCGACATGTGGCGATGGACGAAGATGGCGCTGGGGATCCCTGGGGTGCTGCTCGGCTGGACGCCGATCCTGCGGGGCGCCGTGCGACGCAAGGCCAACGCTCAGCTCGCGGGCTATCTGATCTCGCACCCCGAGGCGGGCCAGGCCTGAGGCGCCCGGTGTCGAGCCCTACCCGCGATGTGCTCGGCGAGCGATGCGGATCAGCATGACCGCCATCAACACGTAGAACGCCACGCCGAGTACATCGTAGCCGCCTGCGCCAAAGACCTCGGTCAAGCGGCCGCGCAGCGACAACGCCTCGAGTCCGTCGCCCATGCGTGCCGCCACGATCGCATAGATGACGCCTGCGAGCGCACCGCCGGCGACCAGGCCAGTCGCGTACAGGTTGCCCGGACCAAAGTCTTCCTCTTCGGCGCTCTTGGCCTTGGGCTTGCCGCGGTCGGCGACAAAGCGCACGACCCCGCCGCAGAAGATCGGCAGGGTCGTCGCCAGCGGCAGGTAGGCACCGACCGCGAACGCCAAGGCCGAGACGCTGCAAAGCTCCACGGTGATCGCCAAGAACACCCCGACCAGCACGAACTGCCAGTCGAGGTTGAACGACAGCAGGCCCTTGATCAGCGTCGCCATCAGGGTGCCCTGGGGTGCCGCGAACTGCTCGCCGATCGCGTGCACGACCAGGCCGGTCGCCGGATCGACATGGGCATTGTCGAGCAACTGCACCGTGGCGCCGATGACAATCGCCGCCGCGACCACGCCGATGAACAGCCCGATCTGCTGCGAGCGCGGCGTCGCACCCACCAAGAACCCGGTCTTGAGGTCCTGGCTGGTGGCGCCGGCGTTGGCCGCGGCGATGCACACCATGCCGCCCACGCACAGCGCCATCGGTTGGTAGGCATCGCCGGTCCAACCCAGGCCCGCGAAGATCAAGCACGTCGCCATCAGCGTCGCGATGGTCATGCCGCTGATGGGGTTGTTGGAGGAGCCGATGATGCCGACGATGCGGCTCGACACCGTCACGAAAAAGAACCCGAACAGCACCATCATGAAGCCCAGCACCAGCTTGCTGGCAAAGCCGTCACCGGGGAGAAACGGCAGCAACGCCACGATGACCGCGAGCGCCACGCTGCCGCCGATCACCAGCGACATCGGTAGGTCGCGATCCGTGCGTCGCTGGGCCAGCGCCCCCGCGGCGGCCTTCATCGAGCCCAGCGAGCCCCGCACCGCGCCGATGATCGTCGGCATGGTCTTGAGCAGGGTGATGAAACCTCCGGCTGCCACGGCGCCTGCGCCGATCTGTCGGATGTACGCGAAGTAGAGCGCGTTGTTGAGCGCCTTGAAATCCGTAGACGCCGCGTCGTAGCCGAACTTGGCCACCGGGTCGTAGCCCAGCTTGGTCAGCTGCGCGGCGATCATCTCGCCGGGCACCAACGACGCGAGCAACGGGATCAGCCCAAGCCACGCCAGCACGCCGCCGGCGACCAGCATGCCGGTGCTGCGAATGCCGAGGATGTAGCCCACGCCCATGTACTCGGGGGTGATCTCGGCGTTGACGGTCGCCGCGGGGAACACCCTGCTCTTCATGTCGCTGACCCAGGTCGGGGTCTCGGCGATGATGCCCAGCACCTTTTGGCTGATCGCATAGACGAACGCGAAGCCCAGACCCTGATAGGCGACCTTGGCCAGCTCACCGCCTTTTTCGCCCGCGATCAGCACCCCGGCGCAGGCGGTACCTTCGGGATACGGCAGCGTCGCGTGCTCGTTGACGATCAGCGCCCGGCGCAGCGGGATCATCATCAACACGCCCAGGATCCCGCCGAGCAGCGCGAGCGTGAAGATCGTCCAGTAGCCGAAGAACGGCTCGCCCACGGAGTTTCCGGTGGTTGGATCGCGCGAGAGAAACAAGAACCCCGGCAGCGTGAAGACCACGCCGGCGGCCACCGATTCACCGGCCGAGCCGATCGTCTGAACGATGTTGTTCTCGAGGATCGTCGAGCCACCAAAGCGCTTGAGCAGCGAGATCGACAGCACCGCGATCGGGATCGATGCGCTGACCGTCAGCCCGGCCTTGAGCGCGAGGTACACCGTAGAGGCGCCAAAGATGATTCCGAACAGCGCGCCGATGATCACCGCTTTGGTCGTGAACTCGGCGACGTTCTGCTCGTCGGCAACGTAGGGTTTGTGGACCTTCCCGGGCTCGGACATGCGCGGCGCGATGGTAACGGGCTTTTGCCTGGGGACCAAAGCCGCGCGGCGGTCTTCCTTGAGCCTCCTAAAGGTAGGCCCATGTCACCCAAACTCGGCACAAACGCTGCGCTGGGGGCGAATAGCCCTTGGAGGCGATCGGGCGCGGCAATATGCTCGACGCCATGAACCGCTTCGCAATGTTGTCGATCAGTGCGGTCGCTACGCTGGCTGCTTGCAATGGCGGCTCCGCAAACGGCGAGACGGTTGGCAGCAACGACGGCGGTTCCTCGGGCATCGGTCTCACGGGCGCCTCGACGACCGGCAACGCGGACACGACCACCGATCCGACCGTCGGCAGCGTGAGCAACACCGGTAGCAGTGGCGAGTCCGGACCCTCGGACACCACGGCTGCCGAGACCGGCACGCCGGGCTGCACGAGCAACGACGATTGCGCGGGCGATCCCGGTGGTGCGGTGTGCAACACCGACACTGGCGAGTGTGTCGACTGCACCGTGGCGGACGACCCCTGCGCCGAAGGCAACTACTGCGACCCCGCGACCAACGCATGCATCCCCGGCTGCATCGCCGATGACGACTGCGGTGGCGATCTGAGCTGCGAACTCGCGACCAACATGTGCGTCGGATGCCTCGAGGATGTCGAGTGTCCGCTCGGCTCGGTCTGCGACGCAGGCACCTGCGTTCCGGGCTGTAACAAGCAACAGGGCTGCCAGAAAGGCCTGGCGTGTTGTACCGAGCAATGCGTCGACATCCTCATCGACGAGCCCAACTGCGGCGGCTGCGACTCGCCTTGCGAGCCGGACAATGCGACCGGTGAGTGCGTCGACGGCATCTGCACGGTCCCCGACGGCAACTGCGCCAACGGCTTCGAGGACTGCAACGGGGCCGCGAACGATGGCTGCGAGATCAACGGCGTGTGCGTGTGCGCGCCCAACCAGGTCTACGAGTGCTATGCCGGCCCCGCCGGCACCCAAGACATCGGCGTGTGCGTCGCCGGCACCCAGACCTGCAACGGTGATGGCACGGTGCTCGGGCCGTGCATCGGCCAGGTGCTGCCCGGCCTCGAGGTGTGCGCCAGCGGCCAGGACGAAAACTGCGACGGCGACGTCGACGAGGATCCCGACCTCGACGCCGACGGCTGGACGCAGTGCGGTGGCGACTGTTGCGACGACGTCGGGGTTGGCTGCCTGTCGCCCGCGCTGGTCAATCCTGGCGCGTTCGAGTTCGGCGGCAACGTGGTCGACGACGACTGCGACGGCAACATCGACAACGTGCTGCCCGGGTGCGACGCGGGCCTCGCGAGCAACTCGAACGATCCCAACGACTACGCGCGAGCCGTCGATCTTTGCCAGTTCACGACGCTCAATCCGCCCGACCCTGCGGATCGCAACTGGGGTGTGCTCAGTGCCGGGCTGTTCCTCGCCAACGGAGCCGGCGTTCCCGCCACGAACTCCCGAGCCATTCGGCCGGGGTTCGGCAACGTCATCGTCCCCGAGCTCGGTAGCAGCATCGCGGTGCTCTCGAGCGGCAACGCGGCGGACAGCAACGACGTCAATCCGCCGTTCGCCGCGTTCCAGAACGGCACGTCGACCGGGACCAGCAGTGCCTTTCCGGCCGACTGGTTCGCCGCCAACGGCAACGCGCTCCCCAACGTACCGGGTTGCCCGGTGCCACTGGGAAACACCGCGCAGAATCCCGTGATGCTGAATCTGCAGGTGCGGGTGCCGACCAACGCCCTGTCGTTCTCGATGCGGTTCTACTTCTTCTCGGCGGAGTACCCCGAGTATGTGTGCACGGCGTTCAACGACTTCTTCGTGGCGCTGGTCGACTCGACCAACAACACCAACCCCGCCGACGGCAACATCGCGGTGTACGACGACGGCGCGACACTTTGGCCGGTCGGCGTGAACATCCTGCAGGCGGCTCCCGGCCTGTTCACGCAGTGCGCCAATGGCCAGATCAGCCAGTGCGCTGCGCCGGTCCCCTACAACGGCTGTGTCGCCAACAACGAGCTCGCCGGGACGGGATTCAACACCGTCGCCAATGCCTGCGGGTACAACGGTGCTGCAGGTGGTGGTACCGGGTGGTTGACGGTCAACGGCAACGTCACTCCAGGCGAGGTGATGACGCTGCGCCTCGTCATCTGGGACACCAGCGACCAGGTGTGGGACTCGCTGGTGCTGCTCGACGACTTCCAGTGGTCGGTCGAGGCCTCGGAGCCAGGCGTCATGCCGGGCTGACGTGGGAGCGGCACCGGCGTTGAATGCTCGAACGACGGGGTTCACTGCTTTGATGTTCGTTGCGATCGACTAGGCGCTCGGCACTGAACCTGCGCGCAGGCGCTAGCGTGCGCGAAACTTGCTGCCTGGTGCGAGTGGGACGGACAATGCCCTACAGTGATTCGTCTCCTGCGAGGCCTGGTCGGGTCGGTCTTGATCGCCGCGGTCGTGTGGTGCTCGTTCCGCGTGCCCCTGGGTCAGCGGACGTTCGCCGAGCACGCCGATCGCATCGGCGGCACGCCGGAGGCACGCGAGCTGCTCGACTCGACGCGGCAGACGGTGTCGCCGGTGCTGCAAGACGCGACCGATCGCATGCTCGGCGAGTACATCGAGGCGCCGACGAGAACACCAGGGTCGGACGCGCCCGCGGGCGGGTCCGGTTCGGGAGGGCCTGCCTCGGGCGGTTCGGGCGGTTCGGGCTCGGGTGGCTCAGGCGCGCGCGGCTCAGGCTCGGGTGGCTCAGGCTCGGGTGGCTCAGGCTCGGGTGGCTCAGGCGCGCGCGGCTCAGGCTCGCGCGCAGTCGACGAGCGCGTGGTCCCAGCGCGGACCTCGGTGCCGCGATCGGGACGCCTGCCACGCGCCTCGTCCACCTCTGATTCACCCCCGCAGTGAGCCGCCGAGTGGCTGGCGAGCCGCGGTATGCTGCGCGCGAGTGCTGTTGCCCGCGATGTTGGTGTGCGTCTGGGTGACCGCACCCGGAGCTGCGAGCCGGCCGTTGAATGCACCGGAGTCGGCGCCGTGGACCGACTCGACCACCGCAACGCCCGAGGCCCACGCCAAGCCCTCGACCCCGGCCGTCCAGTCCAAGCCCAGGCCCAAGCCCAAGGTCGCGCGTGGTCGCGTGCGTGGTCGCGTGCTCACCTTCGGCGAGCGCGAGCCCATTTCCGGTGCCCGGATCGTGCCCCTCGATGGACGCGAGGCCGTCACCGCCAGCGAGGACGGCAGCTTCGATCTCGAGCTCGGCCCCGGCACCCATCGCTTCGTCATCCGTGCGGTTGGCTACGAGGACCTCGAGACCCGGGTGACGCTGGCGAAAAACCAGCAGCTCGAATTCGAGTACCGACTCGTGCCGAGCATCGACGGCAAGCGCTATCGGACGGTGGTGCGCCAGCGTCGCGAGGTGGCGCTTTCGTCGACGACGCTGCGCGAGGCCGAGATCCGCGAGGTCGCGGGCACTCGCGGCGATCCCCTGCGCGTGATCGGCAGCCTCCCTGGGGTGTCGCAGCTCGCGGGCTTCTTACCCTACGTGGTGGTTCGCGGCGCCGCGCCGGGCAACACCGGCTACTACATGGATGGATCGCGGGTTCCGATCCTGTTTCACGTCGCACTCGGGCCCTCGATCATCCATCCGTATTTCATCGACGCCGTCGATTTTTATCCGGGCGGTGCACCGGTGCGCTTGGGTCGCTACTCCAGCGGAATCATCGAGGCACGCACGCGGCCGGCCCGGCGCGATCGCGTGCACGGCGACGTCGATCTGCGCTTCACCGACGCCGGCGGCTTGCTCGAGATTCCGATCAACCGCAGCTATCTCGTTGGGTGCAAGTCCAAGCGCAAGAGCAAGCTCGACTGCAAGCGCGGCCCCGGTAAGGGCGCGCTCACGTTTGCAGGCCGCTACAGCTACACCGGCGCACTGCTCTCGCTGGCCCAGGCGGCGGTGCGGATCCAATACTGGGACTACCAGGCGCGCTTCGACCACGCGATCAACAACCGCGCTGACTTTACCGCCTTCGCGTTCGGCAGCTTCGATCAGGTCGGCCCCAAGCCGTACAAGGATGCGGTGACCAACGAGCGCGTGGTCCCCAATCCCTATGTCCGATTCTTGTTTCACCGCATCGATCTCCGCGTGCGTCACCGGCTGCGACGCGAGGGCTCGGCGATCTACGCGGTCGTCCTGGGCGTCGACCAGGCTGGGATCGATCAGTACAAGACCAACGAGTGGCGCATCGCTCCGCGGATCGACCTGCGCTTGCCCGTGAACGATCGGGTCACGATCGGCGTCGGCCTCGATCAGGAGTTTCAGGTCTTTCGGCTGGCCAACAAGCTCACCGACCTCGGAGACATCAGCGTCGAAGATGTCGCGCTGTTGCTCAGTGATCGGCTCGTGTCGGCCACCGCGGGCTATTTCGAGGTGCTCTACCGCAGAGCGGGGTTCGAAGCCCGGCCCGGCGTGCGGGTCGACGCCTACACCCAGGTCGGTGCGAGCCCCTACCTGCCCAGCGCCAGCACCGTCACGCACGCGATCGGGGTCGATCCGCGGATCACCCTGCGCGAACGCGTGGCGCCGCGATGGGTGCTGCGCCAGGCGTTCGGGCTCTATCACCAGCCGCCGAGCTTCCCGATCCCGATCCCCGGGCTCGAGTCTTTTGGGTTCGAACGCGGCCTGCAACGCAACACCCAGGGCTCGGTCGGCTACGAATTCCAGGTGATCCGCAATCGGCTCAACCTGGTCCAAGACGCCTACCTTGGCCGGCTCACCAACCTCCAGGACTATGAACTCGGTGAGGCGGCCGACGAGCAGCCACTCGACGAGCTCGAGGACGTGATCACGCAGGTGACGGGCTGGGCCTACGGTCTCGAGACCATGCTGCGACTCGATCCCGAGCTCCGCGTGTTCGGCTGGGCGGCGTACACCCTGTCGCGGTCGACCCGCGACTTCAACGTCGGCGGCCACGCCCCGTCGAATTGGGATCAGCGGCACATCCTCAACGTCGTGCTGGGCTATCGCATCAGCCACAAGTGGAACGTGGGCGGACGCGTTCACTACCACACCGGCCGACCGTGGACGGCGCCCCACGACGAACAGAGCATGCTCGACGCACTGGGGAGCAATCGCAACAATGCTCGATTACCGGCGTTCTTTCAGCTCGACCTCCGCGTCGAGCGAAACTGGCGCTACCCGAACTATCAGTTCGACCTGTTCCTCGACGTCGCGAATTCGACGTACTCGCGCGAGATCTTCCAGTGCACTGCGGGACAAGACCTCATCGGCGGCGCCGATCCCCGCGGCGGGCTGGTGAGCAAGGCCGCACTGGTTACCGCGGTGGATCCGAACAAGGGGATCGCGTCGTGTACCCCGCAGGGGTTTCGCTACGTCGTGCCGTCGCTCGGCATGCGTGGTCGCTTCTGAATCGGGGGATCGGCGAACACCGGCTCGCGGCGCAGCATCGTGGCTTGCACCGCCTCGAGCTGCTCCGGGCTTCCGAGCAGCGGCAGCTGTAGCTCGGTCTCGCGGGCCAGCGCGGCCGCGAGCTCGAGATCGGCGACCTCGAGACAGAGCTGCTTGCCGGCGCGAATCGCCGACGGTGATGCTGCCGCGATCTGCTTGGCGGTAGCCAGGGCCGCGGCCACCGGATCGTCGCACACCCGCGTCGCGAGCCCGAGCTGCACGGCCTCGTGGGCGTCGACGATCCGACCGGTATAGATCAGCTCGCGCGCGAGATCGTCGCGGACCAGCCGCAGCAAGGTTCGGCTCGCGGTCATGTCCGGGATCAGGCCATAGCGGATCTCCATGACCGACAGCCGCGCGTCGGGAGCCACCAAGCGCAGATCACAGGCGAGCGCGAGCTGCAGGCCACCGCCGTAGGCCGCACCGCGAATCGCCGCGATCACCGGCACAGGCAGCTCGGACCAGATCCAGGCCACGCGCTGGGCGAGATTGGCAGGGCTGCTCGCGTCACGCTCGAGCAGACGGGACGCAGTCTGCATGCCGGCGCTCATGAACGCCGCCCAATCGAGGCCGGCGCAAAAGGACGGGCCCTCACCCGACAGCACGACCGCGCGGACACTGGAGTCGCTCGCGAGCTGGACCCCGGCGGCGATGATCGCGTCGATCTGTGGGAGGTCGAGCCCGTTGCGCTTGTCGGCTCGGTTGAGTCGCACGTGTGCGACATGGTCATCGATGGAGATCACGACGCGGTCGGCAACGGCCATGCCCGCGTTGTAGCAGTCACCGCAGGGTTTCGGTATGGTGCCGGTTCATGCGTCATCGTGCAGCGCGTCGTGGAATCTTGGGGCTCGTTGCAGCGGCCTCGGTCAGCGTGGGCTGTCGCCCACAGGGCGTCGCAACACCGCCGAAAACCGATGAGACGACCGCCGAACCGGCAGCGCCGGATGACGGCGAGATCCTGCACTTGCTCGCCGATCGCTTCGATCCGGGTCCAGGCCCAGGCTTGCGCGACGGGCTGCCCGCTTGGGCGGTGACGCAGTACGGACTCGATCGCACGCCGGCTGACGTTGCAGCGCTGCAGGGGTTGTTGGGCAAGTGGCGCGGCCTACCCGAGGGCATGACGTTGTCCGAACGTATGGGTCATGCCCTCGAGCTCGGGGTCGCAGCCCTTGCGCTCGAGCGCGGCGATCCCGATGGCATCACCGACGCCACCACGATCGCGGCGTTGGCCCAGCTCTACGGGATCTTCGACCTGCCGCAGATGTTCGACAAGCGGGGCCTGTTCGGCTCGATGCTCGGGCTCGCCGCGCAAGGCCTCGCGCGTAGCGATGGTGGCGGTTCGGTCGATGATGCTCGGGCGGTCGAGATGCTCACCTGGCTGACCGATGCATTGAGCCGACTGCCGCGGCTGCATCGACGCATGGCTGCTCGGATGATGCGCGAGACGCCGGATCATCCGGCTCTGCCCGAGGTGATGGAGCGCCTTTCAGCCGCCTCGGCGCAGGAGCCTGGCCTCGCGGTCGCGCTGCGCCGACACGCCCTGCAAAAGCGGGGACGATTCGCCACGGCCGCACACCATCGCGAACTTGCTGCGGCTTGCTATGTCGACCTCGACCTCGAGTGCGGTGACGCGGCCCTGGCGGCCGCGCAAGCGCTGCCTGACGCCAAATCGGCCGAGTTTGCCAAGAAGCTCGTGGACACCAAGAAGCAGCGGGAGCAGGCGAGCCGAGCGCTGGCGCTGGCGACCGCCAGTGGACTCGAGCAGCAGCTCGAACGCGCGGGGTTGCTGGCCGAGCTCGGCCGCAACCGTGCCGCCCGTGAGGCCTTTGCGGCGATCCGCAAGCAGCATCCCCGCGATGCGCGGGCAGTCGTCGGGGAGATCGATGCATTCCTTCACGACACCCTCGACTTTCCTGCGGCCTTCAAGTTGCTCGATGCCGCTGGCACCAAGCTCGAGCATCGCGAGCAGAAGTATCTCGAGGTTGCGATCGGGTTGCGCTGCATGCAGCTTGCGTACGTCGTCCTGCCAAAGGCCGCGGCTGCGGGTGTGGACGCGCTGTTGCAGGAGGCCCTGCCGATGCTCGAGCCGGTGCGCCGCGACGCGGACGAGCTCGCAGCGCTGGGCGTCGACAAAGGCGTGGTCCTGGTGTTCTTGCTGAAACTCGGTGAACAGATGCTTCCGGCCGTGCGCGCGGGCGACTCGGCGACGATGATGAACACCGCTCGAGGGTTGCTCCCCAGTGTGCTCGAGCTGCGGCGGAAGATCCCGGAGAGTCGCTACGCCTTCGACGTGATGCTCGCGGCGGCGCAGTTCTCTTTGGACCAACGAGCGGCCACGGCAGCCGCGGCGCAGGTGCCCCCGATCGTGGACGCGACGCTGGCGATGCGCGCCGCGATGACGCGGCTTGCGCTCGCACTCACGTTCGACGACAAGGCCCCGCTTCCCAGCATCGGGGCCCAGATCGAGGCGTGGCCCGAGTCGTTCGGGGCCGCCGCGCGGACGCGCGCACTCGCCCGAGTCGACGCCGTGCGCTGGCGAATGGCCGGCGATGCCGCCAGCCGCGATCGGGCGCTCGCCCGCTACGAAACCCTGCTCGCGCCCGCGACGACCTCGGCCGACATCGGCGATCTTTGCAACTTTGCGGTGTTGCTCGTCGACGCAGGCCGCAAGGCCGACGCGTTGCTCGTGGTCAAGCGCGCGGTTGCCCTCGATGCCGCGTCGGAGCTCGCGCGTCTCCATCACGCTGTGCTGTCCGAGCCGGTCGACGTCGCCGCGCTCGAGTCGCTGCTGGGCGCGGAGGGACAGATCGCCGTGGCCGCAGTGGGCTGGCTGATTGCCGTGGATCAGCGTCCCGGCCAGGGCGCGGCCTGGACGAAGAAGCGCAAGGCCCTGCTGCTCACGCCCGGGCTTCGTGCTCGCGAGCTGCCCAACGCCAAGGGGCTGGGTGTGGGCTCTTCGCTGCAAGTGGGGATCGGCTATTCGACGGTCAACGGGCTCGAACTCAACCTCGATGCCGGACCGACGCCAC
>CANLQR010000007.1 GCA_947492135.1 Deltaproteobacteria bacterium | reverse complement strand
GTGCGAGCACGTGCGCGGTGCACCGACTGGCCAGTCGGCCAATCACAGACCCACATCGATCCCCAGCACGGGCTGCCGGACAAGCGCGGCATGAGACTACCGACGCGCTCGAGCCCTGGGCGAGCGCGCCCCTCGACTGCTGCCTGTCTCGCCGACGCCAACGCGGCGAGCCCGTGACGCCCGCTCACGAGACGCCAGACCGGGCCCAAGCCGCGGTCGCCTCATCCACGGGATAGTAGGTCTCGATCCGGAGCTCATGCGCGATGACGTCGGTCGGCGTGCCGAGCGAGGCGATGGTCGTGAAAAACCGGAGCTCGAGGTCGTCGCGACGCAGATGCACCGGGATCAACAATCGCGGCGGGCCGACCAGGATCTCGCGGAACGCCGGTAGCGGCCCGTAGCGGGCAAGGTCTTCGAGCAGAGCATCAGCGCCACCACCAGGATCCTCCAGCGCCTCATGGCGCAGCCGCTCGACCGTCGCGCGGACGATCTCGATCCAGTTGACGACGTAGGGCCGCAGGCCCCGAGGATCGAAAAGCAGATGCATCGCGCGAGTCCCGACTTCGGCCAACACCGCAGGATCGGCGACGAAGCTGGCGATCACGCGACGCGCCCCGGCGTTGGTCGCCAGCACGTTCCACGCCCGATCGACCGCCATGGCCGGAAATGGATCGTGATGTGAGAGCACCAGATCGATCACGCGTCGTAGCTCGCCCATCTCGGGCGCCGCGAGGTTCTCGTCGCGGTAGACCGGCGCGAAGCCGGCCGCCAGCAGCCAGCGATTGCGCTCGCGCAGGGGTACGTCGAGCGCAGAGGCGAGCACGAGCACCATCTCGCGGCTCGGGGCCGACTTGCCGGTTTCGACGAAACTGAGGTGCCGGGTGGAGACTTCCGCCCGCTCGGCGAGCGCAAGCTGCGAAAGGCCCCGGTTGACCCGCCAGTGTCGGACCAGGTGCCCGACCGGTTCGAGGTCGCGTCTCATGACACCCACGCTACCCCGATCGCGAGGTGTTCGACATGACCTCGGACGTCATGGTCCTGGCAACGCGCCCGGTCAAACTGGCTTCGTCCCCAACCGGAGCCGCCACTTGAACACCCGCATCACTGCCACCATCCTCCTTTTGCCATTTCTGGTCTTTACGCTCTGGGTCATCGCGACCGAGGGGTTTATCGGATTTCTAACGGTCGCCGGACGCGAACCATGGGCGCTGCAGTTGCTGCTCGATCTGGTCATCATGGCCTGGTTCGCCGTGCGGTGGATGGTCCGTGACGCCCGCGCTGCGGGCCGCAACCCCTGGCCCTTCGTGGCTGCAACGGTGGTCGTGGGTTCGATCGCACCGTTGATCTACGTGGTCACCGGTTCCGGCAAGTCGCGCTGACGCGGCGCCGAGTCGAGTCGAGTCGAGTCGATCGCCAGCGCGCTCGCCCGTGCATGGCGGCTGCGGTACTCTGCCCACCCTTGTTGCCCTCGACCGCGAACCCGCAGCTTCCCGCCGAGGTCGCTGCGATCGACCGCCCCCACCGCAATCTGTGGACACTCTACCTGCTGCGCGCGCTGCTGACCGGACCCGCGTTTCCGATCGTCGCGCTTGTCGCGTACTTCCGCTACCACACGATGCACTACCGCTTCGATGCCCAGGGCGTCCACATGCGCTGGGGCCTGTTGTTTCGCCGCGAGGTCAACCTGACCTATCGCAGGATCCAGGACATCCACCTGCGTTCGGGTCTGTTTCAGCGCTGGCTGGGCCTGGCCGACGTCCTGGTCCAGACGGCCGCCGGCTCGGCATCGGCCGAGATGACGATCGAGGGGATCCGGGAGTTCGCCATGATCCGCGACTTTCTGTACGCGCGGATGCGAGGGCATGACGAGGCGCCCGCCCCGGACGCCGAGGCCCCCGTGGCGGCGGCGCTGCACGAGGTCGCGCGCGAGCTGGTTGCGGTCCGCGAGGCCATCGAGCGCATGGGGGCGCGGTAGCTCCGATGTGGCGCCGATTCGTCCAGCTCGTCGCCGAGGTCTGCGCGACCCCGCCCGCGCCAACGACCGTCGGTGATGCGGTGGTCTTTCGTGCGGCGCCTGGCTACTTCCGCTACCGCATGGCGCTGTGGCTCTTGGCCCGCATCATGACGTTGTCACTGATCGCGGGGCCCACCATCGCGCTCGAGTTCGCCTTGCGCGAGGCGCCGAACCTGCCCGCATTCGCGATGACGCTCGTCCGCGTGGGCGAGGCCGCGACGCTGGCACTGTGGCTGCTGTCGCTGCCGGTCGGCTATGCGCTCGCGCGTCTCGACTTCGAGCAGCGTTGGTACGTCGTCACCGATCGGAGCCTGCGGATCCGCGAGGGGGTAGTCATCGTCCGCGACATGACGCTGACGTTCGCCAACGTGCAAAACGTGACCGTCGAGCAGGGTCCGCTGCAACGTAGCTTTGCGATCGCCGATCTGCGGGTCCAGACCGCCGGCGGCGGCGGTGGCGAGCAGCCCGGCCAGCCCTCGATGCACACCGGGCTGCTGCGCGGGCTCACGAACGCCGCCGAGCTGCGCACGCTGATCATGGATCGACTGCGGGTGGCCAACGACGCCGGCCTGGGGGACCCCGACGATCATGCGGGTACGTCGGCCACCGCGGTAGCCGTCGCGGAGCTGCTCGTGCAGGCTCGAGCGCTGGGCGCCGCGACTCGCCGTCTCGGTCTGCCGGACACCGCTCGATAGCCCCAGGCCGACCCGTCCGCGGGCGCGGTCGAACCCGACCCGCGGCCCAGCTGCTACGCTGGCCCTCACGTGGAGCAGGACGCGGACACGCTCACCGATGGCGAGTTCCATCGCAGTGCCGTACGCCCCAACGATCGCGTCGGCCGCTACACGCTGATCGATCGGGTCGGCTTCGGCGCCATGGGCATCGTGTTCCGCGCTCATGATCCCGAGCTCGACCGGCACGTCGCGATCAAGGTGCTGCATCGCGATCCGCATCACGCCGACCAAGCCGCCCGCCGGCTGCTTCGTGAAGCCCGCGCGATGGCCCGACTGGTTCACCCCAACGTGGTGGCGGTCCACGACGTCGGCACCCACCAGGGCCACGTCTTCGTCGCGATGGAGTTCGTGCCGGGCTCCGATCTGCGGGCCTGGATGCGTCGGGGCCACCACTGGCGCGAGACCGCGCAGGTGATGCTCGGGGCGAGCCGCGGTCTCGCGGCTGCCCATGCCGCGGGAGTGGTGCACCGCGACTTCAAGCCGGACAACGTCATGGTCGATCGTTCCGGCCGCGCCTGCGTGACCGACTTCGGTATGGCCGCGGCCGCGCGAGACGACGAGCAGGCCTCCGCCGACGACACCTCGCCGACCGCCGAGCCGCCACGCGACCCGGCGCTACTCACCCGTACCGGCGCCGCCGGTGGAACCCCCGCCTATCTCGCACCCGAACAATTCGAGGGCCGTCGGGGTGACGCGCTGTCCGATCAATTCGCGTTCTGCGTGACGTTCTTCGAGGCCCTGTGGGGCGAGCGCCCCTTCGCGGGTCACAACGCTGCCGAGCTTGCGGCGCACGTCATGGCCGGCGACGTCCGCACGCCGCACGACTACCGAGGTGTGCCGGCAGCGCTGCGTCGCTTGGTGCTGCGAGGACTGTCGATGGATCGTGAGCGGCGTTGGCCTTCCATGCTCGCCTTGGCCGCCGCGCTCGAGACCCTGCTCGCGGACCGGCGGGCACGAGCCCGCTACGTGATCGCCGGGGTTGCCTCGACCACCGTGATCGCCGGGGCCGCTTGGCTGGCCGCGCGCGAGCCGGTCTCCAGCTGCGATCCAGACCCGGCGTACAAGAAAGTGTGGAGCGATCAGACGCGGCGCGAGGTCCACGCGGCGCTCGAAAAATCCTCGCCGGCGGGCGCGTCCGACCTGATCCCGCGGCTCGACGCGCGACTCGACGCGTGGGTGGGCGCGTGGGCAGTCACGTTCCGCGAGGTCTGCTCGGCCAGAGCCCAGTGGTCACCCGCACTCGCCGACCGCGCCGGCAGCTGTCTGGACCGCCGCCTCGGGGAACTCGACGCCGCGCTCGACGCGATGTCGCGGATCGATGCCGCGCGCAGCAGCAGAGTGCTCGACCTCGCCGATGGTCTGCTCAGGCCCGAGGCCTGCGGTGATCGTTCTGCGTTGATCGCCGCGGTCGAGCCGCCGGCCGATGCAGACCTCACAGAGGTCGCGAGCATCCGTGGGGCACTCGCCGACCTGCAGGCGCGACGGATGGCGGCCGAGATGGAAGGACTCGACTCGAGCATCGCCGAGTTGCTCGCGCGGGCGCGGAGCACCGGGTATCCGGCGGTCCTCGCCGAGGTCTTGCTCGAGGACGGCCGCCTGCACTCGATGGCAGGTCGATCCGAACCCGCCGAGTCCGCGCTCGAAGAGTCGTTCTACGTCGCCACTCAGGAGCAACATCGGACCGTCGCTGTACAGGCAGCGATCGTTCTGGTCACCGAGGTCGGCGACGCGCTCGGGCGCCTCGACGACGGCATGGACTGGGCACGCCACGCCCGGGCGCTGCTGGGCACTCTACCCGCGGACCCCGTACAGACGGCCGAGCTCGATTGGGCGGTCTCCGACCTGCACGCCGAACGCAACGAACTCGACCAGGCCCGCGCCTTGTTGCAAGCCGCGCTCGCGGTCTACGAGAGCAACGAACTCCCGAGCAAAGCGGCCATGGCCCACGCCGGGCTCGGATTTCTCCTGCTGCGGGGCGGCGGTCTCGACGGCGCTGCTGGGCAGCTCGAGCTGGCTCGTGACCTCGCGTTCGAGAGTCTCGGAGCCCACCATCCCGTGAGTGCCGGGGCGCTCGTCGGGTTGGCCACGGTCGAGCAACGGCGCGGCAACCTCGATGCTGCCGCGGTGCTCTTGCAGCAGGCCCGGACCGTGTACGAGAACTCATTCGGGCCCGAGCACGTGAACGTCGCGGGATGCATGCACAATCTGGGTACCCTCGAGGAGGCCCGTGGCAACTATGCCCGGGCACTCGCCGTGCTGACGCCCGCGCTGGCGTTGCGCGAGCGCTTGCTCGGTCCCAAGCATCCCGACGTTGCGGCGACCCTGGGGCTGCTCGGCGTCGTGTACGAGGAACTGGGCCAGCTCGCCGAGGCCCGCCTCGTCAACGAACGCGCCCTGCCGATTGTGATCGCGACCTACGGCGCGGACCACCCGCGGGTTGCCGACATCCTCGGCAACCTCGGCACGCTGGCGATGGAGGACGGCGATCCGCGGCGCGCGATCGAGGTACTCCAGCGTGCTCTCGAGATCCGGACCAAGTCCCAGGACGCCGAGCACACCGACGTCGCGATGGTCTTGACGAATCTGGCACACGCACGGCTCGCACTCGGAGAGTTCGAGGCTGCGCGGCTTCACGCGACTCGGGCGTTGGCGATCGAGCAAGGCCAGCTCGGCAAGGACCACCCGAGCACCGCGAATACGCGGATGCTGCTCGCGGAAATCGAGGCAGCCTCGCGTCGCCGCTGATGGACGCCGCTTTCGCGGATCGACAGCTCAGGTCTCGCAGCCCAACCCGTCGCCGTCGGCATCGAGTCCGTAGTCGTCGGACCCCGACACCACCACCGGGGCTTTGCCCATCGCGACCACGTCGGGACAGTCGAGATCGTCGACGACTGGGAGACACGGTGAGTACGACGCGTGGCACACCGGCTCGTCTTGGGGTTCGTCCTGGGGTTCGTCGCCCGGCGCGGTGCTCGACTCGTCATACGCGCCGGTGGACTCCGAGTCCCAGGACGACGTCGATTCGTCGCTGGCGGTGTCGTCGTCGGGGCCCAGGAGCGGGCGGGCGCACCCGCCGAGCGCCGCCGTCGCGAGGCTCGTGAGCAGGGCGTTCATCAAGCGCACACGCGTCATCGACACCCTATCGATACAGCGCGCGGCGCATCGTCGCCACCACCGCCGCAGGCAACGCGATGCCAAGCCACAGCTCGAGGCCCCGGACGCCCTGCCAGAGCAGCGTCGACAGCCCATCTTGGGTCCGCGCCCCCCGGCGCGCGGCTTCGCCGAGCCAGCCGTCCACGACTGGGTAGACCAGGTCGACCACCCGGGTCCCCGGTGCGAGCCGGTCGATCGGCAGCGGCACGACAAACTGCTCGGGGCCGCCCTTCATGCCGACGGTGGTGGCGTTGACGAGTAGATCGCAGGCCGCGACCCCCTCGGCCAGATCGGCGTAGCCACAGCGGGCGACGCCATCGAACGCGGGCAACCGACTGGGTTCGCGGCTGACCCAGACGACATCGCACGGCGCCTCGGCGTGCCGCAGTGCATCGATCACCGATCGTGCTGCGCCGCCACCACCGAGCACCAGCGCGCGCTTGGGTGCCGAGCCACCGAGCTCCGCGAGCGCATCGAGAAATCCTGCGCCGTCGGTGTTGTGGCCGACCAAGTCCCCGCGACGGATGAGCACGGTGTTGATGGCGCCGGTGCGCGCCGCCTCAGGAGAGAGCCGATCCATGTGCGCGACCGCGGCCCGCTTGTGTGGCGTGGTGAGATTGAGTCCGCCCAGGCCCATGCCGCGAGCGCCCATCAGTGCGTTGGCCAAGGCATGCGGGCGAACGTGGAACGGGAAGTAGCGGTGTGGCAGGCCCAACGCAGCGAACGCAGCGTTGTGCATCTCGGGCGAGCGTGAGTGGCTCACCGGATCGCCGAACACCCCGAAACACCGACCGGCTTCGGCGCCGTTGTCGCTCATGGCGCCTCCCGGCGGGTGCGTGCATCCAGGCGGAGGTTGAGGATTTGCACGAACAACGAGAAGCCCATGGCCGAGTAGACGTATCCCTTGGAAACATGGGCACCAGTGCCCTCGGCCATCAGCATGACGCCGATCAATACCAAGAAAGCCAGCGCAAGCACACGAACGGACGGGTGACGCTCGATGAAGTCGCCGACCGGCCCCGCAAAGATCATCATCACCAAGACGGCGATCATCATCGCCGTGATCATCACTGGAATGTGTTTGGCCATCCCGACCGCGGTGATGACCGAATCGAGCGAGAACACGATATCGAGCACCATCACCTGCGCGATGATGGCGAGATACAATCCTCGACCACCCGAAGCACTGCGCTCGGCGTCGTGCGCGACCTCTTCTTTGTTCTGTCCGGGGTGCTCGACGTTGACGAAGATCTCGTGGGTCGCCTTGTAGAGCAGAAATAGGCCCCCGCCGACGAGGATCAGGTCCTTGCCCGAGAACGGTCGGACGACGGTGAAGAGCGTCTCGTCGAGGCGCATCACCCAGCTGATCACCGAGAGCAGACCCAGCCGCGAAATCAACGCGACAAACAAGCCGAGTCGCCGCGCCCCGAGTTGTTGAGCCTTGGGCAGTCGACCGCACAAGATCGTGATGAAGACGATGTTGTCGATGCCGAGCACGATCTCCATCACGGAGAGCACCAGCAGCGACACGTACATCTCGGGGTCGGAGAGCAGCTCGATCATGACGGTATGGGGTCCTCGGGGTCGGGGACTCGATGGAGCACGACCGCCGCGAGCCTACCGCGTCGCAGCCGCAGATGGATCGTCTCTGTCGCTTCGACCTCACGCGCGTCCGTGAGCACGCGTCCCGCGGCCGTCGTGACCACCGCGTAACCACGCTCGAGGACTGCCAGTGGCGACAACGCGTGCAACGCCGCAGCCGCCCGCGCGAGCCGTAGCCGCGGTCGCTCGGCGAGATGGTGGCCGCGCGCGAGCAGGCGCTCGGTCAGCGCTCGCAGCCGCGCGCGCCGGCTCGGCACCAGCTTCGCCGCCGCATGCTGCAGTCGCTCGGACAGGGACGCGACCTGCTGTCGCCGCGGCGGCGCGAACGCGCGTCCCTCGGCTGTCAACGCGACCAGCGCGGCGGCAAGTCGCCGCCGATCCCGGGCGATGCGTGCGCGTGGGTGCTGGAGGGCAAGGGCTCGCTCGCCCTGTGCGAGGACTGCCCGTGCGCGCGCGGTCTGCCCGCGCGTCGCGACACCGAGCCGGAACGTCGCGTGCTCCAGTCGACTGCGCCGATCAAGGACATGGCGGAGCACCGCAGGACCGAGCCGGCGGGCCAAGCTGTCGAGCCGATGCAGCGCCACCGCCCGGTCGGGCACGACGAGTTCTGCGGCCTGTGAGGGCGTAGCTGCCCGCAGATCGGCGACCAGATCGCAGATCGTGATGTCGACCTCGTGACCAACAGCGCTCACCACCGGCACCGGGCACGCGGCGATTGCGTGGGCGAGCCGCTCATCGTTGAACGCCCACAGGTCCTCGGTGGAGCCACCACCGCGGCCAATGATGATCACTTCGATTCCCGGCCACGCGCCCAGACGTTGCAACGCTCGACACAGCGAGCGTGGGGCCTCGTCACCCTGCACGACGGCCGCCGCCAGGACGAACTGGGTCGGGCACCGACGCTGGGCCACCCGCAGGATGTCGTGGAGCGCAGCGCCGTGCGCCGAGGTGATGATCCCGACCGTCGTCGGCCACCGCGGCAGCGGCCGCTTGCGCGCCGTGGCGAACAAGCCCAGCGCCGCCAGCTTGGCCTTGCGCTGCTCGAGCTCCAGCATTCGCGCGCCGAGCCCCGCGGGCTCTGCACGATCCGCGTAGAGCTGGAATCGACCCTGCTTGGCGAAGATGCCGACGCGACCCGCCACGCGCAGCGACTGACCGTCCTGGATCCGAAACTGCAGTCGCTCCATCGTCGAGCGCCACATGGCGACCGGCAGCATCGCGTCGTCGTCCTTGAGCGTGAAGAATGCATGGCCCGCCGCACCCACGCGAAGGTTCGAGACCTCGCCTTCGACCCACACCAATCCGACGCGGGCATCGAGGGTCTGGTGCGCGAGCCGAACCAGGTCGCTGACGCTGAGCACGTTGGGGCCGGTGCGCGCGGGCGCACCGGGTCGGAACGAGAGTTCGCCCTGACTCATCGGCTTTAGCCCGCCCAAGACGCTTGCATCGGGGACGAATGCTAGGGTCCCAGGTCGCCGATCCGCAAGGCCGGTGCGGCCGGCCCGAACCAAAGCGGCCCCAAGCGCGATATTGGGGCCACCGCCTCGGGTTCGGTGTGGTCTGCCGGTTTCTGGCGAAAACCGGCGCGGTCAGGCTCTACTCGCGGCCATGCAACGTCCGATCTGCCTGGTCGTGGTCGCCACGCTGACCGGCGCGTGCGGCTGGTTCAAGGAACTGCAGTCGGCCGACTCGGGCGCCGGCGCCAGCACGGGCTCGGACTCGGGCTCGGACTCGGGTTCGCAGGACAGCGGGTCCGACGGCACCGGCGAAGCCCTGTGCGAGATCGTCGAGGACGACCGCTGCGATGATCAGGACACCCTGCTCAGCTGCGATGAGGCGACCGGCGTGCTCACCGAGTACTCCTGCACCGAGCTGTGTACCGGCACGTTGAACTTCAGCTGCGTGATCGCCAGCGCCGATTCGCGCCACGGGTGCTGGTGCGTGGTGCCCGGCGACCAGAAGCTGTTGACGTGTAGCGAGCTGGAAAGCTGCCTTCTCGAGTGCGGCCAGGCGAGCTCCACCGCTTGCGCCGACGCGTGTTTCGTACGCACCAACGCCGGCACCGTGCGGACCTACGGCGCCCTGGTATCATGCGCCCATCGCGATTGTGACGACACCTGCCGGGACGAGCCCGAGGCCTGCTCGTCTTGCATTTCGTCGACCATCGGCGCGGGGACCGGCAAGTGCACGCTCGAACGCTCGGTCTGCGACGCCGATGCGTCCTCGGATCCCTGGTGGCCTGACTAGTCCCTCCACTGGCAAAGTGACGGCTTGATGCCCGAGTGGATCGAACTCCCCGACGCTGACGCTCCGGATCACCGCGGCCGCATGCGGATCGATCAACGCCAGGCCGAGCGCTCCGGCGCCAACCCGCCCTTGATTCTCGTGGGCGGAATGACGCAGACGCTCGCGAGCTGGGGCGGACAGCTGCGGCCCTTGTCCACGCTGCGCACGGTGGTCGCCTACGAGGCGCGGGGCCAGGGCGCAACTGAGCTGTCGCTGACCGACTGCTCGCTGGCACGGCACGTCGAGGACTTCGCCGCCCTGCACCGCGCGATCGGGCTGGGCGGCCCGGTCGATCTGTGTGGGTTCTCGTTCGGCGGACGACTCGCGCTGGCGATCGCCGCCAAGCGCCCCGAACTCGTGCGCCGGCTGGTCATCAGCGGTGTGGCGCTCGACCGCGGCATCGTCGGACGTCTGATCGTGCAGGGCTGGATCGCCGCGCTCGCCACCGGCAACCTCGAGGCGCTCGCGAGGGTCAGCCTTCCGGACATTCTCGGGCCGGCCTACCTCGAGAAACATGCCGCGATGCTCGAGCCCATGGTGCGGGCTTCGATCGACCGCAACCGCCACGAGGGTGTGCTCGCGCTGATGAGGGCGACGCTCGAGCTGCCCCCCGACTCGCCCTGGGCGACCGAGGTACTGGCGGCGCAGGTTCGTGCGGCAGGCACGCGGGCGCTGTGCATCGGTGGCACGCTCGATCGACTCGCGCCGCCGAGCGAGGTTGCCGCCCTCGCCGCCGAGTTGGGCGCGCGGTGCGAGCTGATCCACGACGTCGGACACACGGTTGCGATCGAGGCGCCGCAGCAGTGGCGCGAGCTCGTGGTCGCGTTCCTCGACGCCACCGCCTGATACACTCCCCCAAGATGCCGGGCAACGCGTTCGGGCAGCGGTTCCGGGTGACGAGCTTCGGCGAGTCGCACGGCGGGGCTGTGGGTGTCGTCGTCGATGGCTGCCCTTCGGGGCACCGGTTCCCCCACGATCGGATCGCCGCGCAGCTTGCCCGCCGCCGCCCTGGCCAGCCGCTGACCTCTCAACGCGACGAGGCCGACGCGATCGAGGTGCTGTCTGGCATTGATCCCGAGAGCGGCTGCACCCTGGGAACTCCGATCGCGATGATCGTGCGCAACACCGACGCCAAGAGCGGTGATTACGACGCGATGCGTGACGTGTATCGGCCGTCCCACGCCGATTTCACCTACGACGCCCGCTTTGGGCTGCGCTTCGTCGCCGGCGGCGGGCGGGCATCGGCCCGCGAGACCGTCGCGCGGGTCGCCGCAGGTGCGCTCGCCGAGGATCTCCTCGAGCGGTGGCATCAGATCGAGATCGTCGCTTGGGTGGCCAGCGTCCACGATGTACTCGCGACGATCGATCCTGCGACAGTGATGCGCGCGCACGTGGACGCCCACACCGTGCGTTGTCCCGACCCGTCCGCCGCCGCGGCCATGACCGCGGTCATCGAGGACGCGCGCAAGCACGGCGACACCGTAGGAGGCATCGTACGTGCCGTGGTGCGGGGCGTCCCTGCTGGCCTCGGCGAGCCCGTGTTCGACAAGCTCACGGCCGACCTCGCCCACGCGATGATGAGTCTCCCGGCCTCGCGCGGCTTCGAGATCGGCGAGGGCTTCGCGGCCACGCGCATGCGAGGCACCGCGCACAACGATGCCTTCGTGCCGGCGCCCGAGCGTACCCCGCCGGTCGCGACGCGGACCAATCACAGCGGTGGTATCCAAGGCGGGATCAGCAATGGCGAAACCATCCACTTTGCGGTGGCGTTCAAGCCAGTGGCGACGGTGTTCGTGCCGCAGGACACCGTGACCCGCGACGGTCAGGCGACGGTGGTGCGGGCCCGCGGCCGCCACGACCCGTGCGTGCTGCCGCGGGCGGTGCCCATGGTCGAAGCGATGGCCGCGCTCGTGCTCGCCGACCACGTCCTGCGCCGCTTCGGAGCGCGCGCCGAGGAACTCGATCGATGACGCTGCAAGTCCTGCCCGGGGGTAAGCCCCGCCACGAGCCCGACCGCCGGATCCTCGCTGCCGGGGCACCTCCGTCGCCAAGCGTGGCGCCACTCGATCTGGCCAAGCACCTCGAGTTCGGCGAGGCGCTGGCGTGGTGGGGCGACAAGTCGCACATGGAGCGGGCACCGATCCTCGTGGCGGGCGCCTTGATCGCGATCGTCCTGGTGCTGGTGACCGCCGTGATGCCCGCGTTCTGGCTGCAACCGTTCGACCAGCTGTGGCAACCGCTCGTCGCTCTGAGCCTGCCGCTGGGCTTCGCCATCCTCCGCGAGCGACTGAGTCGGCGTGCCGTGCTCGTCACCGACACCGCGATCGTCGAGGTCGACATGGCCGGCCGAGGTGCGCGGCTTGGCTTCGACAACGTTCGCACGGTGCGGCGCGACCTGCTTCGCGGCGGCATTCGCCTCGACGGGGCGCGTGCCTCCGTGCGGATCCCGTCCGCGCTGGTCGACGACGCCCGCCAGGCGATCGCCAGTCAGCGCCGCGGTCGCGTACAAACTCGCGAGGGCCTCGACGACCCGATGAGGTGGTTGCCATGAGCACGTCCGATCGTTCGAGCCTCGCCGACGCCCGCCGCATCGTGGTCAAGTTCGGGACCCGCGTGGTCACCCACGACGGTGTCGAGTTTGCCGCGGGTCGCGTCCACTCACTCGTCGAGGAAATCGCCCGGCTGCGCAAGCGCGGCCTCGAGATCGTCGTGGTCTCGAGCGGAGCGGTCGGCATGGGCATGCGTGCGCTGGGCCTGCCCGAGCGTCCGCGATCCCTCGGGCTGCGTCAGGCCTGCGCCGCCGTCGGCCAGGGCCACCTGATGGGGCTGTACACCACGGCGTTCGCCCAGCTCGGGGTGATCGCGGCCCAGGTGTTGCTCACCCAGGACGACCTCGCAGATCGTGATCGCGCGCTGTGTGTACGAACCACGCTGATGCGCCTGCTCGAGCTGGGTGTGGTTCCGATCCTCAACGAGAACGATAGCGTCAGCGTGCGCGAGCTGGTCATGGTGCGCATCGCCGACGGTGGCCAAGCCCCCGAAGTCGCGTTCGGCGACAACGACGGCCTCTCCGCACTCGTCGCTCGGGCAGTCGACGCAGACCTGCTGGTGCTCGTCACCGATGTCGACGGCCTGTACACCGCGAATCCCAACGTCGATCCCGAGGCAACCCGCATCAGCGCCCGCCTTGGTGTCGACGGCGATGATCTCGCGCGGACCAGCGGCATCAGCACCGGTGGGACCGGCGGCATGGCGAGCAAGCTCGAAGCTGCACGGCTGGTCACCGAGGTCGGCATGCCGGCGGTCATCTGCAGTGGCGAGCGCCCCGGGGTGCTCGCACGAGTGCTGGCTGGCGACGACACCGGCACCGTGGTGTGGCCCGCCGTGCCCCGGCCGGCGCGTCGGCGCACGATCGCTCAGGCGCCTCGTTCGGGGGCATTGGTGGTGAACGACGGCGCCTTGGCGGCACTGGTGGACCGCAAGGCCTCCTTGCTGCCGATCGGTGTGCTTGCGGTCGAAGGCGTGTTCGAACGCGGCGACGTGGTCGAGATTCGCGATCGATCCGGACGCGTGTTCGGTCGCGGCCTGGTCAACTACGACGCCGCCGCGGCCACCGCACTCGCGGGGCACCACAGTCTCGAGATCGACGCCATTTTGGGCTATCGCGGGTACGATGCCCTGGTGACGCGTGACAACCTCGTGCTCAGCGCGAGCGACCCCAAGACCGGTGGATAGCGATGGACGAGAGACTTCAGTGGATCTCCCAAGCAGCCCGCGCTGCACGACGCGCCGGCTGGGTGCTGGGACAGATCAGTGGGCCCGAGCGCCGACAGATCTTGCTGGCGATGGCCGACGCACTCGAGCGGCCCGACGTGCGCGCTTCGGTGTTGCGGGCCAATGCCGCCGACGTTGCCCAGGCCGAGCTCGCTCGCGATCGCGGTGAGATCGCCCAAGCCTTGATCGACCGACTCGTTCTCGACGAGCGCAAGCTGGCTGGGGTCGTCGACGGCTTGCGCCAACTCGCCAGCCAGCCCGACCCTCTGGGTCGCGTGTCCATCGACCGCGAGCTCGATGACGGGCTCGGCCTGCGCCGCGTGGCCTGCCCGCTGGGCGTGGTGGCGGTCGTCTTCGAGGCCCGCCCCGATGCCGTGGTGCAGATCGCCGGTCTCGCGGTCCGCAGTGGCAACGCGGTCGTACTCAAGGGCGGGCGCGAGGCCGCCAACAGCAACGCTGTCCTGGTCGAGGTGCTGCGCCGCGCGCTGGCCGACCAAGGCTTCGATCCGGGCGCGCTGGTGCTGCTCGAGGATCGCGCGGACGTCGACGCGCTGTTGACCCTCGACCGCGACATCGACCTCGTGGTCGCCCGGGGATCCTCCGGGTTTGTCCGGCACGTGCAGCAGGCCAGCAAGATCCCGGTACTCGCTCACGCCGAGGGCATCTGCCACCAATTTCTCCACGCCAGTGCCGATCCCGAGATGGCGGCTCGCGTCGCCGTCGATGCCAAGTGTGGCTATCCCGCGGCATGCAACGCCATCGAGACCCTGCTGTGGATGCCGGGCGCCGAGCTTGCGCTCGACCGCTGCGTCACCCAACTCGGCCAGGCCGGCGTCGAGATCCGCGCGTGCGAGGCGACTCGGGCGCGTCATCCGACGCTGGTTGCGGCCGCCCAGACAGACTTCGGTCATGAGTTCGGCGCGCTGGTGATCGCGGTGCGGCGGGTCGACAACCTGGTCGCCGCGCTCGAGCACATCGAGCAGCACGGCTCGCGCCACACCGAGTCGATCATCGCCCAGGACGAGACCGCTGCTGCCGAGTTTCTCGCCCGCGTGGACGCGGCCTGCGTGTTTCACAACGCCAGCACTCGCTTCGCCGATGGCTACCGGTTTGGGCTCGGCGCCGAGGTCGGCGTGAGCACGAGCAAGCTCCATGCACGCGGGCCGGTCGGAGCCGAGGGCCTCATCACCTATCGCTGGCTACTCCGCGGTACCGGCCAGGTCGCCGGCGACTACGGTCCGGGCAAACGCCGATTTCGTCACCGCGATCGCTGACCAACGTGCGGAAGAACCGTTGTTCTTCCGCACGCTGGGTTCACGTGCGCGAGGTCCCGACTCCCTACGACGGGAGGATCTCGCTGATCCGCATGTTCGATCCCGAAGTACTCGGGTTGTGCTTCTCGACGTACGCCTGCAGCTGACGCTGGGCGGCCGTGAACGCATCACGTAGCGCGATGCTCAGGTCCTCGTGCGCGGCGCTCTGTGGATCGCGCGTCACTACGATCTCGTCCCCGGGAACCGAGAGCTCGATCCGAACGTGGTAGGTATTGCCCTTGTGTTGGTGCTTGTGAGGGGATTCTACGACCACCCTACAGCCGGTGATCTTGTCGAAGAACTTGTCCAATTTCGCGGCCTTGGCGCGAATGCGTTCTTCGATCTCGTCAGTGCGGGTGACATTGCGAAACGTGATCTCGAGTGGCAGCTTCATCGGCGCTCCTTTCACGTCGAGTGCTCGCGCCCGCAGTGCGAACTGCATCGCGTCGCGTCGAGCCTCGGCCAGGGTTCCACGGCACAGGCAATCAGCTTTCATGATGACCGATAAGACCGGGGACCTGCTAGCCGGAAACACCGCGCAGTTTTGGCGACCCAGAGGGACAGCCGACGCCCTGAACAAACGAGGAGGCGCGCCCAGGGGCGGATTCGCTAGCAAAGGCCCTAAACCGTGGCTTCGGGCCAATTGGGGCCGAACTTGCAACGGGCCCTGGGCCCCGCGGACCTGGTCAGCCGGACCACCGTTCCGACCTCTCACGGCGAGTCATAGCAGACCGCGATCCGCCAAGGCGACGCCGAGGGCGTCGGCGTGCGTGAAGCGCACGGCATCCATGCCGGCCACGCGAGCGGCGTCGCAGTTGATCTCGCGGTCGTCCACGAACAAACACCGCTGGGGCTCGACGCCCAGCGTCGTCGTCACATGCCTGTAGGCGGCGTGGTCGGGCTTTCTCGCCCCGATCTCGCACGACACGAACGTCCACGGCACCCACCGTGAGAGACCGAGCTTCGCTTCGATCAACCGATACCACGCGGGATAGTTCGAGAGCGTATGCATCACCACGCCGCGCTGGTGGAGGGCTTGCAGCAGCGCCTCGATGCCCGGCAAGAACCGATAGGCCTCGAGCATCGCCGACTTGAGCCCCTCGACGTCGAGGCGGCGCCCGTCGGCGAAGAACCGCTGGGCGAGCCCCTCTTCGTCGATCTGCCCGAGCTCGAATTCTTCCCATGCACTGGGATGCTTGCGTGCGACCAGCGAACGCAGGTCAGTCCCAAAAAATCGCGGAACCTCGACAAAAAATGGGTCGTGCACCAGCGTGCCCATGACGTCGAACAGCACGACCGTGCTCATGCCGGCAAGTCGCCCTCTTCGAGCACCTGGGTCGTGGTCATGTCGGGGGCCGCCTGGCCATTCTCGTAGACCAGCAGTCCCAGCCGGTCGTAGTGGCGTCGCACGCGATCGCTCAGCAGGCTGATGCGGCGCAGGTTGGGGATCAGCCGCCGGAACATCGTGTGGCGAAACCGCCGCATGAACGCGGAGTTCAACACGATCTGGTCCCAGCGGCGCTTCGACATCACGTGGCCGTAGTACTCGTCGTAGAACTCGTGGGCGAGAAAACGGTTGCGCATCAGCACCGTCATCTCGTAGGCCCAGTCCTCGCGTTCGCGGCGCTCGTGCTCGGGCAACCCACTGTAGTAGTCGCGCAGGGCGACCACGCCAAACGTGACATGGCGCGCCTCGTCGGTGATGACGTACTTCAGCAACTCGCGCAGTAGCGGCTCGCGCGTGACCTGTCGTAGGGTTCCGAACGCCCCCAACGCCAGCCCCTCGACCATGATCTGCATGCCGAGAAACTTCAGATCCCACCGGCCGTCCGTCATCAGGGCGTCGAGGACCGTGTAGAGGTTGTCGTCGATGCGATAGATCTTTCCGAGTTTCTCGTCGAGGTAGCGATGGAAGACCTCGATGTGTCGGCCCTCGTCGACCACCTGCGTGGAGCCGTAGAGCTTGCCATCGATCCAGCTGACCGCCTCGGTCACCTGGCACGCGGCATAGAGCGCTCCTTGCTCGCCATGAAGAAACTGGGAGAGAATCCACGACACCAGAGCCAACCGGTGGTTCTCCTGTTCGTGTCGCGGCAACGCTCGGAACTGGGGAATGTCGCACAGCGGCAACCACGTCTCGGGCACGAGCTCGCGGTCCGGGCGGTGCGGATCGACCTCTATGCTCCAATCGAGATCGGTCGTCGCGTTCCATTGCGAGCGTTTCGCGGCCTCGTAGAGCTTGGCCAGATCGGTCCGATTGCGCTCGTAGTCCCACACGAACTGGGCATCGTTGTGGGTCGGGATCTTGGTGGACCCACTGTGTCGCCCGCGGTTGAGCACCAGTCCGCGCACGGCAGGTCCGACCAGATCGAGGAACACTCTGGGGTTGCGCGAGCGACCCAGGGCTGAGTTCGCGGAGCGGTCTGGCGCATTGTGGGCGGATGTATTGTCGTGGGCACTCATGTGTGGTCCTCCAGCAGCAGAAGTTCGGCGAGCACGCGGCCGTGGTCGCCAGGTCCCCAAAGTGGAATGCGAAGCTCACCCGCCGCCGCGCGTACCAGCGCGTCCGTGGCGATCTGCAGGATCGCCGCCCGCACCGGCAGGCCCGGGCGCGTGATGCCCTCGCCTTGGACCCGCACGAAACGCTCGACGAGATCGACCAGGGGCGCCACCTGATTCAGCAGGATCTCAGCGCCCGGCCCTGCACCATCAACCAGCTCGCGCAGCACGATCCGCGCAACGTCAGGCTCGGCCTCGATGAACTCTCGGTAGCGATCGAGCGTCGCTCGCAGGCGATCCACGAACGGAGCCGGCTGCGAGATGGTGTGCGACAGCGCGGCGGCCAGACTCCCGAAGCAACGCTCGACCGCGCGGGCATACAGCTCTTCTTTGGTGGCAAAGTGGTAGAGCAGCGACGGTCGGGTGATTCCCGCCCGGCCCGCGATGTCGGCCAGCTTGGCCTGAGCAAAACCCGCCGCCGCGAACTCCGCCCGCGCCGCGCCGAGGATCCGCTCGGGCGTCGCAGTCACGTTGGCGTCGGACAGGGGTCGTCCCAAGCGATCCAGCATAATCGACCCTTGGGTAGATTCAAGGGCGAGGGATACACTGGAGTTGTGACCGGTCTTCGCCAGGGCCTGCGCTCGCTGTTGACCCTCGACGGGACGCCGCGGGGGATCGCCGGCGGCTTCACGCTGGGGCTGGTGCTGTCGCTGGTGCCGGTGCCCTTTGCGGGCATGTTCCTCGCGCTGGCACTCGCGCCAGTGCTGCGCCTGAACCTGCCGTCAACCTACGTGGGCACGGCGATCGTGAACCCGTTGTCGGGCGTGTTCTTCTACGGGTCCGAGCTCTGGCTCGGCATGTGGTTGCTGGGTCGGCCGGCCCCCTCGTGGGACGCGCTCGCGGCCCTGGACGCCTGGGGATGGTTCGCGCTGCTGCAGGACCTGCTCGGGCCGTTCCTGCTTGGGGCCGCCACGCTCGGGGCTGGCGCAACCGCGTTCGCCTACCCACTGGTCCACTACGCGGTCACGCGCTGGCGCAACCTCGCGGGGCCCACCGACGACCAAGGCGCCGACTCGCCCAAGCAAGTCGACGCCCCGTTGTGACCCTTCGCCGTGAAGCACGGCAAGGGTGATTCCATGCTGATCTCTAGGCGCGGGCGCGACGACGCGACCAGCCCAAGCCGATCAAGCCGATCAGCATGAACGCTGCACCGCCGGCGTCGTTGCCGGTGTTGCACGAGCAGCCGCCATCGTCAGTACCGCCATCGGCACCAGCATCGGCGGAACCACCACCACCGCTCTCGCTCGACGACGACTCGTCGTTGCCGCTGTCGTTGCTGTCGGCGCTGTCGGCACTGTCGGCACTGTCGGCACTGTCGGCACTGCCGCCGCTGGTATCGGCGGAGCCACCTTCGACGGTGATGACTGCAGTCACCGTCTCGGTGACGTTGCCCGCGAGGTCCGACGCCTCGAACGTGATGGTGAACTCGCCACCGATCGCGCCGGCGGGTGCCAGCTCCGCTGCACCATAGTCACCACCGTCGACCTGGTAGTACGGCGGGCCGCTGCCGACGAAGTCGACCTCGCAGACGGTGTTGTGCGACTTGCAGACGACGCCATCCGCGTTGGTGTCGAAATCCAAGAAGGCCTTGCTGGTGTTGGTGATCGTCCAGCGGGCAAAGACCAGCCCGGAGTCATCCGTCACCGTGGCGGTGAGCGGCAGGTCCGAGCCTGCGGGCAGGACCATGCCGTCCTCGATGCCAATCGCGTCGATCGTCGGCGGGGTGGTGTCCTCGACGACCGGGCCCGCGCCGTAGATCGCGAGCAGCTCGACGTGACCGTTGGTCTGGTTGTCCTGACCGTCGCAGTAGGGCTCGTGATAGAGGGACGGCGCGCAGTTGATCTGGTTGGCCATCTCCATGTCGTCGACCGTCGGCACCAGCTGCGAGCACATGTCCTGGTACTCGAGCGAGGGGTTCGCGTAGTCGGGGCCGAACGGAGCCGCGGCTTGGTAGAACATCGGATCCATGGGGTTGTCGTTGCCCTCGAGGCCCGACATCGACCCAAAGGCGATCAGCGCGGCCTGGACCGGATCGGGATCCATGCAGAACATCGACCCGCCGCTGGTGGTGCCGATGTCGTTGCGCTGCACGCCGTCGCAATCGGGGATGGCGCCTGCGCAGGTCCGCGACAGGCTGTCGGGATTCACGGCGTCGCCGGGCAGCAACATCATGTAGGGGACGTAGTCCGGCGGCCGCACCGCGGTCACGCGGACGTTGTACATCGCGAGCGCCGTCACGACGCCGTCGAACACGTCGGTCGCGTTTCCCGGCGGGGTGTAGTCGGTCGCGGCCTCGAGACCGCCAATGCAACCGAGCGCCGCGTTGTCGTTGCCGCCCTGTGGGAACGAGCACTCGTCGGAGGGCGTCAGTGGAATCGAGGCATCGGGGATGAACAAGGTGGCCGGGACGGCTTCGTAGCCATCGGCTCCGATGGTTCGACCAGCCGAGGCGAGGTCACCTGCCGCGGCGGTGGACGCGATCGAAAACAGAGAGCACGCGGATAGCAAGGCGATGGAATGCTTCATGACAACTCCTCCGGGAATGACGAGGAAGCTGCCGTGATCGCAGCATTGCTGTCAACCACCCGGGGCTCGCTGCCGGCTCCGTCGCCCGGCGCAGAACTTCTTGAACCTCGACCAAGGATGTCGTGCGTTCGCTCTCGAATGCCGAGTCCCGCGGTCAGGCGGCGCGCAGCCGGGGCACACCGAGCGTCGGGCCCCGTTCGATCCGTAGCTCTGCCAACCCGTGGAACATCTCGCCATCGATGACCGGGTCGAGCGACTCGCCAGCGAAGGCCTCGACGCTCATCGTCTTGGTCGGACCATCGAAGACGTGGCGTCCCCAGATCGGCGTTCCCATCACGATGTTGGGCAGATTCGCGACCACCCCGAGGCGCGTCGTGGACATCGCCTGCGCGTGGAGGATGCCCGGTGCGTGCGCGAGTCGGAACGTTCGGACCACCCCGCCGAGGTTGATGTCGATCGAGCCGACCTGGAGCGACACGAAGCTGTCGAAGTCGAGCGTGCGACCGTCCATGGCAACCCGAGCCCGGGTTGGCGCGAACATTTCGTTGGCGTAGTCGCGGAGCTCGCCCGGCACCAGCTGCGATAGCCCCGGCGCGAGATCAACCACGGCGCTGGCGGCGGACTTGCCGAGCACTCGCGCGATCGACCACGCACCCACCGGGCGCCGCTCGTAGAGCTTGCCGAAGACCCGCTGCGCGATGCCGCCGATCGCCGAGGCGAAGCCAAGATGCTCGAAGTTCCCACCCCCGTCGCGATAGCTGCCGCGCATGCGCATGGTGTCCAGGGGCACGCGCTCGAGCACAGCACCATCCACCAGGTGACCGACCAGGGCTTGGGCGAGCGCGGCCGCATCGCCACGGATGCCAGCCTTGTGCGCGACGAAGTCGATGCTGCCACCGTTGCCAGGGATGATGCTGGGCCAGGCCACGTCGTCGCCGGGCTGCTGGCGCGCCCGGAGTCGCTCGTCGCCAACCGAGAGCATCCAGTGCAGGGTTCCGTCACCGCCGTCACAGACCCAATGGCTGCAGCCGGCATCGATGAACTCGTCGAGCACAGCGCCGAGTTCTTCGGTGCCCCGGGTCTCGCGCACGATCCCGTGTCGACCGACAGCCCGCTCGAGCGCCGTCCGCCGCCCAGGCTGACGGCGATTCTTCCCCGAGTGGGGATTGGTCAGCACGCCGACGAGAGGCTTCGCCAAGCGGCGAGTATGACCACAACATTCCCCGTCGTCATCGTGCGCAACCGGCTGCACATGGGACTGCGAAGCCTGGTGCGCACTTGGGTCTGGGCGCAAACCGACCCTCTCGCGGGCCCCGAAAGCCGCCTGGAATCCTGCCGCCCGTGCAGCGCGACCCTAGCGGACGTGGCGCGAGCGCGACACGCTCATCAGCACCCCGAGCGAGATCATCATCGTCAGTACGTTGCTTCCGCCCGCGCTGATGAACGGCAGGGTGACCCCCGACACCGGGAGCAGCTGCAGCACCATCCCGACGTTGATGGCGACCTGCCAGAAGAACAACGCGGCCACGCCGACACAGAGCAGCGCGCCGAAACGATCGCGCGCCTGTGATGCAATGTTGATCGACCACAGCACCAGGCTGGCGTACAGGGTCAACAGCATCGCACCGCCGACAAACCCCCACTCCTCGCCGTACACCGCGAACGGGAAATCGGTGAACGGCTCGGGTAAGAAGCCCAGCGAGTTCTGGGTGCCCTTGTCGAGTCCGCGACCAAAGAAGCCGCCGTCGCCGACGGCGATCATGGCTTGGATGGTCTGATAGCCCTCATCGTCGGCATACAGCTCGGGATTGAGCCAGACATCGATCCGCTTGCGCTGGTAGTTGAGCATGTAGCTCCAACCCAGCGCGAAGCCGCTAACGGCCACCGACATCAGCACCAAGAAGCTCCGCAGCGTCAGACCCGTGATCGACAGCAGCGACACGGCAATGGTCCCGATCATCAAGCCGGTCGAGAGATCGGGCTGGTAGACCACCAGGGCCATGGGCGCCAACACCATCACGGCCGGCGGGGCGAGATCACGCAGCCCACGCTTGATGCGACGCGCCGAGCTGTCATGAAGGTAGCGTGCGAGCGCGAGCACGATGAGGATCTTCATCAGCTCGGAGGGCTGCAGGCGCCAGTCGTCGGTCCCGAGCCAACGCCGCGCGTTGTTCACCTTGATCCCGAAGAACGGGACCAACGCGAGCAGACACACCCCGAAGGCGTACGCGGCATAGGCACCCCGATAGATGACGCGGTAGTCGATCGCCGTGACGACGAACATCGCGATGGTGCCCAGCCCGACCCAGCGAAGCTGGGTCGCCACGCGGCCGGTCCAGTCGCCCTTGCCCGCGCTGTTGAGATTGAACACCGCCAGCGTGATGATCGAAAACGTCACGATGACCACGACCCAGTCGACCGAGCGTCGCAGTCGGCTGAAGAGATCTTGGGGACGGTCGAGCATCGTGCCCACTAGTGCGGCCTCCCCGGCGTCGCCGGCCGGTTCTTCGATCGGCCGGGACCGGGAAGTGGTGGCCCACTCGAATCACGCGCGTTGCCACGCTCACCCGGGGCGACCACGGGCGGGGCCTCCTCGCGTCCGGGCAGCGGCGGCGGTACGCCGGGAGCGCGTGGCGCAACCCCCGAAGCCGAGGTCGTGCTGCCAACGTAGTGATCGATCACCTTCATGACGATCGGCGCCGCAGCGTCCGCGCCGGTGCCGCCGTGCTCGACCACGGCCACCACGACGATCCGCGGCGACTCGGCGGGGGCGTACGCAGCAAACCACGCGTGGTCCTGGGTGGTGTCCCAGCCCTCGATCTCGATGCCGGCCTCGCTGATGTCGCGACCGACCTGCGCCGTGCCGGTCTTGCCCGCCACCACGACGTTTGGCAGCCGCTCGCTGTAGGCGGTGCCAGCCGCATCATTGACGACACCCACCAGCCCGCGATGGATACGGGCCCGGTCGACGGCATTGATCGCCGGCTTCTCGTTGCGCGGCTGCGGCTGCGTCGAGAGCACCAACTTGCCGTCGTTGGTCTCGATCCGGTCGACCAGGTAGGGCGTGAGCACGAACCCGCCGTTGGCGATGGCCGCATACAACACCGCGAGCTGCATCACCGTGACCTTGACGTTGCCCTGGCCGATCGCGCTGTTGAGCCGGACACCGCCTTGGTACGTGCCTTCTCGAGCTTCGAACTCCTCGGTGGGGATCGTGCCCTTGACCTCGCCGTTGATACCCAAGCCCGAGCGCTCGCCAAGCCCCAGGGCCCGGGCGATCGGAGCCACGTGCTCGAGGCTCAGGGTGCTCTGCACCGCCAAGTTGAAGAAGTAGGTGTTGCAGGACTCGACGATGGCGCGCTCGAGATCGACCCGACCGTGCACGTGGGTGTCCTTGAAGCGACGACCACCGAAGACCAGTGAACCGGTGCACTCGAACTGCGCGTCGGGATCGAACTCGGGGTCGGCCAACGCGACGAGCGCCGAGACCACCTTGTAGGTCGAACCCGGAAAGAAGTGCTCTTGTACGGTCTTGTCGATGAAGGGCTTGAGCGGGCTCCCTGACCAGTCGCGCCACTGCTCGACGGGAATCGGTTGCTCGTAGCGATTGGGATCGATTCCTGGCACCGAGACCATCGCCAGCACCCGACCGGTGTCGGCCTCGAGGGCGACAACGGCCCCGGCGAGCTTGCTCTCTAGAGACTCGCGGGCGACCCGCTGCAGATCGAGGTCGAGGGTCAGATAGATATCTTGGCCGGGAATCGGGTCTCGATCGGGTGGCAGCGCCGCGACGGCCTCCGCCGAGGCCGCGGTGACCTCGCGGCGCGCAGCATCGACGACCCTCGATCGCGATCCCAGGCGGCCGCGCAGATAGTTCTCCCACTGCCGCTCGATACCGGTCTGCCCAACCCGGTCTCCCGGCCGATACGACAGGTGGTCGGAGCGCTCGAGCGCCTCGCGAGCGATGTTGCCCATGTGTCCAGTGACGAACCCGGTGAGTTCGCCCTCCGGGTAGAAGCGGCGCGAACTCTCACGGATTTCGATCCACGGATCGAGCGAGTCCTGCCGTGCCTCGATCCGCGCGTACTCGTTCCACGACAGGTTCCGGCGCAGGATCTGGGCGTAGCGGCCGCGCTGCTCGTCGGCGCGCAACTCCTCGAGCTTCGCCAGCATCTCGGCACGATCCGCGTCGTCCACGAAGTCGAACAAAGAGACCAGTAGGTCGCGCGACGCCTCGTCGATAGGCGTTCGCACGCCCTCCTCGGTCGGTATGATTCCGCCGTCGGGTGCGACCGTGAACCGTGCCCATGCCGTGAAATGCAGGGTGTAGGCGGGACGGTTGCTCGCGAGCGAGCGGCCCTTGATGTCGAAGATGTGCCCCCGCGGGGCCTCGACGTCGACGACGTCCACGAAGTTGCGCTCGGCGCGGCGGGCATAGTGGTCACCCTCGAGCACCTGCAACTGGCATAGCCGCAGCATCAACGCGGAGAACACGACGAACACCGCCAGTACCATCCCGGAGAACCGCGGTCGCAGCTCTCGCAAGTCGTCCTGCTGGCGAAGGTCGATCATCGCACATCCAGGTGGAGTTCGGATGGAGTCTGCGCGTCGAGCCGGAAGACGGTGAATGTGCGTTGCAGCAGTGACCACACCGGCGGCGCCACCAGGACCGTCGCCAACGCATGCCAGCGCAAGCCCAACAGCATCGGCCATAGCGCCTCGGAGCGGATCGACAACGGGTCGGCCAGGACGAACAACAGCGTGACGGTGATCGTGTCGATCAGCGCTACCGCCATCAGCGAGACCAGCGCCCGCATCGACCAACCTCGCACTGCGATGCGACCGGCGGCCCAGTGCAGGACCAGGAACGAGATCGCGAAGGACAGCGAGAGCACCCCCACAGGGGCGCCTTGATGGAGATCCTCGATGTAGCCGAGCGCGACCGCGACCGCGAGCCCCCAGACCAGCTCACGCTCGCGCGAGAACGCCGCGTGCGCGAGCACCACCGCCGACGTTGCCGGCAGCATCAGGGACAGCCCCAGAACATCAGCCATGCCGCCGACCAGCGCGACGAGGAGCCAACCGATGATCAGGTGGGTGAACGCGCGGAGCATGGTGAACCCCTAGCGGATCGGCACCAAGCCGCGCGACTGCGGTAGAGGTTCGACCTGTTCGGCCCGAGGATCGGGCTCGGGCGCGGCGGCGAGCACCACCCAAACCACATCGATGCGATCGAAGCGCACCGAGGGCACGATCCGCAGGCGCTGCTGGTCACCCACGAGTTGTTCGATGGCCACCACCTGACCCACCGGGTGGCCCTTGGGGAACAGCTCGTCGACGCCGCTGGTCTGCACGATGTCGCCGGGCTGCACCTCGTAGTCCTTGGACACGTCGACGATGCAGCTGTCTTCGCTGTTGCCCTCGAGGATGCCCTGGGCGTGATTGCGGGCGACCTCCACCGCGATCTTGCTGCGCGCGTCGGTGATCAGCATCACGTCGCTGTAGTCGTCGAAGCTCTTGTCGATGCGGCCGACGACGCCGTCGGGTGCAAGCACCGCCATGCCCGGCTCCGCGATGCTGTTGCCTCGGTCGATGCGGATGTTGATGACTCTGAAAAACGGCGACTGATCGACGCCCACACGCTCGGCCGGGATCATGTCCTCGGGAACTCGGTCGCGCATCTGAAGCGCGCGTCGCAGCTGGGCGTTTTCCTCTTCGAGCTGAACGAGGTCCCGCATCTGTTGCTTGAGCTCGCGGTTCTCGCCGGCGAGGTCCTCGTTGGAGTCCTGCAGCCGCGCCTGGAGCACCCACCGCTCGAAGAAGCCTCCGAGCATGCCGAACGAGTAGGACACCGCGGCTTCGAGCGGGGCGCCGATGCGGCGGATCGCCCGATCGAACGCACCCATCTCATGGGGCTCCTTGGCGCTCGCGCGCAACATCATGATGGGGATTCCCAGGAGGATCACCACCAGGGCGCCGTTGCGAACGCTGTGGAACGAAACTGCCATGGGCACTCGCGAGAACGGCCCGCGACGGCCGGTTCTTCCTTACTGGAGGGCGACTTCTCGGAGCAGGTCGAGTTCGTCGAGGGCCGCGCCCGACCCCAGCACCACCGCGAACTCGGGTTCGTCCGACAAGAAGACCGGCAACCCGGTCTCTTCGGACAGCAAGACGTCGAGGTTGGCGAGCTGAGAGGCACCGCCGGTCATCACGATGCCCTTGTCGACGATGTCGGCGCACAGCTCCGGCGGCGCGAGCTCGAGCACCGAACGCACGGCATCGACGATCGCGCTGATCGGCTCGGAGAGCGCCTCGCGGATCTCGTCGGAATCGACGACCACGGTCTTGGGGATCCCTGCGACCAGATCTCGACCCTTGACCTCCATTGTCATCGTGATCTCCGTCGGAGCCGCGGTTCCGATCTCGATCTTGATGCGCTCCGCCGTGCGCTCGCCGATGAGCAAATTGTACTTGCGCTTGATGTGCTGGATGATGGCTTCATCCATCTTGTCGCCGCCGACGCGGCAACTCTTGCAAGCGACGATGCCGGCCATCGAGATGACCGCGACCTCGGCAGTGCCGCCGCCGATGTCGACGATCATGTTGCCGCCGGGTTCGGTGATCGGCAGGCCCGCTCCAATGGCAGCGGCCATCGGCTCTTCGATCAGAAACACCTCGCGAGCCCCAGCCGCGAGCGCCGAGTCGCGCACCGCCCGCTTTTCGACCTCGGTGATGCCTGATGGCACGCAGATGATGATGCGAGGCTTCACCAACGTCTGGCGGTTGTGCGCCCGCGTGATGAAGTAGCGCATCATCGCCTCGGTGACCTCGAAGTCGGCGATGACGCCGTCCTTCATCGGCCGGATCGCGACGATGTTGCCCGGCGTGCGCCCGAGCATCTCTTTGGCTTCCTTGCCGACGGCGAGCACGCGCTTGCTGCTCGCGTTCTTCTGGACGGCAACCACCGACGGCTCGTGCGCGACGATGCCCTTGCCCTTGACGTACGTGAGCGTCGTCGCGGTACCGAGATCGATGGCCAGATCGTTCGAGAACAGGCCGTATACCCAGTCAAACAGCATCGGGTGGAACCGGCGGATTCGCGGCCGACCACGGCGACGACGCCAGAAGTGACGTCGAGAACCAAGGCGGTCGGTCTGCAATACACGAGAGGCGCGTCGGGGGGAAGCTACCCCGCGTCGGGCGGGGTCGGTCAGGGGCTTGGAATCTTGACGAATTCTGCGTGTGATCGCGCGTTCAGGGGTCGAGGTCACGCGGTCGAAGCCGCGTGTGCTGGCCAGGTACCGGCGACCGGCTGGGCATATTTCTTTGTAATTTCAGCACCGTAGGAGAATACGCCGCGCGATCCGCGGCGGCCCAAGATCCCCACCGACAAGGGCGCCGTTGGCCTTGCGCGGGCCGCCCATCGGGGTACCTTCGCTCCCCGACCGATGCTCAACTTCTTCCGTCGCACTGCGTCGAGCGTTTTCGCCTGGATCATCTTGGGCGTCCTCGCGCTCGTGTTCGGCCTGTCCTTCGGCCCCGCGAGCGACAACCTCTCACTGGGCACTGGGTCCTACGTCAAGGTGCACGGCGAGAGCCTCGGTGACGAAGAATTTCGGTTTCAGGCGAACCTCGTCGATCGGATCGTTCAGATCCCCAAGGACCCGCGCTACCAGGAGTTGATGGGTCTCAAGGAAGAAATCCTCGACTCGGCCGTCGAGCGCGAGGTGCTGTTCGATGCCGGACATGCGCTGGGCCTCGAGGCGACTGCGGCAGACGCAGAGGACCTCGTGCTCGCGGGCCAGTTCATCGTGCTCGGCGAAACCTTGGATTGGCTCGGCAAGCTCGCGTTCAACTACGACCTGTTCACCAAGTCCTTTCTCGCTGGCCTGCAGGTCTCGGAGCCGACTTACCTCGAGTCTCAGCGTCGCGAGTTGCTCGCCCGCACGGTCCGCGACCTCGTCGCGTCCAGCGTCGCGGTCTCCGAGGGAGAGTTGCGCGCGACCTACGATGCCGGCGCCAATCGAGTCTCGCTCCGCTACGCCCGCTACGAGGCGATGCGGTTCGGCGACCTCATCGATCCCACGCCAGAAGAGATCGACGCGTACGCGAAGGCGAACACCGACGAGCTGCGCAAACAACTGGTCACGCAGAGCAGCCGCTTCTCCAAGCTGCCCAAGCAAGCGCGCACGTGGATCATCGAGATCCGCAAGCCGGAGTCTGCCGGTGCCGAGCCGACCGATACCGCAGCCGAGTCAGGCAGTGCGACCGACGACACCGGCGGCAAGGTCGGCAAGGGGCTCGAGCCCGCCGACGCGCCCGCGGTGACCGACGGACTTGGCCGCGCGCGGGCGACCATCGCCGGCGCCCGCGCCCGAGTCATGAGCGGAGAAGACTTTCGCAAGGTCGCGCGAGAGATTTCGCAGCATGACAGCTCGGTGCGTGGTGGCGAACTCGGTTGGGTCGCGCAGAGCTCAGGCACGGGCATCGACGCCCAGGTCGACAACCAGCTCGCGTCGATCGAACTCGGCGCCGTCTCCGAGGTGATCGACGGCAGCAAGGCGTTCTACCTCGTGCTCGTTCGCGAGCGTCGCGAGGGTGATATCGACGAAGCCGGTGCCCTGCCCGAGCTCGCCGAGGATGCGTTGCGCCGCAACAAGGGCCGCCAACTCGCACGCACCGCGGCCGAGGAAGACCTCGCTGCGATCGCCGCGGGCGCGGCACTCACCGACGTGTTCGCCGGCGGCAGCGCGCTCGGTGGCGACTCCGGTATCGAGCAAGTGGGCACGGATGCGCGACGCAAGGTCAAGCTCGACGAGACCGGCTTGTTTGCCAAGGGAGACCCGGCGCCCGGGCTCGGACAGGCGCCCACGATCCTCGCTGCCGCGTGGGCAGCTGCGCCCGATCAGAGTCTGCTCGATCAGGTGTTCGAGGTCGGCGATGACGTCGTCCTTGCGGGTGTGGTCGACAAGAGCGAGGCGACCGACGCGGGCTACGCCGAGGCGCGCCCCGAGTTGTATCGGGCGGCGGTCGATCGCAAGGGCGACCTGGTGACATCGCGCTGGACCTACCGTCGTTGCCTCGAGGCCAAGGGCACCGGCGCCGTCAGCAGCAACGACGGTCGCTTGGCGCGCTTGATGACCTACGAGACCAAGCTCGCCAAGGACGAAGAAGGCAAACAGGTCCTCAAGCCCTACGCGGTCTGTGATCGGGTGGGCAACCGCGGCGGGATGCTCCGCACGGGCGTTGCGGGTGGTGGTCCCATGGGCCCCGGCGACGGCGAGTGAGCCATGACCGAGCCCGAGGCCGATGGCCCCTCGCTCGGAAATCCTCTGGGGTTCTCGCTGATGCTGCGCGACCGCCGAGCGCTGCTCGGGCTCGAGCGTTGCGCCCTCGCGCCTGGCGTCCACCTCCTCGACTACGAGGCCGACGTGCCGGGTATCCGCTTTCCGCTCGAGGGGCCGGTCGCCGCGCGATCGTTCCGCCATCGACGCTGTCATGTGCAGCGCATGACCCTCGAGATCGAGCGCCACTCGTTGCAGGCGTGGCTGTCCGCCCGGTTGGCCGGCCGCGTCCTCGCGGGTATTCGGATCGATACGGTGGGTTTCGAGCCAGCGGCGCGGGCCCACATCGACGGACCACCGTCGCCTTGGATCACGCTCTCGGGCCGAGCCAAGGCCGGCGGAGTCGCATGGATCGGTTGTGCCGTCGGCTTGCGTGGCGAAGGCCGAGGACTCACCGTGTGGCCAACCCACCGGTGGTTCATCGGCAGTGAGCCGATCGACCTCGATGCCATGTGGCAGCAGATGGCGCTGGCGATCGATCCCAACCGCCGCAGGACCTCGCTGGCGGTCGCGATCGACCCTGCCCTCGAGGCACTGCGAATCCCCTTCGTGAGGGCCGGCTGGAAGATTCCCGCGCTCGAGCGGCTGTCGTTGGTCGAGCTGACCTTCGACGAACGTCGTGCGCGCGCGAGCTGGCTGGTCGGTGCTGCGTCGTGGAACTCGGCGACTGCGGACTCACCCGAGGGGTCGGTCCTGGCGGTCGCTGACAGGGTGCGCGCGTCGCTCGTGCAAGGCGATCGGGCGCGAGCCTGCGACGAGGTCTTGGCGGTGGTCGAGGCCACGTCGGCGTTTGCCGCGGCGAACATCGCCGCACTTCGTTGGGGCCATGAGCTCGCGGCAACCGATCGAGGGCGGCGACAGTCCTTCGCGCGCGCGCGCGTGCGCCTGCAACCGACCGACGCCGACGCTCGGCGAGCGCTGATCGCCGCGCTTGCCCACCCCGAAGACCACGACGAACTGCTCCGCTATGTCCGCCTGTGGGCGCAGCTCGCCGAATCGCCACGCGGACGATCGCGATGCACGTTGGCACTGGTGTCCGCACTCGCGGCCAAGCAGCAGTACGCAGCAGCCCGCGAGATCGCCCAGCTCCCGCCAGGCGATCCATTGTCCGACGAACTCCGCCACATGGGGCCCACGCTGGTGCTCGACGACCCCGAAGAGGCCCTGCGCACCGCCGATCGGGTCTTCGCCGAGGCGCCCTCGCGCGCCCGCGTTGGGTTGTGGTGTGACCTCGCCGCAGCGGCCAGTGACGCGGGCGAACACGCCACCGCCTGGCGCGCCCTCGATGCGGCGACCTGCGGCGATCGGCGTTGGGGAGCGACGGCCCTGGAAGTGCTCGAGCGCTGCGTCCCCGACCATGACCGACTCGCCGCACTCGCCGATCACGCCGAACGTCACAGCGATTGGGAACTGGGCGAGGCCGTCGCACGACTGCGACAGCCCGCGATCGCGGCTGCCCAGCCGCCCCGCGACGTTGCCGGCTGGATGGAGGCGATTGACTCTGCGTTCAAACTCGGTGAGCTCGGCGCTGCCGTAGAGCTGGTGCGCGGCATGCTTGGGGCCCTGCCGATGGGACCCGATGCGTTCGCGGCGACGGCAACTCGGGGCATCGACGCGGCTTTGGCCCGCGGGGATATCGACGCCGCGATCGAGTTGCTCGATGCCGCGGTCGTCCGCGCTCCCGATCACCAAGGAGTGGCCCGCGCCCGGACCGAGATCCTCGCAGTCGCCCACGACCCGCGACTGCGCGTGCACCTGCTGGGCGGCATCGCCCAACGCTACGCCGGGGCCGCGCGAATCGAGGCGCTCGAGGAGCGCGCACGGCTCTTCGCCGAGGTCCTGGGCGAGCCCGAGGCGGCGTCGATCGAGCTGGCCGCGGCCTTCGGCGACGCTCCCGACCGCCTCGATCTCGCCCTACGCTTGGCTGATTTTCACCAGAGCCGCGGCCGTTGGCACGAGCTGGTCTCGCTACTCGCAGTGGTGTTCCCTCGCCAACGCGGTGCCGCGCGCACCTCGACACTGCTGAGAATGGCGAGGGTCTATCGCGACCAGCTCCAGGACCTCGCGCATGCCGAGCAGGCGCTGCGACTGACGCTCGCAGCGCTCGACCGCAGCGATCCCCAGACCGTGGCACTGAGCGATGAGCTCGCCGAGGTGCTCGAACGCCAGGAACGCTGGGTCGACCTGGCGCACGAGCTCGCTGGGCGCGTTGCCCCCGAGATCGCGGGACAAAAGCTCGCGACCCCCGAAAGCGGCGCAGTGCTGGTGCGGCTTGCCCGACTGCAGCGCGATGTACTCGGTGACACCGCCGCCGCCGCCGTCGCCTATGAGGCGCTCGAGCGCGCGGGCATGTTGCCGGACGAGGGTCTCGCGTGCCTCGCCCATGCCTGGCGTCACGCGGCGAGATACGAGGACCTGGTTCGTCTGCTCGATGCCAGGGCCGTGGCGCTGCTCCACGATGCGCCACGCTTTGCCGCCGCGCGGCTGCATGCGGCCGAGCTCCTCGATGGCCCACTTGCACGACCGCTCGAAGCCGTCGACCGCTACCTCGACGCCTACCTCGTCGATCCGCGGTCCTCGGCCACACGACTGCGAGTGCTTCTGGTTGGGGTCGTGCCCGTCGAGGTTGCCCGCACCAAGTTGCTCGCGCGGATCAGCGCCACGCCCGACGCCGCACAGGCGCCGCTGTGGACACTGCTGGGATCCGTGCTGTCACACCACACCCAGCACGCCGATCTGGCGGCATCTTGCTATCGCGAGGCCATTGCTCGCGATGCGTCGGACGCCACGGCCAACGAAGGGCTTGCGAGACTCGAGCTTCGCCGGGGCGACCTCGGCACCGCCTGGCCCCACGTCTGTGTGGCGGTTCGCCACCCCGAGCTTTCGGCCACGGCGCGCGCTGACCTCGCTGCGAGCGCAGCCCGGGCGCTGATCCGCACGGGCAGCGACGAGGGCGCGCGCGTCCTGCTCGAGCTCGTGCTCGAGACCGCGCCCGATCACGTGCCCGCCCTGCTGGAGCTCGCGCGGATCCACGAGCGCGCCGCAAACACCACGCAGCTGGTCGTCGTGCTCGACCACCTTCGCGGGTTGCCGATGTCGGGGGCATTGCGGGCAGAAGTCCTGCATCGTCACGCGTTGTCGATGCAGTCGGCCTACCGCCGCGATACCCGAGGCCCAGCCGCCGAGCAGGCGATCGCCGATGTTCTCGAGGCGCTCCAGGCCGATCCGACCCACCCGGGGGCACGCCAACTCTTGCTCGAGCTCGCGAGGTGCAGGGGCGATTGCTCGCTGGTCGTCGCGGGGCTCGAAGCCGTCTTGCGCACGCTTGGGCCCGGCCCGGCCCGGGCCCACGTCGAACTCGAGATCGCCAGCCAGTGGGTGGGCTCGAGCAACGATCATCAGGACGCCACCCGACGTCTCGAGTCGGCGATCACCGAGATCGATGACGACGGGGTTCACACCCGCGCAGTCACACTCGCGATGCGCTTGCGACCACGAGCCATGGTCGCGCAGCGCCTCGCCCTTGCCGCCAAGAGCCTGCCCCATGCGCTCGGCCCCGACGCACTGGCGCGCATCGATCGGCTGGTTGCACGCCTGCGCGAGAACGATGCGGAGATCGATGAGTCCGCGGGCGATGACGCGGCCATGGCGATCGACCGACTCGAGCACGAAGCCGCCGCGATGGCGCCCGGGCTCGCCTCCGCCGGATGGCTACAGGTCGCAGCCACCGCGTGGCAGCGCCTCGGCGACCCCGAGCGGGCAGCGCAGGCCCTGCTCCACGCGCTGAAAGAACCGCACGACGAGGGCCAAGCCGCGCGCCTCATCGCAGAGGTCGCCCTCGCCTGCAGCCAGGCGACCGCGGTCGCGATCTACCAGCGGTTGCGCGACCGCGGCGACGGGGATATCGGCGCGGGGCTCCGACTCCAGCGGGCCTCGCTCGCACGCCTGCTCGATCGCAACGCGGAGGCCCTGGACGATCTGGCGCGGCTGACCAACGTCGACGACGCCGCAATCCGACGCCGGGCCCTGGCCGAGCTCGACCAGCTGATGGCGACGCTCGGGAGTCCCGATGAACGGCTCGGCGTGGCGCGGGCTCGATTCGCCGAGCTCGCCCGCGAAGACGACGGCGAGTTTGCCGATGTCGCCGCCGAGCTGGCGCGGCTCGAGCTCGGCTTGGGCGATGCGACCCGGGCGCTTGCAACCTGCCGAGCTGGCCTGCGGTCGGGACCACAGCATCGAGGGCTGCTGCGGTTGCACGTCGAGCTGCTCGAGCTGCATGAGCTGCCCGACGACTTGGCCGACGCACTCGAGCGATACGCCATGGTGTGTGCCTCGCCGCGGGAGCGCGCGCGGCACCTCGTCCGTGCGGCCCGGATCGTGCTCGAGCGCGGCGCCGCGCTGCCCGACGCCGAACTGCGGGAGGCTGCGGCCGCGCGCGCGGCCGAACTGCTTGCGGCGGCGCGCGAGGCCGACGTCGACGACCAAGCCGCCCGCGCGCTCGCGCTACCGCTCGCCTTTGCGGCCGGTCGCAGCGCCGAGATCGAAGCGCTGGGGCACTGGCTGTGGTCCCGCGGGCGACGCGACGAACCGGCGCTGGTGCTGACTGCACTCCACGAGGCGCGCCGCCGCGGCTCGCTCGAGCTCGCGACCGCGATGGGCCAGCGCAACGCGACCACGATCACGCAGACGCTGCTCCCAGCCCTGCGCCAAGCCGCGACCGAGGTCGCCACCGTGGGGCCGCCGGAACACATCGATGCACTGATCGCCGCATCCTCGCGCCTCGCGGGCGGACCGCTGGCGCTGTTTGACGCGCTGCGACACTGGGCGAGCGATCGGCCGCTTCAGGCGGGACTCGCCCTGGCGCTGTCTCGCATGCACGAGGCCCACGGCGATCCGGCGCTCGCACGAATGCTCCTGGCACTCGCTGCCTTTCTCACGCCAGGCGGTCCGCTCGAGCGCTGGCTCGTGCCGTGGCCGACCCGCGAGGACGACGTCGAACGCGACGACGACCCTGGGCAACTCGGTGGTCACGCCGCACTGCGTGCGTTGCTTCGTGCGTCGGTGGCCCAGCGCACCGACACCTGGACCAACGTCGTGCCGCCGGAGGTTGCGATGCCGGCCGACGAACGCCGGTTCCGCGAGATGTATGCCCACGTCGGCCGTTTCACCGGGCTCGCCGGATTGCTCGCGGGTGACGACGCCGAATTGGTTGACCGCCTCGACGCGCTCGCCACCCTGGCGAACCCCGACCACCGCACCACCGGGCCGCGGGCCTTGCATCACGCCGAGGCCCTCGCGCGGCGGCCGACCACGGTATCGCGGGCCTCCCGAATCGCTGCGCTGGACGAGATTGCCCACTGGCTGTCCAGCCCCGACCACATCGCCGGGCTGCGCGTCGAGCTGACCCGACACTGGTGGCTCACGGCAACGCGAAAGAGCCACGAGCTCCGCGGAGCACTGCGCACGCTGGCCGAATCGGTCGGTACCCGCAGCGGCGACGAGATCGACGCCGCTGCGACGTTGCGCAGTGACGAGGCGCGATGGCTGCTCCGCGCCCTGGAGCTATACAGCAGTGAGCAGCGGCGCACGCAGCCGTGATTGCCGACGACCGGGCTGCTGGGCCACACTTGGCGAAGGAAAGGATGCGGCGCTCGTTGCCGCGCCCCCGCAAGATGCCCCAGCCACCGCTCGATCCTCCCGCCGGACGCATGACCGTGGCGCTGGCCGGTTTTCTCGGGGTCACCGCGATCATCGCGTACACCGCCAACACGTCGCGACCACGCGCCGAGGTCTCCGCCCCCGCACCGACGACGCACGCGTACGTGGGGCTCGCCGAGCTTGGTGCGCGGGCTGCGACGGCCCGGGGCATGCTCGACAACGACCAGATGGCGCAGTCCGTCGCCGAGCTCGAGCGCTTCGAGAGATCGACGACGCTCGCGACCAAGGCGACGGCCGCGAAGGTCGAGTTGCTCGAGCTGTACGCTGCGGTCGCGCTCGAGGCGTCGATCCGTGCCGAGCTCGATCCGACCGATCGCGAGTCCGTGCAGAAGCTCGCTGCGACGTCGATCACCCGCGCACGTGATCTCGGACGCGAGCTTGATCGGCACAGCTCCGATCCGGGCCGGATCGAGGCAGCCCTGGCCCGTGCAGAGCTGGCTTCGGGCACCGACATCACCGAGTCGTTCCCGCTGGTGCTGCTGCCGAGCTTTCGCGATCCAGAGCTCCGTGCGGCGGCGATCTCCATGCCGTTGTGGCGCGGGCCCGAGCCCTCCGAGGCGCTGGCTGCCAGCATCCTGGCCCAGCTCAAGGCGACCGAACGACAGACGGCGCTGGTGCGGCTGTTGACCGCCGTCGCACTGGCGCATTCGGGAGCCGACGACGCAGCCTCGGCGCAGATCAATGATGTGCTCGCGGACGTCCCTCAACAGCCCCTCGCTCGCATGCTGCGCAAACGCCTCGACAGCGCAGACGTCGTGGCGATTGCCGACGACCCGCCGGTCGCTGAGCTCGCACCACCGACCCCGGACAATCCAGATGCCCCGGTGGTGGTGGAGCCAGAGCCGATTCCAGAGCCAGAACCAACGATCGCCGCCGAACCGACCGTGACGCCCGACCCACCGGTGGTCGTCGAGCCTACGCCAAAGCCCGTCACACCAAAGCCCGCGACGCCAAAGCCCGTCACGCCGAAGCCCGACGGTGACAGCAAGAAGAAAGCCTACGACACCCTACTGGCCGACGGCTGCAAGCTCGTGCGTTCGGGAAACGCCGACGCCGGCTTCGATCTGCTCAAGCAGGCCTTCGATCTGAAGCCCAACGCCGTCGCCGTGACGGTGTGCATGGCAGAGGCCCACCACGCTCTGGGCCGCGACGCGTCGGCCCGGGCGCTGTGCGACCGTGCGTTGCGCAGCTCACCTTCGGATCGTCGCGCGCTGTTGCTGGCCGCGGAGCTCGAGCTCGCCCGTGGCAACGAGAACGCGGCAAAGGCCCACTACCGCAAGGTGCTCGAGAACCACCCCGACGACAACAAGGCCAAGTCCTACCTCGACGCTCACGGAGGCTAGGCTCCGCGGGGCACGAACCAGCGCGTGGCTCAAAAGCGCAGCACCACGTCGATCTGCGCTGCGGTCGGATTCTGAAACGCCGTGCGAGCCCCGTAGTTGCCTTGGGGCGCGAGAATGTCGCGCGCAAAGAACTCGCCGGGACGTCCGGCACTCTGCACCTTGGTGTGCTTGATGTCCGACAGATCGGCGCCCGCCACCGCCCGCGTCGTATCGAACGAGTACACCTCGTCGACGCGCAACGCCGCCTTCGCGTTGGTGACATTGAACCACCTCACCGAGACCTCCAGCTCGAGATCATCTTTGATCGGATAGCCGTAGGCCACGCTCAGATTCCAGTTGTAGTTGCCCTGGACACGACCACCCGCGCCGCGCGGTACCACATAGACGCTGCCGACCCCGTAGCGGGTGTTGCCGCCCCGTATCGAGATCGGGTAGCCCGACTGATACCGCGCGCTCGATCCAACCGTCAGCCGCCCTGCCTCCTTCAGATCGAAGGTGTAGAACCCGTCCACACGCACGCGGTGGGGAATGTTCGTGGACAACGGCCCAAAGCTGTTGCGAACCAGCTCGGGAAGGTCGTACTGCGCGCTCGCACCGATGTTCACCGAGCCCGTGGTGGGGTCGACAAAGCCGTCCGAGTTGCCCACGAGGCGGCTGAAGGTGTAGCTGCCGGTGAACATCCAGTTCCGCGCGAAGCGCTTGCGCACCTCGAAGGTGAACGCATCGTACGTGCGGCGAGGCCGGGTGAAGTCGGTACCGACCTTCCCGTAGGCATCGACGAGAAACTCGCAGCGTTGCACGTCGCGAGCGATCTCCGGCCGGCGGTCGGAGTCTTGGGCGGTGGCGTTGAGCTGCCGCGTGAGGTCCTCGCAGCGGCTGCGCTGGGCCTGGATGTCGGCCTGAGCGACCTCTACACCCGGGTTGGCAATGATGAAGTTGTTACCTCCGTCGGTAGAGATGTCCTCGACCGCTCGCCCGAGATCGTTGTGCAGCCAACGGACTCCGAGCGTCAGGTCTTCGATGACCTCCTGCTCGTATCCCATCTGAAACTGCTGGTTGTACTGACCACGAAGTCGCGGAACGACCGCGCCTTCGGTGAGCCCCGTGGTGTACGAACGCGAATCGGTGCAGTACTCCGTGGGCGCACCACCATCGGTCCGGGCGTGAACCGCCCCGTCGCCGGTCGTGGTGGTCTGCCCAACGCAGTCCGAATTGCGATAGGTGCGACCCACCTGGACCAGCCCACCAAACACCCGCGAGTTCAGCTGCAGTGGCAATGGTTGGTAGAACCACCCATAGCTTGCAAACAACCGGCTCTTGCCCTCATCGGTCCAGTCGTAGCTGAGGCCGACGCGCGGCGCGACGTTGTCCCAGATGAACACTGCGCGACGCCCGAGGACGTCCCGCATGTCCTGGAGCTCCCAGCGCGCCCCGGCGCTGAGAAAGACGTTCGAGCGTAGCGCCCAACGATCCTGCAGGTAGACCGAGTAGTTCTGGGTAGTCACCCGAGCCTGGTAGGCCGCCACCCTCGCGCCGCCACCGATCGGCGTGGCAATCGCCCGTAGTTCGCCCTGTTCGTGGCGGATGCGGCCGTAGCCGATCGACGTCCGCGCATCGGGATTGTCGGTGTTTACGCGGATCAAGCGGTGGTTGTCGACCCGCGACCCGGTGTCGATCGAGTACTCATCGGTGCTCCGATCGTAGCACCACTCGCCCGACCCCTGCTTGCCCTGGGCGCCGCAGCGGTCGTAGAAGTCCTCGGCGTTGTTCCCCGAATACTGCTCGGTCACGCGGTCCTCGACGTGTTCTGCCCGAACGCCGTACTTGAGCTGATGGGCGCCCGCGGCGTTGAAAAAGTGCGTCAGAGACAACAAGCCCTCGATCCTACGCTGGCGCCCGGACCCGTAGGGACCGATGCCACCCGAGAGCCACTGGCGAACCGGGCAACTCTGACCGGGGAGGTTGGAGTCGTTGCACGCCGCCTCGACGCCGGAGACATGATTGACGCGTTGCTCGGTGTCGAGCAAGGCAAACAGGCTCGCGCCCTGCGTGTCGGTCTGTTGCGTGATGGGTTGCTTGCGACTCTCGGGGTCATCCACCTTCCACGCGGTGACGCCGACAAACTCGCCGTAGCCGAGCGTGGCATCGATTTCGATCTTGTCCTTCGCGACACGACCCTTGTAGTCGATCGACGACAGAGTGGAGTTGGCGCGGTCCCAGCCCAGGGAGCCATCGACGATGCCGTTCGCCACCAGCGACCCGCCGCCGAGCGGATCGGTGCTCAGCGTGTTGCCGAACGCAGCCGGATCATAGTTGGCGTTGGGCGCCCGCCGAAACGCCCTGCGCTGAAACGAGGGCTGACCAAACACGGTGAGCTCGATGCGGTGCTTGGGGTTGATGGCCCAGTCGATCCCACCAAAGAACTGCGGCGAGGCCACTCCGGTGGTGAACTTCTGCTCCGCGAACTTTTCCGTCGCGATGTAGTCGCCGCCCCTGACGCAGTCGTAGGCTCCGTTCTCGTACGGACAGGCCTCGTAGCCCCCAGAGTTGTCCTTGTCGACGCGGTGATGGAAGCTCTGGATCAGGGAGCCACGGCCGCCGGTCAGCGAGATGCCGCCCGACCAGTACAGCTTGTCCTTGATGATCGGCCCCGAAGCCGAGATGACGCCCTGCATCTGGTAGTCGGGCACCTCGATCGCGCGCACAGCGTTGTCGGTCGCGGTGATCGTACGCGGCTTCGCCAGGCGCGGCGTATAGGTGAACCGAGCGCTGCCACGAAAGCGATTGCTACCGGACTGACGGCGCGTGCGAACCTGCCCCGTCGACGCATCCCCATACTCGGCGTCATAGCCGGCCTCGAGCACTTCGATCTCGGACAAGAAGTCCTGCAGGATCCCAGCGGTGACCGTACTGAAGCGCGGGCTGTTGAGGCTCGACTCGCCCAGCGTGTACTTGATGTCGGTCGGGGTCCCGCCGCCCATGATGAGGCCCCCGGTGGTCTGCTGCGCGGTCGGTACCGCCTCGGCGACCCCGATGTGAGTGCGGTTGGTGCTGGTCGGCACGTTGGCCCACTCTTGGGCGTCCATCACCCGACCGGTCGCGGTGGTGCGCGAATCGACCGCAGGTTTGCGGACGAAGATCGGCCGCCTGATCCTGTCCTGCGGATCCATCCTGAAGTTGGCGCGGAACTTGGCGGCCCGTGGCAGCTCGAACGTCTTGTCGACGTTGGCTTTGCCCTTGAACACGCGGACCGTGTACAGGCCCGCCGGGAGGTTGCTCGCGACGTAGAGCCCCGAGTCGTTGGTCTGGGTCTCGATCCGCGACTGCAGACACATGCACTCGATCCACACGATCGCGCCGCGCAGTGGCTCCTTGGTGTTCTCGTCGATGACGGCTCCGGCGATGGACGAGTCGTCGGCCGCCGCGGCAACTGCCGGCACCAACGCTGACGCGCAAGCAAGCGTGAGGATCGAAGCAAGGCGCGTCACGCCGCGAAAAACCCCGCAGCCTCGAGGCGCTTACGTCGAAGCATCCCGAGCAAGGGTCGCTTTGGATCCGCACAGCAAACCAACGAAAAAGCCCCCGTCAAAAACGGGGGCTCTTCGTCTCGAATGGGGCCTGCGACCCCGTTCG